>NZ_VTXF01000001.1:0-465489 GCF_013114585.1 Vibrio sp. 99K-1
CACCGGTCTTGAAAACCGGCAACCGTTAATAGCGGTTCTAGGGTTCAAATCCCTATCCCTCCACCACCATTAGAAAGCCCGCTGAGAAATCAGCGGGCTTTTTTGTGTCTAAATTTATATTATTCAACGCTCTATTGGCGTACGGTCTGCAGTGTAGATGGTTCAGTCTAGCTGCTTTATTAGCTTGTTAGTCGCGTTGTGGGCCCATTGACGACGTATGTTGATTACATCTACATGATGCGCAGGAGGCGATGAAATAAGTTGTACCGGCATCATAGCGTTTAAAGATTCTATGGCTGGTTTTCTGTACTGTAGAGGCGCGTGGTATATAGAGTGCCATATGATCGCGGATAGTTACCTTGATACATATGAGACGTTAAGGCGTGTTTAGAATCGAGCTTTTTATATGCTTTCCACAAAGCTGCCTAACACGTTTTAAACGTATTTGTACGTGCGCGTAAGTCCTACCAAGCAACCTAAGCGTTCGATGGAAGGGGGGAGAAGACACGGCCGTGAGATGACGTGATTCAGAGTATCTACGCTCTGCTAGTAGGGGCGTCTGCTTTCTAATATAGGAGTTACAGTTACCGTTTTCTTCACTTACTCACCACCCTCACGTGGCTGATAGACGTGAAAGAAATATCTTGCTAATAACAAATAAAGCCAGTTGGTAGATACCAACTGGCTTTTAATTACTTGCAGGCTAAGGGATGTTTTATTCAATATCTGATACACAAATACTAGCGTTAGTTACCCAGTCTCCTTCGTCATAGCTTCCACCAAAGATATTCATGTTTTTACTAATATGACTGTTCTCTTCTTTTCCATGATCCGTGGTCCAATATTCAAGTCCACCATTACCGACTGGCCAGCCAAAAGCGTTACCAACATCACCTATAGTCGATTGAATAGTTTGTAATTCTTCTTCTGTAGCTAGCCTTTTCCCCGAATCTGTACAACGAGTAACAGAATCCTGCCATGTACCGACACCCCACCAAAAATCATTTTCATAATGATTGTGGGACCCATCTGGATTTAACATTAACTCAGATAAGCTGTATTTATGCTTTCCTAAGGTAAATGTTTTATTAAAATCGATGTTAGTGAGATTGATAAGGTTACTGGTTACTTTTGTTTTGTTGTCACCGATGGCAAATATAGCCGCTGAGCTTTGGTTATGCGAAATAGCAAGTACAGTACTGCCAAATAAGTAAAAAGCTTCCTCTTCTTGATCTAACTGCCATTTGACATTATCTGTGATATCTAATGAAACAGTATCATGCGAATCATTGATAGTGTACTCTCCTATAGCCCTATAAGTTCGAATTTTATTATATGGGACGGTATTTATATCTGGGTAGCTAGGGTAGTTATGTATTTCTGAAATTGTAATGCTTTTAAGTTTTCCCGCAACAACGTTAAATTCTTTCGATATATTATTATCTTTACCATTTATTTCTGCAGTGATGGATATGTTGTTAGACTCTTTTATTGGCACGAAACTATTATGCCCCGTCTGTTTTATAACTTCCTCATCTGAACTTGACCAGTCCACAAAGGACGTAATATCAGCTGTTATTTTATTGTCAACTTTTTCTTTACTTGTATAATGGCCGATTGCGGAAAGTGAAAATTCAACATTGTTAACCAAATTATTTGTACCAGTAATTTCAATATATTCCAATGTAGAATCAGAAATTGTCATTTCTTGTGGATTACTTTCGATATCAAACATTCTTGCAGATATAGTAGCTTTGCTTTTTCCTACTCCACTATCAGCAGTAAAAAGATTGTTACCCTCAGCATTATTGAATACATCTGGTGCACTTGAGACCCATCTTACATCTTTTGTGATATCAATATGTTTTACCTGTTCATCTCTTGGACCTTGATAGACACCCACTGCAGTAAACTCTAGGCTTGTTCCGTACAAAGCGCTGCTTAATTGAGTTGTCTTCTCAGAGTTAGTGGTTGGGCTAATAATAATCTCTTTTAGCATCGCATCGCTTATTTCTAACGAAACACTATTACTTGTAAAACCATCAAAATTAGCTGATAGAACCGTGATATCTGCAATATCACCTATAGCTTTGAAGCGATTTTTTTCAGATGAGCTTTGCGAAAAACTTCTGTTATCTAGAGTCCATGAAACATAACTTGTACCATCACGTTTTGAACGGTCACTCCACTCCACGATACAATCAAGTGTTATCGAGGTTCCATTTGGCACATAAACCATTTGGTTATTATCAAAATCTATTGTTTTGACCCGAGGTGAAATTGTAATCGCGACAGGCTCTAATATAGATAGTGACCAAGTCGCACTAATATTGGTTGTTTTTGCTATAATAGTTGTTTGTCCGCTTTGAAGTGTCTTTAATTGTGCCGGTTTATCAAAGCTGGCGAACTCAGGTTCACTACTGACCCACTCTACTGATGATGTGATATCACTAGTACTATTATCATCATAATACCCGATTGCTTTAAATTTTAACGTTGTATCTAATAAAGCCTCGTTAGAGTCTAGGATATTATTTTTAGAGACTTCTTCGATGGTGATCTTCTCTAATCTCTTTGTATGTGAATCATCCTTGCTATCACCGCCCCCGCCACCACATGCAGTTAATGATGGGATTATAATGAATAAAATAAAAATTAATGAAATCGACTTCTTAATACTATTTTTTATTTGCTGTGAAAACATATGATAAATAACACCTCATTGATAAATTAGAAGTGTAAATTGTACAATTCACAACTTTTTACAAGTAACAAGATAGAGACAATAAATAGCAAAAAGAGGACATGTTTCTTGTCAATGTGAAATGTTGTTAATGGAAGTGTAGAGTATTGTTAACATGGCATTGAAACATAACTATTACTGATAGCTCTCACTTGGAATGATTTGTGTTTCTTAACACCAGTTCTATGTTTTGCTGAGTGGTGTTCAAAGATCAGATTGCATACCGTGCTCTTTTTTCTCTAGATTGTCTTGGATACGTATTTCTACTTCCGACACTCAACCTTGATCTAATTGTTCTGGTGTCGTAGAAGCTGTGCGCTCTTTTTGATCAAGGATCCACTCTTAAAGCAGGCTACTTTAAATCTTTTAGAAGGGATGTCGCTGCGATTATTTATGGGGATAACTTCACATAGTAATAGGTTTTATTCATATTTTGGGGAGGGGTTTTACTATAACTGAGTTAACGTCTTGACTATTGGAGATTTATAAATTTAGTCGTCAATAACTTGAATCCAAGAAAGAGCAAACCCATTATGTAGAAGCAAGTTGTTATGTAAGGGGCGCTAATTGTAAAAGGTCGTATCTGAGCGAGCCATAGGTCATAAAAAGGTAAGAAAAAGCAGCCTAAGTAGCTGCTTTTTTTGTTTTTAATAACTAAAAGTTCACTCGCGAGTTAGCTGGCAAGTTTAGCTTCAACTTGGCCTAAAGCGCGTTGGTACATGAACCATGCGCAGGTTCCGGCGAACACGTTACCTATCATAGCACCCCAGAATAGGCCTTCAATTCCAACAAGCTGAGAGCCAATCCATAAACAGGGCAAGAAGAAAGCGAACAGACGCAATGCTGAAATCGTTAATGCGGTGTAAGACTTACCTAGGGCGTTCGAAACCGACACCATCAGCATGCAAATACCCAGAGGACCAAGGCTGATTGGGACAATCATGAGGTGATAGTTTAGGATTGTGGTTACTTCACTGTCGCTCGTCATCAATCCTGCTAATCCACTTGAGAATACCCACGTAACGAGCGCAATTACGACTTGAAAGCCAAGTACAAAGGTTGCGGCAATCTTGATTAAACTGCGAATATCAGTCAGGTTCTTTTCTCCCAACATGCGACCAACCATTGGTGGCATCGACATGGTTAAGGCAAGCACCGCTACAATCGAGAAAAATTCAAAACGAGAACCCAGCGCCCAAGCCGCAACGGCAGCCGTACCGTAGCCTGCCAGCAGTTTAGTCGCCAACATAGAGGATACAGGTGGCAGCAATTGGCTCACCATCGCAGGACCCATGATGTTGCCAATCGAGCGAACACTCTTGCCGATATCAAGATCGTGCCAGTCGAACGTCATCCAATGTTTCTTGGTTACTTTGGGCGCCACGATAAAGATGCCCGCACCGAACGCTAAAATTGTCGCAATCGCTGCACCGTTGATGCCCATGTCGAGCGTAAAGATGAAGATTGGGTCCAATATCAAGTTAATGATGCTGGTCGCGATCATCATCGAGCCGGGCAGCATAGTATTACCGTTGGCACGACACACACTGTAGTAAAAGTAGAGTAACGCACCTGTCCAAGAGCTGATTAGCCAATAGATCCAGTAAGAGTCAATGATCGGCAATACGCTTGCTGGCGCATCGAGTAGTTCTAAAATTGGGCCACGAAGCAGATAAATGATGACTGAAAAAAGTGCGACACTCACACTTCCCATTGCGATCACAAGCCCACCTAGCTGCTTAGCGTAGCGCATTTCGTTAGCACCAATGGCACGTGCAATGACTGCTGTGGTCGCGATGCCCAACCCGACTTGAATTCCGATGATGATCATCTGAATAGGTAGCGTGAAACCTTGAACAGCGAGCGGTAGTACACCTAGCTGACCAATGAAGGCACTGTCTACAAGTTGGAAGCTCATTAGAGAAAGCACCCCAAACAGCATTGGCCACGTCATGGTATAGAGTTGTCGGCCAAGCGAAGGCGAGGGAGTTGCGGTAGTAGAATTCATATTACTCTTTTTGGTCTTGAAGATAGACTCACAGCGGTAACGTCGAGCTGTGAAGAATTGTGTAAAGGATAACGTAAGGCCTGCACGATACCAATCATTGTTACCGGATCTCGTTATATTCCTTAACCCTGCGGTTGATAGAATTGGCGCATTTTGTTCTGTGACTTTATGGAACTACCTCTCAAACCTTATTTATTTTATAGGCTTATCCTTCATGGCTAATGTAATTATCAAATCCATAAACTAGTATTCTTATAGGAAAACGGATAGTGCATCCGACAGTACAGAATGAACTGCATATTGGAGAGGGAACTAAGATATGCCGACCACAGAAGAAATTCAGATTAGCCAAGAGCAAGTTAGAAAGAATAAGGCTAAGGTGCTCGCCAAGATAAACCAGCAAGGCATCATGTCTCAGGGCTTTCGATTGGTTAACGTCAAAGATTACCAACAGAAGCTACAAGCTCTAAAACAGAAGGTCGAAAACTTCGATTACCTGAATGAAGCGAATAAAAAGCAAGATCAGGTGATTCTCGACATCATGACGCAGAAAGAGAAGATTCATAATTACTTGGATGAATCATCGAGTCAGAAGCTAGCAAACGGCAACCTAGATTTTGGTTCTCGAAATCAGGTTGCCAATGCCACGCTTAAGAAAAAGCAGCTTTTCATGATGTTTATGGAAACCGTTGAAGCGCAAGAAGCGCTCAGAGAGTTTGCTGTTAAAGTGGCTTCAGTATGTAACGGTACACTCAAACAGCCGCCGGGAGCTTATCTTGGTGTAAAAGATTTCCATGGGGCGTTAGACAAGATCACTAATCGTAAACGTCATTACGACATCGGTGATCTTAAAGATGCCGCTCGTATGACCATCGTATTCGAGAATATGGATGATATGATCGTTGCTAAGGCGATGATCATTTTGACCAAAGAGTTCATTGAGCTAAAACATCACCAGTCTGCGATGAAAGATCGTTACGGTACCAGCCAAGGCGACAATGCTAAATTCAACTGCGGAGCAACCGATGCCGGCTACAAAGACATTAAGTTCTTCTTAAAAATGGCCAATGGACATATTGGTGAGCTACAGCTTAATACTCGGAACATGATGGTAGCGAAGAAAAATGGTCATATCATTTACGATATTCTGCGCGATGGCGGTAATCTAGCTAAGGCATTTACTATTACTAATAGCGAAGTGCTCGCCAAAGTAAACCGTAATATGAGTGAAAAATGGTTTAACTTCATGAAGACGCGAGTACCTAAAGCGAGAGATGATTTGATCGCCGTGCAGGAGCTTGTGGATCGCTTGAGGGCGAACCTTGGAAGAGGGCAAAACTCACTCCAAGTGAGCATGGAAGAGATAACCATATTGTCTCGTGTCAGCCTGTATATTTATGAACAAGGTGACAATGCCAGAGCCTTATTAGAATAGTTAAAAAAGCCAGTCGTACTGACTGGCTTTATTCGTATCTTGATTAGAGAAGGTTACTTGCTAGCAACGTTGCCTAGCTTCAACCATGTATCGATAACTGTATCTGGGTTTAGGGATACAGAGCTGATGCCTTGCTCCATTAACCACTCCGCTAGGTCATCATGGTCAGATGGGCCCTGGCCACAAATGCCCACGTACTTACCGGCTTTGGTTGCCGCGTCGATAGCCATTTTCAGCATCGCTTTCACAGCTGGGTTACGCTCATCGAATAGGTGTGCAACGTCACCAGAGTCACGGTCTAGACCAAGCGTCAGCTGAGTCATATCGTTTGAGCCGATAGAGAAGCCATCGAAGTACTTCAAGAACTCTTCAGCCAAAATTGCATTCGATGGTAGCTCACACATCATGATCACTTTCAGGCCTTGGTCGCCACGGCGAAGGTCGAATTTAGCCAGAATGTCGATAACCGATGCCGCTTCGCTTGGTGTACGAACGAATGGAATCATGATTTCAACGTTCTTAAGACCCATTTCGTTGCGAACACGTTTGATCGCTTGAGTCTCTAGCTCGAAACAGTCTTCGAATACTGGCGAGATGTAACGAGATGCACCACGGAAGCCCAGCATTGGGTTCTCTTCATGTGGTTCGAACTCTTTGCCGCCGACTAGGTTGCTGTACTCGTTCGACTTAAAGTCAGACATACGTACGATTACACGCTTAGGCCAGAATGCAGAAGCGATGGTCGCGATGCCCTCTGTTAGTTTGCCTACGTAGAAATCGATAGGATCTTTGTAACCACGAATACGCTGTGTGATTTCAGCTTTAAGCTCATCAGATTGCGCATCGAAGTTAAGCAGTGCTTTCGGGTGAATACCGATCATCTTGTTGATGATGAACTCGAGACGAGCAAGGCCAACACCTTCGTTTGGAATCTGCGCGAAATCGAAAGCACGATCTGGGTTACCCACGTTCATCATCACTTTAGTCGGTAGCAATGGCAGCTCATCAACCTCAGAACGTTTAATTTCGAACTCTAGCTCACCTTGGTACACGTAGCCAGTTTCGCCTTCAGAACATGACACTGTCACGGTCGCACCGTCTTCAAGGTTGCTTGTTGCGCTGCCGCAGCCAACGATTGCTGGAATACCTAGCTCACGAGCGATGATTGCTGCGTGACAAGTACGACCGCCACGGTTTGTAACAATCGCAGAGGCTTTCTTCATAACAGGTTCCCAATCTGGGTCTGTCATGTCTGTTACTAGTACATCGCCTTCTTGAACCAGTGACATTTGGTCTAGTGAGTCAACCAAACGAACTGGGCCAGAGCCGATACGTTGACCGATCGCACGGCCTTCAACTAGCACATCGGCCTTGTTGTTCAGTTCGTAACGCTCGATAACGTTTTGGTCGCTTTGAGAACATACCGTCTCTGGACGAGCTTGAACGATGTAAAGCTTGCCATCGATGCCATCTTTCGCCCACTCAATGTCCATCGGGCGTTGGTAATGCTTCTCGATGATCATCGCTTGTTTTGCTAGTTCTTTGATCTCTTCGTCATTTAGTGAGAACTCGTTACGCTCTTGCGTATCGGTGTCGATGATATCAACTTGTTTGCCAATTTCTTGGTTGGTTGAGTAGATCATCTTGATCAACTTAGAACCAAAGGTCTTCTTCACGATAGGCTGGTGGCCTGCTTCTAACATTGGCTTGTGCACGTAGAACTCATCTGGGTTCACAGCACCTTGAACAACCATTTCACCTAGACCCCAAGAAGAGGTAATGAATACCACTTGGTCGAAGCCTGACTCTGTATCAAGGGTGAACATCACACCTGAAGAGGCTTTGTCTGAACGAACCATGCGTTGGATACCCGCAGACAATGAAATGCCGCGGTGGTCAAAGCCTTGGTGTACACGGTAAGAGATAGCGCGGTCGTTAAATAGAGAAGCGTAAACGTGCTTGGTTGCTTCCAGTACAGCGTCGATGCCTTTCACGTTAAGGAAGGTCTCTTGCTGGCCTGCGAATGAAGCATCTGGAAGGTCTTCTGCAGTTGCAGATGAACGCACAGCAACAGACAATTCTTCGTTGTCTTCGATTAGCTCGCGGTAGTTATCACGGATGTCTTGCTCTAGTGATTCTGGGAAAGGGGCTTCTAGAACCCACTGTCGAATCGTTGCACCTGTCTTACGCAGTGCGTCAACGTCTTCAACATCAAGTTCGTCAAGTAATTGGTGAATGCGCTCATCAAGACCTTTGTAGTCAAGAAAGTCGTTAAACGCATGAGAGGTGGTAGCAAAACCATTAGGTACAGAAACACCAGCATTGGATAGGTTAGAAACCATTTCGCCCAGTGAGGCGTTCTTACCGCCGACTTTGTCGACATCTTCCATGGATAGGCCATTGAACCATAGGGTATTATTTTGCATTTATTTCTCCAGAAACATAGCAAGCATTGTAGGGATTTAAAGGCAAACGATTACGTATCAGTTTAAAAAAATGTAAATTATTTTTTAAAGCTGTGGGGGACGTAATAGTCAGCAGGGTTTTGTTATATATATTATGGTTACCATCCTACTCAAAATAATTTTAAACATTAAATAAAAAATGCAAATTGATATTCAAAGTCGTGATGTATTCTATGTTTCTGATGGAACGGCCATAACATGTGAGACTTTAGGGCATGTTGTTCTAGGTCAATTTCCCTTCAAAGCCAATGAGAAAACCTTTCCTTTTGTTGAAAGTGAGGACAAACTTTCTGATTTATTGAAAGAGATTGAAACTTCGTACCGTGAGAGTGGCCAGCAACCTTTGGTGTTCTTTTCGATTGTGATTCCTGAAATCAAAGCGAAGTTGCTTGAAGCGCCTGCCCATTGCTATGACGTGTTGGAAAGTATTGTTCAGAAGGTACAAGATGACATCCATATGGCGCCGACTCCTAAGTTGCAACGCTCACGCAGTGTGAACAAGGACTCGGTGAAGTATTTCGACCGTATTGCCGCAATCGAATACACACTCGCACACGATGATGGCATCACGCTCAAAGGGCTGGAAGAAGCCGACATCATCTTGCTGGGGGTATCTCGAAGTGGCAAGACGCCAACAAGCTTGTATATGGCGATGCAGTTTGGTCTACGCGTAGCGAACTATCCATTCATTCATGATGACTTGGCGCGATTAAAGCTGCTGCCAGAGTTTGAGATATACCGACATAAGCTGTTTGGTTTAACCATTGATGCAGAAAGATTGACTGAAATCCGTGAGAATCGTTTAGCGGGCAGTGAATACGCGAGCGACTCACAGTGTCTGTATGAGCTACAAACCGTAGAGGCGATGTTCCGTAGAGAGGCAGTGCCGTATATCAATACCTCATCGTTATCGGTTGAAGAGATTTCTACCCGTATCCTAGAGCGAACCGGCTTGAGAAGGCGCCTGTTGTAATAACAAGAGCTTGATGTCATCGAAATAGTGAAAGATAAAAAAAATCGAAGCTAGCAGGGGATATACCTGATGGCTTCGATTTTTTGTTTGTGCTTGTTGTAATCGTTCTAGCGAAGAAGAGACAGTTTTAGCGTTTCACTCTGCTTTTCTAACCAACGTTCTAGAGCTGGTGGCCATGTGATGCTTGGCTCAACGCAGAAGCCACGCAGCATAGAGAAGTACACTGCTTGGTCGATAAGAGGCAGCGAAGACTCACCATTCTCTAAGTTCAGTAGCAGCTCTGCATCTTTCAGAAGCGGGTTAATCTGTTCAACAAACTGCGGTGTTTGCTCAATCAGCTTGTCGAAGTTGAGTTCTTCGGTTTCTTTGGCTGCGCGCCATGCTTCTTTGCTTGCTGGTGATTGGTACTCAGCAAGGTCTAGTTTCCACCAACGTGGCAAACCGATGCACTGGCTTAGCGGGAATGCGCGAGTTTGGAACAGGGTCACTTGCTCTGATGGCTCACGCTGCTCGTCACTAGATTTCAAATCCATGAAGTAAGCGATGATATCTAGGCTCTCAGCCATGATAGAGCCATCGTCTTTTTGTAATACGGGTACCATCTTTTTACCGATTAAATCGATAAGGGTTTGGGCATCATCATAATCCACAGAAATAAGTTTGATGTTTAAGCCTAGAGATTGAGCGATGTAGGCGACTCGTGCACAGAAAGGGCAGTGGTCGTAAATATAAAGCTTCATAGCTTCCCTCAGTTCATGGTCATTGTGAGTATAAGGTGATGCTAATGTACCAGAAAATTCTGTAAACACTAAACATCAATAGAGAGTGCGTATCAGCAGGCAATAAGCCTTTGTTGTTACGCTTTAATTCATTCTATTGTCTGTTGGAACTGACTTTGCTGCAATGACTAAACCTGTAGGAAGGCTGGCGGTAAGTAGCAGATATAAAAAAGGCCCTGGCTGTTAACTCTAATGCAGAAGAGTAAAGCAGCCAAGGCCTCAATTTTGTTACCTTTAGCAGAGTGACTACTAAAAGAGCAGAGCGGTTAGACTATGCTTTTTTAAGATCTTGCATTGGGTAAGTAAGCGGCATTGCGCCTTCTACTGTTGTAACGTGAACGTAGTAACCACCAGCACTTAGACCAGTTACTACCATTTCACCAAGTTCAACACCTTTTGTTGCTACAACGCGATCGTCAACTGAAAACACTTTACACACCTTCAATAAATTAAATAAATACGATAGATATCGAACGCGGATTTAATCAGATAGCCCTCTGATCAACTAATCCGGTTATTTGTCGTAAGGATTAAATTTAGTTATGCATAAACTGATATGTGATTAAAATCAGAGTGTTAGCTTAATGGTCTGTATTATTTATCTGCAGGATAAACGACACCAACCTGTTGACGCATCTTTGTAATTAACTTGGCAACGGTTAATGCGCGCTGTTTAGCATCGGTTTGTGTGGTGTGATCGCCAGCAATACAATCAGCAAAGGCTTGCGCTTCGTAACTCATTGAGTTTTCGCTTTGTACTTGAGTGAGATTTTCAATGCTTCCATCACGGTAGCGGATCTTAACATCGGTACATTCAGCGATGTGATCAATGATGATCGCACCTTGCTCACCCTGGATCTCGCTTGGCGCATATGAGTCGCTGACCTTAGAGTGTGCAAGGGTCACGTCAAATTCAGGGTATTGGAAGATGGCACAGCCATGCGCATCAACGCCTGATTCCAGCAGTTTTGCAGATGCCTGGGCGTTATCAGGTTCACCAAATAGCGCTACCGTTGCTGCAACGCAATAGAAGCCGATATCGACCAATGAGCCATTTGAGAAAGCCGGATTAAAAGTGTTTGGGTTTTCACCATTCAGGTATTTTTGGTAACGCGATGAATACTGGCAGTAGTTGATGTGCGCTTTATGTACCTTGCCGATTTTTTCTAGCCTAAGTTGGACTTGTTTAAAGTTTGGTAGGAATTGAGATTTATACGCCTCAAACAGTACCACACCGGTTTTTTCAGCGACTTCAAACATGCGTGTGGCTTCCGTGATATTCGATGCAACAGGCTTCTCACAGATGACGTGCTTACCATGCTCCATCATCAGAATCGACTGCTCACAGTGCAGTGAATTGGGTGAGGCGATGTATACCGCTTCAACCGTATTGTCGTTGGCTAATGCGTCAAGTGAGTCATATGTGGTTTCAACACCGAATTCTTGTGCGAACTGCGCGGCGCTGTCTAGGTTTCGTGAATAGACAGCAGTCAACTGCATCGATTGTGATTCATGTGCAGCTTGAACGAACTTTTGTGTAATCCAATTGGTTCCAATTACAGCGAACTTAATCATAGTGGTATCCGATACTTAGGGTCTGCGAAGATAGTAGCACTCAAAGGCTGGTAATGTGCCTGAGATTTGCGGAACAATTTCCCCAAACTTAGTGCCTAATATTTATCACCTGCCTTCACAGAGCGTCTGAGTCGACCAGTGGAACGGTGCACATTTAAGCCATTTTTGCTAAGGTGTTATTGAATTCAAACAAGGTGATGATATGCAAATTCGGAATGCTAAGGTAACTGACATCAACGCGATTTTAGCGCTCTCTGATCAGATAAATCATCAACATCATCTCGGTGCGCCTATGGTGTTTGCGCCGCCGTCACAAAGCAAAGCAGACAGCGAGGAGTACTGGCTGGGCTTAATGATTGACCCGACTGGGGCCTTCTTTGTCGCTGTTGAACAGGATGCAGTGATTGGTTTTCTCGCGGGTAAGGTCACGCAGAACAAAGGTGTGAGCTTTATTCAGTCTCATAAGGTGGCGAGAGTGAACACTATTGTGGTGAGTGACCAAATTCAGAGTAAAGGCGTTGGTCGAGCGCTAATGAAGTCATTCAATCAATGGGCGCAAGCTCAAGGAGCGATCGAATTAAGATTAGAGGTGATGGAGTTTAATCAACAAGCTCAGAGCTTTTATGAGTCGCTAGGAATGGAGACTCAGTCCCGAATCATGTCGATGCGTTTTGAGGAGATATAAGGGTGCGTCCGTTTTTACCACTATCACTATGCTTATTCTTGATGAGTCCGATTGTACTCGCCGAAAAGGTCGTTGTTGAGAAGATAGTGTCTGACGCTACCGCTATTGAAACCATTGTCTTTGAGTCAGCACCAGCTCATTCACAACGCATCTCAACTTCCTCTCCTAACTCTACTGGCACTTCAAAATCAAAGCATGTGATTGATGTAGATGAGGTGCTGGGTGAGGGGCAATCCACTCACATTGCTCAACTGGCACAAGGTTCATCGCAACGCTTACCTAAAGCTTCTGCTCAAGCTTCATTATTAGAACCCTACATGGCGCCAGACTCTTTTTCTGAAATCGACCCTCTGTTGCAAGTTGTGACCTTAGTGAAAGTCGATAAATCGAAACGCAGAATGTACCTACTCAAAGGGGATGAAGTGGTACAAGAGTTTCGTATCGCTTTGGGTAAGGAACCGAAAGGTCATAAACGCTTTGAAGGGGATAACCGAACGCCAGAAGGGGAATACACGCTCGACTATATCATGGAGCGCTCTGAGTTTTACCGTTCGGTACACATCAACTATCCGCGCTCTTCTGATAGACAATGGGCTGAAGAGAATGATGTTGACCCAGGTGGTAACATCAAAATTCATGGTATTAAAAACGGTGAACGTCGTGCGCCAGGTTTTATCCAAAGTTTCGATTGGACAGATGGCTGTATCGCATTAACCAACCAAGATATGGATGAGTTTATTCAACTAGTCAAAATGGGCACCCCTATCCACATCGAATGGTAGGCTCTGGTACCCATTTTCCTTGCAGAAATTAGACCGTTCGTTACAACAGAACTCGACCTGCACTAAAGAATGCAATCACGATAAGTAGCCCGATAGTGACAGGCTTAAATTTCTCGCCACCAAATCTTTCGAACAGTTTCGAACCCACATAGCCACCAAACATACTGCTTGGTAACAGTGCCAGTGTAAGCCAAACCACATCACGGTCGACGAGCCCCGCAATGGATGCAGAAACAAAGGCACTCGAATCTGCCAATACAAAGAACGCAATCAAACCTGCTCTGGCGACGTGCGGGGCCACAGGGCTCGCCAACGCGTGGGTGCCAATTGGTGGACCAGACATAGAAGCCGCACCATTCATTATTCCAGCAAGGCTTCCTAGGATATAGGGAGCAAATCTCGGTTCACTTTTATATTGAAAGCCTCGGTAGATCATAAGTGCAGACGCAAAGATAAAGGCGCTGATGATCAAGATAATGGTGTCTTGGCTAACTGATTTGAGTAAAACCAGGCCAACAGGTGTGAACACAAGGCAAGGGATAAATACTTTTGCTACCCAGCGCCAATTGACATGTTTTTTGACCTTAGGCAGTAATTGAACGTTGCCAAGCAGGTCGATAAGCATGAACACAGGAACAAGCTCAATAACCGGCACGAATAACGCACTTAGAGGCAATGCGACTAGGGTGAAACCGAAGCCTGAGAAGCCACGAACGATAGCGGCAAAAATGAAGATTGCACCCAAAATTGGGAAAGTTGGACTAAAAATGAGATCCATAAATTAAGTAACCAATAAAGCTGCCTAAATAGTGCGAGCTAATGAAACCAAGTGAGCAGCGGAATGTACTCCTACTCACTTGTGTTTGCTACTTAATTTTAAGGTTTATCGAGGTAAATTTTCCCGTCTTAAACGTTTACTACTTTGGTATTTGCTTGGTCAATTTTTCGCGCTAAATCTATCTGGAAAATCAGTGAATATCGCATCGACGGTGGATAGGAATTTGAACTTAGACGGATCATTGACGGTGTAGCACCATGTTTGAATCTTTGCTTCGGCAAGCGTATCAAGATCATCCTGATTGACGTTTTCGTAATTCATGTGGCAACTGAACGCTTTCACCTGATCTATAAGCAGAAGATCGTCTTGAGAGAGCTGCTCTGTGATCACGCCAACGCGGTATCTTGGTAAGTGGTGAGCCATTTCTGCAACAACTTCATGGCTGAAACTTGAAAGCAGCACTCTGTCCGTGTCTATGTTTGAGCGGATCAGCTCACTGTGTAGAAGATCAACCACATGAGGGGCTTGGTGTCGGCTATCGACTTTTATCTCTAGGTTAACGCTGAGGTTATGTTTTTCAACAAGTTCAAGTAACTCGCTAAGTGTGAGTATTCTTTCTCCTTCGAAATGTTCTGACTTCCAGCTACCAAAATCAAGCTGACGCAGCTCTGCCAAAGTGTGTTCATCAACACGGCCCTTGCCATCACTACAGCGCTCGAGAGTGTGGTCGTGGCAAACGACAAGCTCATCATCCTGAGTTTGCTGAATATCGACTTCAATCCATTTCAAGCCAAGTTTAGCGGCTTGTTCAATACTTGCTTTGGTGTTTTCTGGGTGAGTACCCGCTACACCACGGTGACCTACGATGATAGATGACATAATTAATCCTTCTTGAATGCGCATCGTAAATATTTATTAAATATCAGTTTTCCCGAATACGCCAGAGTAATTGCTGGGCAAGAGTCTCTACACAGGATTCGGCTCATAAAAGTGATATTTTCCTCTTAGTACTTTCCTAGCAGTACTAAGAGGAAAAGCCTCTCAAGTGGAGAGGCTTTGGATGAGATGAGGCTTTGACCCGAACCTCGCTTTAGTGAGCGATATCGAGTTGGTTGTCTTTCACGCCGTTGATACGGAACCAACCTGCGATACTGAATCGTTCTGTGTTGGTTGGCAGAACTTCGTGTGGGAACTGCTCTGATAAGAACACAAACAAACGGCCAGACTTTGGCGGAATGGTTGCGATGTGATTATCTTGTAGATCGTAAACCACAAGCTCACCAGCGTCTTCCTCTGTCCACTCGTCATTCATGTAGAACACGGTAGTCAGACGGCGGTTCTCATTGCCTTTGAAGCAGTCTAAGTGCTTTTGGTAGAAGTCGCCTTTTTCGTATTTAGCAAAGTGCGCTTCGTACTCGAACAGACCCAAAAAGAACGCTTTGTTTGCTTCTAAACGAATCTGCTCCATTTTATCTAGGAACAGAGAAGCAGGCTCACCCATGTCGCGGTGTACCCACTGAATTTTGTCGCTACGAATGGTCGACTCTCGCGTTACTTCATCGTTACGGCCAATCCTAGCCTTTTTCCAGTTCTCTGGAATGCAATCCCTCAATGCCACCACTTCTTCATGCGTTAAGAAGTCATCCCAAACAAAGTAGCCTTGGGTAGAAAGAGCATCGATTAGTTGGTTCATGTATAGCACTCAGACAATAAATTAGAGGCGCATATATAGTCCTAATAACTCAGGTCAACAAATCACGTATTTTGTCGTCACGATAAAAAGCGGAAGAGCATGGTACTTTGATGTGATTTTGTAGTTAACAAATTTGTTACAAATAAATATGAGTTTGCTATGGTATAGGTCTGACCAGTTGAGTTATCACAAGGAGTGGGTTTGCAACTGCATACCATTAAAGGCTATATCCAAGACATGTATTTGGTGGAGTATCCGGACAAATTACTGTTGCTTGATGGCGCATGTCGAGCCGACATCCCGCATTTGAAGACTTTCATTGAAACCGAACTTATGCGTGATTTTTCTGATCTCCACACGGTTGTGGTGACACACATGCATCCTGACCATGCAGGGGCAGCGCACAAGCTAAGAAAGCTCACGAACTGTAACTTGGTGGCAGCAAACCGAGATAAGGATTGGTATCACGGTATCGATGGTATCTTGATGCATTTGACCGATCTCGCATTAGCAAGATGGATGGCAAACCGCTTAGGAAAGCCGAAAGCGAACTTGTGGTATTCAAGAAAGTTAAAGCCGGACTACAAACTGTCGGATGGTGAGAGCATTCCGGGTTTTGATGATTGGTTGGTTCTAGAAACCCCGGGCCACACCGACAGAGATCTTTCGGTTTATTGCCCATCTCACAGCGTTGCCTATGTGGCAGACCTCATGGTGGAAGTGAAAAAGAAGCTGATTCCGCCTTTCCCTATCTTTCACCCTAACAAGTATCGAGAGTCAGTATCTCGCATCTATGACATGCAACTTGATACCTTGCTGGTGGCGCATGGAGGACAAGTCGATTTTAGTCAGACAGCTTTTGAACACTTATTGATGAGCGCCCCAAGAAGACCGGTGACACATTGGCGGGTAACAAAAATCAAAGCCAAGAAACTGTTGTTATCGATTTGGCGTTTTGGTTTTCAATCTCATGGTAAATCTAAGAAATAGATCAGCCAAAAGTGGCAACTCGAAATTAAAGAATTGAAAGCAATAAGGCCAGTCATGAGACTGGCCTTATATCGTTGTGACGAGCTTTAGTTATAACCTGTGGAGCGGTTACTATGACTCGGATTAGTGAGTCAGCAGGAATTCACCCGCTGGGTCAACAATCACTTTGTCACTCATGCCTTGACGACCAAGCAACATCATGTAAGTCATGTCTTGACGGTTGCTTAGCGTGATATCTATAGGCCATTGTTGGCCACCGATTCTCAGCATGGTCTCAATCACACAACGGTGTTCAACTTCGCCGTTAGATGATTTGATTTTCTTACTTGTTTTCAGTTTCGCCTTGCAGCGCACTGTCTCTTCTAGGTGATAAACGTCTGGGTGAAGATCAAACTCAACGAAGTTCTCACCGTCTGTTTTTACACATAGTAGATTGTCTACGTGTAGAGAAGAGGTTTTAGCCCCTGTATCAACACGTGTATGTAGTCCAGTTATCCCTAACTCTGGTAAGCAAAGTGCTTCGGTATTCCCTATGATCATTTTATTGTTCATTTTCTTTCCAATCATGAGTTAACGGTATTCAATCAGCCCTTGCCACGAGTACGGTTAGCGTTTGGCTTTGCATTTTTTTCGATGAACTCGAAAATCATGTCTGCTACATCTTTACCCGTTGCTTTTTCGATGCCTTCTAGGCCTGGAGAAGAGTTTACTTCCATTACCACTGGGCCGTTCTTAGATTGTAGAATATCTACACCACATAGGTTTAGTCCCATGATTTTTGCTGCATTGATTGCTGTTGCGCGCTCTTCTTTGGTTAGTTTAACCAGTTGAGCAGTACCGCCACGGTGCAGGTTAGAGCGGAATTCACCCTCACCAGCTTGACGTTTCATTGCAGCAATTACTTTGTTGCCAACAACAAAACAACGGATGTCTGCGCCATTTGCTTCTTCAATGAACTCTTGAACCAAGATGTTCGCTTTTAGGCCCATGAACGCTTCGATAACGCTTTCTGCTGCTTTGTTTGTTTCAGCTAGAACTACACCGATACCTTGAGTACCTTCAAGTAGCTTGATCACAAGTGGCGCGCCACCTACGTTTTTGATCAGGTCTTGAATTTTGTCTGGGCGGCTAGCGAAACCTGTTTTTGGTAAGCCAATACCTTTACGAGACAACAGTTGCAGTGAGCGCAGTTTGTCGCGAGAACGACTGATTGCTACTGACTCATTGATACAAAAAGTGCCCATCATTTCGAATTGGCGAACAACCGCAGTTCCGTAAAAGGTAATGGAAGCGCCAATACGTGGAATAACAGCATCGTATTGAGGTAGCTCTTCACCCATGTAGCGAATCTTCGGATTGTTACTCGCGATATCTATATCACAGTGCAACGTGTCGATAACATCGACCTGATGACCACGTGCTTCTCCAGCCTGCTTTAGACGAGCGGTAGAGTATAGATTTTCGTTGCGAGAAAGAATTGCGATACGCATGGCGTTTCCTTAGTTAATACCTGATTGGTAACTGCAAATAAATTAGTTGTTAGCTGAGCTTTCAGTTTTTTCTGAGGCTCCTTGCTTGCTTCGGGGCGAACCTTAAGGCTTTTCGTTCAACTAAGAAAACGAATTAAATTTGTCGAGTCGACAATGGAAATTTATCGATCGTGTGAGCTATTGGTACAGCAGGCTTGAGAGGGGAATTGGAATGGAAAAGCGAGTTGAGACCTAACTCATATTGGGGGTAGGAGCATATTAGGTTGTACCCAACTCGCGTTTACTCGGTGCTAAAAAGTGTACTAATAACGCCAGTTACATAGATCTAAAAGTGTTCGTAGTGCTTCTCTTTCGAGCTTACTACAGGTGCTTTTTAGCTTGTTAAGATAGTATTTTCTCATGGTCATTACTCTCTCTGGTTAGGCTTTATTTACAACCTATGGTTTGTTGCTGACCCGTTCATTATGGATAATTAAGAGGAACTAAAAAACAGATGTTATTTTTATTGGTTGTTCCTGTTTTGGTCGCATTACACTACTTTTTGATGAATATGTTTTATAATGGGCTTAATTAGGAATAACTATCTTTAAAAGGTTCATTATTTGTCTGATCTAAACATGATGCGTTACTACACGCGGCTAGAGTCGTTCGAGCCAAACATTTCTCATTCAGTCACCCTAGCCGAAGTAGCGGATATGCTGTTTACAAGCTTGCGTCACGCTCGAACCTTACTTGGTAAGATGCATCAAGCTGAATGGGTGGTGTGGGAGCCAAAAGTTGGCAGGAATCAACGCTCTAACTTAACACTGCGTTTTAGCAATTCAGAGTTGGCGCAGCATGTTGCGAGTAAACTGATAGAGCAGGGCAAGTACGAAAAAGCACTTTCCATATTGGATAATGACCGCGCTGTGTTTGGTTCTTTACTGCAAGAAACTTCCGGCGCGACCATGCGTGAAGGGCTGCTGCACGTTCAATTAACCTATAAGCGTAAGTTTGAGGATTTGTTTCCGCACCATATACACCGCAGTAGCGAACGATTTTTGATCAGACAGGTTTTTAGCTGCCTAGTGACGTGTAATGGTAAAGGTGAGTTAAAGCCTGAATTAGCTCACCATTGGGAGTATGACACCGAGCAACTGGTTTGGACTTTCTATCTGCGCCCCGGTCTGACTTTTCATGATGGTCAGCCAGTAGATGCCAAGCAGCTGGTTGCTTTGTTTACTGCTTTACAAGCTCTGCCTTTCTATCAAGCTGAGTTAGATCATGTCGCTTCCATCTACAGTGAGCAGCCATTAAGAATCAGTTTTAAATTAACCCAAGCGGACACAGGTTTTGCGGGGTTGCTTGCTGGTGTTAAGTATTCGATTCAACCCGCCGAGCAAGTGATGCGTGAACCATTACCATTGAGCTCAATGTCTCATGCTGTGATTGGTACTGGCCCCTTCAAAGTAGTTGAAACCAATAGTGAGCGCATCAAGCTCTCGGCATTCGAACACTTTTACGGTTGTCGCTCTTTAACCGATGAAGTGACTATTTGGCAGTTTGAAGAGTCGATGACAGGCAGTGCACGATTCGATGATAGCCAGATGCAGGTGTCACCTTATGAAGACTCCTCCTGTTTTCACCAATTAGGGAAAAGCGACACAAAGCTGGTCTCGGCTGAAACAGACGGGCTTCGTAGCCGAATCGAAGATGGTTGTTTGTTTGTTCTGTTCAATCAAAACTCAGCAGTGAATCCGTTAAGCGACGAGCAACGTAAGTACCTATCAGCCCTTGCAAACCCTCAGGCTATTTTGGCGCAACTGGAGCAAAACCAAGGATTATTCAGTGTCTCTTTGGCTCAGAACATATTGCCAAGTTGGCAGAAGCTGTATCGAACGCCTTCCAGAGAGAGTGAGTTACCTAAGAAATTGAGTATTGCGGTATATAACTATTATGCCCTTTATCGGTGTGCCATTTCCGTGTCGGACATCCTGAAACGACATGGAGTGGAAGTTGAAGTGAATACCTACAGCTTTCGCGAGTTGGCGCAGCTTTCTCAGCGGGGCGATTTAAAAGAAGATTTGGTGCTGTGTAACCTGAATCTCGATGATAATGCGCCATCTTCGCTGTTCTCGTGGTTGATGAATGACCCTGTATTGCATTCCGCGCTCGGAGAGATGAACAGTGATTGGCTCAAGCTGCGCTTAGATCAGCACAAAGCAACGGTTGAATTACCGGATTACTTGGCTGAGCTGGAGCCTATTGCATCGACATTGATTTCTGATTATTGGCTAGTCCCGATGTTCCATCACTTACAAACTGTGCGTTTCCAAGGGATTCTTAAAAATGTAGCCATCACCAACTGGGGATGGCCAGATTTCAAGAATGTATGGTCCGCTGACTAACTTGAGTGGGAGTGGTCAGCATATTTCGTGTTCCATCTAAGTTAGCATTTGAATTGAGAAACCAAACTCGTTAAATGCATTGCTTTAGCGCGTAGGTGCTGACACTCCTGAGCTGTTTTCTCTATCATGCTATCGCTCTCTCTGGCTATTTCAGAAATGCCAGAGATATGCGGTGAGATCTCGTTGATGACGTTCGATTGCTGACCCGTTGCTGAGGCGATCTGCATGTTCATGGCATTCATCTCGTCGACACTATGAGAAATACTCGAGAGTTGTTGCTCTGAGTTGGAGGCTTCAACCTGACAATTACTGCCAAGGGTAGTGCTGGTCTCGATGGCTGTCACGGCTTGTTGAGAGCGTTGCTGAAGCTTTTCAATAATACCTCGAATCTCTTCGGTCGATGCTTGGCTTCGTGAGGCGAGAGTCCTTACTTCGTCTGCTACCACTGCAAAACCTCTACCTTGTTCGCCGGCTCGAGCGGCCTCTATCGCGGCATTAAGAGCTAATAAGTTCGTTTGCTCAGAGACACTGTTGATGACATCTAACACGGTATCAATGGAGTTCGCATCTTGAGCAAGTTGATTGATAATCTCCGTTGTGTCATCGAGCTGCTTGTTCATATGCTCGATGCTTTCTGAAGTGACAGAAACGGACTTTTGACCAATGCTAATCGCACTCGCTGCATGTTGTGCGCTATCGGCGGCACCATTGGCATTTTGTGCGATTTCGTCAGAACTGGCTCCCATCTCGTGAATGGCTGTTGCAACTTGTTCTATCTGGCTGGTTTGTTGCTTGATGTCTTGCTCCATCGACTGCGCCATGTGATCGACACCTTGGATAGATTCAGATATTTGGATACCCGTGTTTGAGACATCTTTGAGTAAATCACTTAGATATTGCACGAACTGATTGTAGCCTTTCGCGATTTGTCCTATTTCATCATGTCGCGAATCATCTAAGCGAAAGGTGAGGTCACCACCGCCTTTCCCTATCTGTTGTAATCGCTCAGCCACTTCTACAAACGGCAGTAAGAGCTTGTTGGTCGCCCATGCAGCGATCGGCGTATAGATGGCAGCAATGAGTAGTGCCATAAAGATGATGGTTTGGCTAAAACCATTTAATTCACCTAGTACGTCTTGTTTGGGAATCTGAGTAATCAGAGTCCAACCAATACCCGGCATCGCTTTAGATCCCAGGATCAGCGGCTGACCTTCGACGATAGCTTCATGAACGACAGTTTGCTTACTGCCGATTAACTGACTAGCTTTAATGCCTACAGAGTCTAGTGAACGTCCAATCAGGTTCTTATCTGGGTGAACCTTGATGATCCCTTGTCGATCGACAAGAAAAACAATACCGCTTTCTCCGACGCTATAGTTGCTGATCAATTGAGTAATACTTTCCAACGTTAAGCCAATGCCAGTCACGCCAATACGTTCGCCATTGCGAGTGACTGCATAGTTAACAAACAGTGCCGGGATTCCGGTGGCTGCATCAATATCTAAAGAGAGCTCAAATGGCTGATTTGACTCGATGAATCGATAGAACCATTGGTCGCTTTGTTCATTGGTAGAGATCGTTTTTAGCACGCCGTTATGGGTGTAGTAAGTGCTTGCTTCGTTGGAAACGTAATAGGCACTGATCGCGTTGAACTCATTTTTAACAGATTGAAGATAGGTTTGAAGCTCTTCTTGCGAAAGTCTGGATTGTTGCATTAAAGGTGAAAGCGTCATCATCTTTGATGCAAGAATAGGCGTTTCCAGCTTGAGATTGATTTCATTACTCACCTCGCCAAGTGACGCGGGAAGCTCTCTTTCAAAGGTTCTGTCAATCAGGATGGTTCGGCTTGATTGAAATGAATATATCCCCATCACGCTAATAATGGCCAGCGCAGCGATGATCGTCGCCAATATTGCTTTAGTTCGTATCGTAAAGTGCAATTTAGATTCCCTTCTAAAAACATTCAATTCCATTTGTAAATGTAATGTTAATTAAAACCTGACTTTCTGGTCAATAAATGAAGTCTGGAAATGAGTGCTGTGCGATATTTGTACAGTTTTAAGATGTCCACATTGGTCTTTGCTCGGCATACGGAGCGTTTCAGACCCAAATTCAACGAATAAAAATATTACACTCACTGGTTTACTTTTGTTTTTTGGTATGTAAACTAGCCAGTGTAGTTTTTGGGTTGGGCTTTCCCAACGGTTGAAGAGAGACTAATGAAAAAATATCTATTACCGATTTTAGGAGTACTTGCCGTGGTCGCTATCGTAAGCACAGGTTCACAATCAAATGACAATCTAGATAAGCTTCCGAAGAAGTTTGTTAACAGTGAACTGGAATACAAATCGGGTATGTCTGATATTTTTTCAATATTGAAAGCTTACGTGACCGTGGAAAGAAATGAGCCAGTACCACGCGCAGCACTGCCTCTAATACCGATGACAGCAGAACAGCTTATTCAAGAGCAAGAAGACGTTGCGTACCGCTTAGGTCACTCAAGCGTGATGATGAAACTGGATGGCAAGTTAGTGATGACCGATCCTGTATTCAGTGATCGTGCATCACCCGTGCAATGGATGGGACCAAAGCGTTTCCACCCAACACCAATTTCACTACAAGAATTACCTGATATTGATGTGGTAGTGATCAGCCATGATCATTACGACCATTTAGATAAAGGTGCGGTTAAAGTATTAGCCGACAAAGTAGGGACATTCTTAGTGCCATTAAGAGTGGGCGCACTGTTGGAAAAGTGGGGCGTGGATAAAGCAAAGATCATTGAGTTGAACTGGTGGGAATCAGCAATAGCTGCCGACATCGAGTTTACTTTGACTCCAACCCAACATTTCTCTGGTCGTGGCTTGCTTGACCGTGACCAAACCCTATGGGGTAGTTGGGTGATTAACGCTTCAGATAAGAAAGTATTCTTTAGTGGTGACTCTGGTTACTTCAATGGCTTCAAAGAGATTGGTGAACGTTTCGGGCCGTTTGATTTGACCATGGTAGAAACGGGTGCGTACAACTCACTTTGGGCCGATATTCATATGTTTCCAGAGCAAAGCGTTCAAGCGCACATCGACCTTCAAGGTAAAGTGATGATGCCAATCCACAACAGTACGTTTGATCTTTCCATGCACGACTGGCAAGACCCGATGGAACAAGCTTTGGCGATAAGTAAAGAGCGAGACGTACAGATGGTAAGCCCTGTGATGGGGGAACGTTTAGTAATTTCAGAACCAGTATCTGTGCAAGCCTGGTGGAAATTGGCATCAAACTAGAACGACCATTTTAATCGATGTCTTCATAGCGCGAATCTATAGAACCAGCTGATACACAAAACGCCACCAATCGTACGATCCGGTGGCGTTTTTGCTTTTTGAAACGAATGACTTGTTTGAAAGGGCTTCTTCTACTTAGCGCAATCTTCCAGATTCTTAGCCATTTTGTTGGCGACTTTTCGGAACTGTTCTAGTTCATCTTCGGCCATGCCTTTGGTCATTCTCTGCAGCATCTCTCGATCAATATTCGAGACCTTACCCATGATCTCTTCACCCTTATCGGTCAGAACCAATAGCTGGCTACGCTTGTCTTCTGGGTTTGGAGATTTCTTCACAAGCTCTTGATTGATCAACGCATTAACTAATCTCGTAACCTGCGCTTTATCGCGGTTTAAGAAGTGAGCGATATCGATAGCCGTACATGGAGACTTCTTAGTAATGATCTTCATGACACGAATATTCATGGGTGCGATCTCAGAATCTAAGCTCTCAATCTGCTCGCTCATTTGACGTTTCAAAGAGTGCACCAAGCGAAAGATGGATTCTAGCGATGTGTTATCAGACATAAACGATCCTCAGAAATGTAGTTGACAATATCAACCACTGTATTTATAGTTGACATTATCAACTTAATTATTCGTAAATTCAAGACAGGAAATAGATATGACGATTCAAGCAACACTAACGCCAACTCTTCCTGAGCAAAAAGGTACACCCGTTTTATATAAAATTTTGGTCATGATGAGCTTAATGCTAACCATTGGCGGCAGCTTAACGGCCGTGATGACCTATATGAATGTCGGGTTCGGTGAGGCATTCATTGGCAACTGGCTCTCTTCGTTAGCGCTAGTTGTCGTGATTATGATGCCAATTGGCATGGTGATGATGACTTTGGTGACTAAGTTGGTCGCTAAGGTATTGCCCAATTACGGCGAGAAAGCTCGCAACCTAATCGTGGGATTGATTATGGCGTTTATCATGGAGTCCATCATGGCATTTGTAACAGCGGCAAATAACATTGGATTTTCGGATACATCGGCGTTTACCAGTGGATGGTTTAATGGATTTATTGCCGCACTTCCCATTGGCCTTGCGATCATGGTCGTGATGTCGATGACGGTTAAACCTAAGCTCGAACGATTCATGAAGAGCTAACCAAAACACTTTTTAAGCATTTTAGGAGATCCACATGAAAGCATTCACAGGCAAACACAATAACTACCGTATCACTATCGAAGAAGTGAATATCAAAGAAGATCGTGAACTGCAAACCATGCAGTTTGAAATTGAAGACAGAGAAAATATGTTCGCGATTGTTGAGAAGATCAAACAAGACAGCGGCTTAGACGAGCAATCAGCAGCGCGACTAGGAGTGAGTATTCGCTTGCTAGGTCCATTGATGATGCAAGATAGAAAACACCCTCTGTTTGTTGATTTCATGCCTCACTTCAGAAACTTCATGCAGAATCTGAAGAAGACGTTGAAAGGGCAGTAAAGCCTAATCATCAGCAATACATCGAAAAGCCAGTAAGCAACTTACTGGCTTTTATGTTCTTTAAATCAAAATAATTTCAGTTGTTTGCGTCTAGAATATGTGAAAATTGAGGACTGAATTTTCGGTGGTGCATCGTTGTTGAATTGTCTATTCAAGCTTCAATAAATCCGATATTATACGGGTCATAAAAATAAAGGTGGTATTATATGACAAATGTATTTAGACAAGCGGCTGAAGAACTGCTAAGTCGCCGCGTTGCGGGAACCAAAGCACCAAGATTGAACGAACAGTACCGTCCGAACAACTTGGAAGATGCGCTAAAGATTCAATCATCAATGATCGATCTCAAGAGCGATAAAGTCGGTGGTTGGAAGTGTTTACTTCCTCTGGCTGAAGACAAGTTTGTTGTTGCACCTATCTTTTCGGGTAGCGTTCAACAAGGTGAAGTTTGCGAACTGTTTGCTGACAACGACGTAGTGCGTGTTGAGCCTGAAATTGCATTCACGCTTGCTAAGAGCCTGCCTGCAAACCAAGAAGGCTACAGCGAAGAGCAAATCAACGACGCGATCGGTTCTTGCCACATGGCACTTGAGCTAATGCAGTCTCGTTTTGCTGATGACAGCGGCGCTGAGTTCTACGAAAAGCTTGCTGACGGCCTAGTAAACCAAGGTTTGTTCATTGGTCCAGAGATTGATCGTGAAAAAGCATTCACTTCTGCTGAGATCAATATCGAAGTGACTCAAGGCGAACAAGTTCAAGCGTTCGCAGGTAAGCACCCAAATACATTACCACCAAGCCCTATCTACTGGCTGATTAACTACATGACTCGTCGTGGCGTTGATTTCCAAGCGGGTGAAGCCATTATCACGGGCTCTTACTGCGGTATCGTGGAGATCGGCTTCGATAAGCCGACGACTTTCCACTACGAAGGCATTGGTGAATACCAAGTGACGTTCAAACAAAAAAGCTAAACTAGCAAGCGCACTAAATAAGAAAAAGCGAGTTTCTGTGTAAACGCTATCTATTCTCGAAAGGCTATTTACTGGTGAGTAAATAGCCTTTTCTATTATGTGATGTTCAATGGTGTGCTTATTACTTTGCATTAAATTGGGCGTTTAGACGTCTAGACGTTGACAAGTCCTAAGTGTGACATTAGTCTGCTCTCCTTCCTGTTCTATTGTGTTGTCGTTCCATGTCCAATTCGAAAAATTCTAATGCGGTAATTGCCCCTTCGGCAGTGGCGCTTATCCCTCTGATCGTGTTCCTTGCGCTTTTTATCGGCGTAGGTACCTACCTGTCGCTGCAAGGCGTCGATTTTGCTTTCTATCAGCTTCCAGCTCCGATTGCGGCTCTACCTGCTGTGATGTTGGCGCTGCTGTTGAGCAAAGATAAATTGAACCGTGCTATCGAACAGTTCTTAAGTGGAGTAGGTCACAAAGACATTATCGCAATGTGTATGATCTACCTATTGGCAGGTGCTTTTGCAGCCGTTGCTAAGGCTTCTGGTGGTGTAGATGCGACGGTAAACCTTGGCTTGTCGGCGATCCCGACGAGCATGATCCTACCGGGTATCTTCCTAATTTCTGCTTTCATCGCAACAGCAATGGGTACTTCGATGGGCACCATCGCGGCGGTAGCCCCTGTTGCACTGGGCATTGCAGATTCTGCTGGCATGAGCATTCCACTGACAGCCGGCGTGGTGCTAAGTGGTGCGATGTTTGGTGACAACCTTTCTATCATCTCTGACACCACGATTGCCGCGACGCGCTCGCAAGGCTGTGAGATGAGAGACAAGTTTAAAGAGAACATCCGTATCGCACTTCCTGCTGCACTAATCGCGATTGTTATCTTTGCTTTTAACAGCACTGCGACTCAAGTGCCTGAAACGGGTCCAATCGAGTGGCTTAAAGTACTGCCGTACATCACTATCTTGATTCTTGCGGTATCAGGCATGAACGTGTTTGTTGTGCTAACCATCGGTATCTTACTGGCAGGTGGCGTTAGCTTAGGTTCAGTGGAGAACTACGGCTTAACGGATTACGCGCAAGATATCTATGCTGGCTTTGGTAACATGCAGGAAATTTTCTTACTGTCGATGTTGATCGGTGGTTTGAGTGAGCTGATGCGTCGCCAAGGTGGTCTAGCTTTCTTGACTAACCTAGTCAGTAGCATGATTCGTGCATTCGGCTCTTCACACTCTAAGCAAGCGAACGGCCGCGCAAGTGAGTTGGGTATTGCTGGTTTGGTGTCTATGGTCAACATGTGCACGGCAAACAACACCGTAGCGATTATTGTGTCTGGTAGCGTGGCTCGTCAATTAGCAGAAGAGAACGATGTATCTCCACGTCGCTCAGCAAGTTTATTGGATATCTTTTCTTGTGTGATTCAAGGTGTGTTGCCATACGGTGCTCAGGTATTGTTATTAGGTTCGGTATTTAACCTATCTCCGCTAGAGATTGTTTCTAACTCGTACTACTGTTTCGCATTGGCTATTGTTGCTATCGTTGCTGTGTTTATTAAGCATCCTGCGCGTCAAACTGCCGCAGCTTAATAAGAAATTGTTTCTAGTCAGAAGGCGCCTTAATCGGCGCCTTTTTTGTGCTTTTAATATGTAGACCGTCAGTTTAGGTGGCAATCACGAATCTGAGTGCTTACCACATAGGCGGATCTTGATTAAAGCAGCTTCTCTAGCTCGTTTGCTGTGGCAACGTTGCTATAACCAAAGCTAAGTGCTGCCATGAATGCGGCGTGAACATGTGCTGCCGGTACTTTAACGCCATTGAACTCCATATCCAGTGTGGTGCAAGCATCATGGGCGACGTGACATTCATAACCCAAGTCAGTTGCTGCGCGAGTCACTGCGTCAATACACATGTGGCTCATCGCGCCGACAATGATTAGCCTTTCAACGCCTTGTTCCTTCAATACTTTGTCCAGTTCTGTATCTCTAAAGCTATTGATCTGCTGTTTCACAATCACTGGCTCACCTTGCAGAGGTGCTACGCTGCTATGGATTTGAGCACCATCGGAATGTGGCAAGAAGAACGGTGCTTCATTGGTTGGAAATTCATGGCGTACATGAACAATTGGTCGTTTCTTATTGCGGAATGTCTCGAGTAATTGCGCGCCTTTTTCTGCCGCTTTTTCTGTTTCAGAGAGTGCCCATTTCGCGCCTTCGTATGAAGGAAAGTAGTCGTTTTGGAAATCAATAAGTAGTAGTGCTGTATTGCTCATAATTCATACCTTTGTTGTTAATGTCTTGTGGTGTAGGGATATTATGACTACTCTCTGTTTTTTAACGCACGTCAAAAATGACAGACTCTATGGCAATAGTGACAAAATCAGTAAAGGTCGAAATCATCGATTACCCAGGCTCTCTGCAGAGCGCTGTGTTCGGAGTAAAAGAGTTCCTTCAGATGGCGAACAGCCTTGATTCTGAAAGTGAAACGGTTCAGTTCCAGGTTGAGATCAAGCCTTATGGCGACTTATCGGTTTCATCGGGTAACTCAAATGAAGAGTCTAAAGCCGATATCATTTTATTGCCGCCCAACCTAGATGGCAGCTACTACCTAGAGCGTGATGATAGGCTAACGGATTACCTGATTGACTCTCATCAAAAGGGTTCAATATTGTGTTCAGCGTGCGCAGGCGTGTTCATTCTTGCTCAAACCGGATTGCTAGAAGGGCGAACCGTCACCACGCACTGGCAAGCTCAACAACTGTTTTCGGAGCTCCATACTGGAATCGAAGTGGATATCGATAAAATTCTGATCGATGACGATGACATCATTACTGCTGGTGGTTTGATGTCGTGGATGGATTTGGCTCTGTTTATCCTGACTAAATACACGACGCCAACCAATACGCGTAATTTGGGTAAATATCTGGTGTTGGATACGGGGCTGAGAGAGCAGCGCTACTACCAAAGTTTTGTGCCTAACTACGCTCATGGGAATGACAAGATTGTGTCTGTGCAGCGCTTTATTCAAAAGAATCACCACCTTCCTTTGACACTCGATCAATTGTCGGAGGAAGCCTTCATGACGCGACGAACCTTTATTCGACAATTTACCAAAGCGACGACCTTGACTCCGATTAACTATATTCAACATGTGCGTGTTCAAAGCGCGTGTGAGCTACTGGAAAGTTCCCATAAGCCAGTAGAACAAATCAGCTACTTAGTTGGGTATGAAGACGTCAATAGCTTCCGAAAAGTCTTTATGAAAATCATTGGTTTAACACCATCAAGGTTTCGCTCTAGATTTTTGTCAGAGGAATGATTTACCATAGATTGATATTCAATATGTATCACTGGTTCGCTCACTTACTTCGCTAATGAAGTGCTTTGAAGAGGAAGTGATCTTTTCTCGAACTTAAACGGACTGTTGATGCTTGCCATTCCTTTACCATTTGTCGCTGCGCTGTTGTTATTGATGACAGGTGTGCTGCTTCGATGCCGTTACTCACAAACCAGTCAAAAGCCATTTTGGTTTATCATTCTCTGCGCGTTAATGGTTACGGTGGTAGGCCTGCGGTGGACGTTTGATATTGCGTTGTTTCGCTTCTTACAACCCATTCTCGGTGCCTGTGTTCCTGTGGCGGCTTGGCTCTGTTTTTCGGGAGCTCATCGAAGCCAACCTAGTGCACATTTGCATTGGCTAGGCCCGATTGCTGTTTTAGTTGGCTCACTTTTCTACACGCACCTCTGGGCGGGAACCCTTGATGTATTGCTGATTTTGCTCTATCTCGGCTATGGTGGTTTGCTGTTGAAGTCGTCGAGCACCGTACCGGAACAAGTGCGGCTAACCGATATCTCGAAAGTGTTGGTTGCTGAACGGGTTGCAGGTGTAATGCTACTATTCTCCGCTTTGGTAGACAGTGTGCTCTCTTACGATATCTTGCTGTTGAACGCGCAGCACACCAACCTGATTTTATCGATTAGCTATCTGGTTCTTATTCCAGCCATTGTGTCCGCTGTGATGGTGGTCAGTATTAGCACGCCTACCGAAGAAAAAAATCAGCAAGCGCAGGTTTTCTCTCCCATGTCACAACGCTCGCCAGAAGAGGCGAGCAGCTTAGATAAAGACCAAGCTGAAGAAACTGCTCAGATCATGGCTAAGTTCGATGCATTGATGAGTGAGCATCAACTGTTTAAAGATCCTGACCTGTCTCTCAATCGCTTGGCACGAAAGCTAGGTATTCCTGCTCGCAAGATATCTTCTGCAGTTAATCAAACTCACCAACAGAACATTTCGAAGGTGATTAACGCCTATCGAGTTGAGTACGCTAAGGCGCTCCTGAAGCAAACGGATGAAGCGATAACTGACATCTTCCTTAGTTCAGGCTTTCAGACTAAGTCTAATTTCAATAGGGAGTTTTCAAGGATTACTGGGCAAACTCCAAGTGAGTTTCGAAGGTCACCACAAGTGTTAGATTGAGTGTGTTTGCTTTTCGTTTATCGATTCAGAAAGCGAACGATGTTATTGAAGAAGAGTTTATGTAACTGGTCGCGTGATGTGCCAATGCCATCTTTACAAATAATGCCATCGCCTGGTACCTCTTCATTAAGCAAAGGTATAGCTCCGGGTTTACAGCCTTGAACGAAGCTGAAATGGGTGGCGTTTTCATAGACCTTGTAGCGTCTAGAGTTCAGTGGCATGTGCTCGGCAATATAGCCAGACTCCAATGCCTGAGGAAGATCTCCTATATCGATCCCAGCAGCCAGTATTAAAGTTGGTACTGTGATGCCATTTAAGCTGCCGACTGAAAAGCTACGAGCAAGCCCTAAATCAAGGCTGACTACACGTTGAATTCTTGGGTCTGAAAGATCTTTATTGTTTGATTCTTTAGCTTGGACTTTGGATAGCCCTAACTCTTCGGCAAGCCCACAAGTTCTTGGGTTGGGGGATATGAGACAATTCGCCTCAAAGGTTTGCCTATCCATTTTCGCTCCCGCCAATTGCATCACAGTCCAACCACCCAATGAATGCCCGATCGCGGTAATATTGTCGACGTTAGCAGACTGCTTCCACGAGGTTTCGGATAACAAATAGTCCAGCATACGCGATATATCTCGGGGTCTTTCCCACCACTTTGCTGCTTGTTCTGGAGACTGGTCGAAAGAGGTGGTACCCGGATGATCGGCGGCGGCCACGATGTAGCCACGACTCGCAAGTTTGGTCGCCAACCAGTTTTGGTTTCGCCAATTTCCTCGATAGCCATGCGATAAAAGCACCACAGGAAAGGTACCTGATTGAACCTCCCCATCCCTGATGACTTGCGTACCGATGAAAGCGGGGTTATCGCCAATCAAGGTTGTGTCTGATTTATCTGATGTGGGATACCAAATGGCAGTATTTAGCGGGCGATTAGGGTCGTCAGTTAAGGTGACTTGAGTGAATCCGACATCGAACGCGACGGCAGAATTGCAAAGAAGAAGTAGGGGTATGAACAGTAAATGTGTCCAATTCATGGTATTAACTCCAATTGAGGTGATTGGAGTTAATATGCGCTAAGGCTAGGTATCACGAGACCTCGAACACGATCGAGGACGCCCTAAATCGTGTTTAAGTACAAGATTAGATATTGGAACAACCTTAATTCAGCTTCGTCGTCACATACTCTTTGTTTCTAACCATTAGCCACATCAAGCCACCTAGGGTGCCGACGGATAATTGGATAAAGCCGAGGTTTTCAATTAACGAGTCTGGGCGGATTGAAACCAAGACCATGCCAAGTGAGCCACAGATCATGCTAAAGAACTGAATCAGTGCAACTGCAGAGCCTGTGTCGTGGTCTTGCTGGTTCAGCATCAAGTTAGTGCCGGGTACTCGCATGATGATCGCCATCAGTGTCGCTGGTGCAGCGATGAACATGAAGAACCAAGGGGACAGGTCACCAATAGTTAGGGTGAAGATGCCCGCAAGCGCCAATAAAGCAAAACATCCGGTGATGACTTTTTGAACTGGCATGCGATAGGACAACTTCATATAAATGGTTGGCCCGAATGAGGCGCACAATGCGTTGAATGCGAACGCGTAACTGAATTGTTGTTCGGTGAGTCCGAAGTCATTGATGTAAATGTACGATCCTGCAGCTAGAAAGCCCATCAGCGCCATTGGTGTGATAGAGAAAATAACCAGTAGCTTGACGAACGAGCGGTTTTTCATGACTACGCCCATTCTTCCCCATGAACGGAACATAGAACCTTGGTACTTGGTTTCAAGTGTTTCTCGATAGCAGAACGCTAATACTGAGGCGAATGCGCCAAAAATCGCGAGAGTGACGAACATCATTCTCCAAGATGCGATCTTTAACAGGAAGGCACCAAATACAGGCGCGACCATGGGTGCGATAATCACTAGTGACATGATAGTCGCCATGATCTTTTCACGTTCACGACCTTCATAAAGGTCTTTCACAATGGCGGTGGCAATAACCGTGATGGCACTGCCCGCAAACGCTTGGAAGATACGAGCACTTATTAGCTGTTCGATGCTGTGAGTCATTGCACACAATATGCTCGCCACCATATAACTCGCCAAGCCAATCAATAGAATCGGCTTACGGCCAAATTTTTCACTGAGTGGTCCCCAGAATAACAGGCCGACTGCATAGGTAACGAAGTAGCTGCTTAGGGTTAGGTTGACCATCGATTGATCGGTATTGAACACCTCGACCATTTGCGGAAGTGCCGGCAAATAAAGATCGATGGTTAGCGGAGGAAACGCGCTGATAATCACGAGGAAAAATAGCATACCGGTCTTACCCAGTACTGGTTGTGGTTTCTTCAAGGTCTCTCCCCGTTATCCAAGAAAAGATTTCTAATGGATGTAATGTTGTGTTTCAGAAGGCGTAGACACATCAAACATGAAGAATGGACTCGCTAAAGAAGGTAGCGAAAGCCTCTGAGATATTGTCTGACTGCTAAATTGTATTACAAAACATTATCACTCTTATAGTTAATAACTTCAACCAGTTAGTGATAAGTGTTGTCGGTAATATTTACCTTCTGAACTTGTTATCTTTTTCTCGGACGCTTTTCTACGAGCCCGTTTCTTTCTAAGCCACGTCTTACACTGCTGCATAGCTTACCGAAGCGACGCAGTTCTTCGAAGTTTGGCCCTTGTCCCATTGAGATACTGTGTTCCCAGTACATCAATTCTGTGTCGACCATCTCTAGCAGTTTCTTAGAGCAACCCGAGCAGTTTCCTTTTGGCCCACAGATAAACGTTTCTGATTCGTATAGAGGGAGTTCGTTTTTCACTTCTTCGATCAGATTTAACATGGCCGAATTCAGATCCGGTTTTCTGGTCGTAATTGTTTTTAACTCTTTTGGTGTTTGAGCAGCAATCAAAGAAGATGTCTGAGTATTAGGGTGTAAATTCAAAGCAGCTGATGACATATCAAAGGCCTCAAGGAAAGTTGAAGAGGGGCATCCTACGCCTCACAACAAAATGAACCTTGATGTAGTGCAATAAGCGTGGCGATATACCCGAAAGAGGTAGGAGAAACAAGCGGGTGAAAATAGAGGGAAGTGAACGGAGGAGCCACAAATGGTGTGACTCCTTATCATTAAGGCTCGTTATTGATGATAGCCTTTAGAACTCTGCATCGAACTGGAATTCCATCCACTCTTTGGTGATTGGGTGGTGCAGTGCGAGCCTTTCTGCGTGTAGGTGAAGACGGTCAGCTTTGTTGCCATACAAGCCATCACCGACGATAGGCATATGAAGCCCTTCTTCATGTGAACAGTGAACACGTAACTGGTGTGTACGCCCTGTTTTAGGGTGCAGGTAAACCTTAGTGGTTTGCTCGTTTCGCTCAATCACTTCCCATTTGGTTTCTGCAGGTTTACCATGTTCGTAGCAGACAATCTGACGAGGGCGGTCATACAAATCACCACGCAGTGGCAGTCGAACATAGCCTTCATCTTCTGCTAGAACGCCTTCAATCATTGCGACATATCGCTTCTCGACTTCACGAGTAATGAACTGCTTCTGCAAGCTTTTGTTTGCACGTCGAGTGAGGGCGAATATCAGAATGCCAGAGGTCGCCATGTCCAAACGGTGGATCACGAACGGCCCTTCCACATCGGGATGCATTTCCTGAACGCGAGTGTAGGCGGAATCTTTGATGGTTTTACCTGGTACGGAAAGAAACCCTGCCGGCTTATGAACCACAACAATGTGCTCATCTTGGAACAGAATATCGAGCTCTTTGCCTTCCGCTGGGTTCTCTAATAGTGGATTTGGATCCACTTCAAGACCTTTCATCATATGACCAAGGATCGGTACACATTTGCTTTGGCAAGAGGCGTAGTATTTCTTGTGTTTGCGGATCTCTGATTTCGGTGAGCGCCCCCACCAAAACTCAGCCAGTGCCAATGGTGTGTAACCGTTCAAGTACGCGTATTGAAGCAATTTAGGGGCAGCACATTCGCCAGAGCCTGCTGGCGGTATCTTGTTTGGCGTGTTTTCAAAGATTTGGTTAAGGTCTTCAACGTTTCCTTCCGCATTTTGGAAAGCGTACTGTGAAAACAACTTGTGTTGGAGCTGATGAGAAATGTGTGCTCTTTGCTCTTTGAGTTCAGCCAATTGAGTTTTAAAGACATCAACTTTGCCTTGAAGCTCATTTAGGGTCTGTTCCCAGTTGAGTTTAAGGTACTTCTGCTGATTCTTGTCGGCTACACTGGCTTTGTTTAGCTCGTTATTTAGCTGCTCGAAAGCCTGCTCATCAAGGTTTGCTTTGCCTTGTTCACGTTGCGCTTTACGTGTTTTGCGGCCTTCAATGATCAACAAGCGTTGAGCTTCAATCTCTTGTTCTGCCTGCGCTTTTTGCTGTGTTAATTGTTCACACAACTCTAGATATTCTGCGTTAGCTTGCAGTGCTTTGAATTTTGCATTCACAGCCATCATGTCGGCTGTATCTTGATGGAAAAAACTGTCGCTGCTTAGCATGTCAAATACTGGTGGCACAAAGTGGGGCAGTAGATTTTGGTCGGCGATTTTCCCAGAGAAAGCAGAGAAGTAACCAAGTTCACCTTCAGGGCTTTTCACCAGTAATACACCAAACATTTTGCCGCGACCTTCATCAGAATCTAGCCCGAAGTCGTGTTGCCAGTCGGTTTGTGTTTCTAGATGCTGTTGAAGCTGTTGAGATGCGATTTCACATAGTGGGTGTGGTTCGTAATAAAACGGAAAGGTGAAACGCTCTGGCAACGAATATGACTCGATCGGCTGTTGAAAGCGAGTGAAGCAATGCTCAGGTGTGTGGCTGTTTTCTGAGTCGTGTGCGGAGTTTGATGAGTGCATATAGTTGTCTTACTTTATGTTGATAAATGACTGTGGGCCTATGGCCGATGCTTTGAGAGCATAAATACAGTATAAGGCGGCGATTCTACTCTTTATCGAAAAGCCTCTCAAATAAGAAATAGCGCCTTCGCTTGTAAGAAGTGACATGATTACCTGCGCAATGCTCAAGTGTTCAGGCAAACAATACAAATTAATGATTGGTCTCTCGTTTTTCATTCCAAGAGACGTTTTTGATAAACGAAGGGTGCTAGGCTTGCACGTTTGGTGTTCAAGATAAGGTAACGTTATGATTCCACTCAATACTTCGATTGTGGCTGGTGTCGCTCTTTCTGAGATCGACGGGCAAACAAAAATGCTATTAATGAAGCGTGTGAAAGGTGGGTATTGGTGCCATGTTGCAGGCTCGATCGAAGCGGGTGAAACTGGCTGGCAGGCAATCGTGCGTGAGTTTGAAGAAGAAACCAAGATTGAGGCAAAAGCGCTGTATAACGCTCAATTTCTAGAGCAGTTTTACGAGGCTAACGTCAATGTGATTCAACTCATTCCAATATTTGCCGTGTTGTGCCCACCTAACCAAGCGGTAGAGTTGAACCATGAGCACACTGAGTATCGTTGGTGCAGTTTAGAGGAAGCGAAAGCGTTGGCACCATTCCCTAACCAACATGCGGTTTACGAACATATCTGGTCATACTTTGTTGATAAGCCTGCAAATCCACTCTATCGAGTTAAAGTGGATTAGGTTCCGCTTGTTTAGTGATAAGTCGGTCGTTGTCTAGGTAGGCAATAAATTAGCTGATAGCTGTTATGACTTACCAAGGTACGGGGTTAAAAAGGCACTCACTTGTGCTTGGCATAACCCCACATCGACTTTGACGCCATGGGATTCCAGTATTGCTACACCGCGCCCGTTATTGCGTGGGTCTGGGTCTAACATAGCAACGACAACGTGTTTTACGCCTGCTTTCACCAATGTGTTAGCACAAGCCGGTGTCCTACCGACAAAAGAACAAGGCTCTAATGTCACATAGGCTGTTACGCCTTCCATGTCGCCATCATAGTGATTCAGCGCTTCCACTTCAGCGTGGTTGCCACCGACTTTCTGTGTGTACCCAACAGACACAACCTTATCGTTTTTCACCAAAATGCAACCCACCGGAGGGTTTGGTTGGCAATCAGGCAGGGCTTGGTGCGAAGCTTGAAGTGCTTGCAACATGTATTGTTGGTTCATGGTCGTTACTCAGTCAGATGATAGGGCGCACTGTCCGTGAAAGGCGCGTTTGATTTGAGAAAGGCGAGCATGTTCGATCTGATTGGACTTTTAGTCAATCGTTTTAGCTTTGAATTCGACTGTCAGTTAATTGGTGCCAGAGCTAACTTTGGTTAGTCGTTAGCTGTTTTCAATCGTTAACTTTGGCCAATGAGTTAACCAGTTTTTAGATTGGACTCTTTGGTCAAACGTATCACGACTACGATTGGGGTTAGGCGTGATCTTCAAATCAAATAGGCTTTCTAAGCCAAAAGCCGATATACATTCGATATGCCCGCTGAGGTTTTGTTTTACGGCGATGGCTGTTTCTTTCTCGGGCCAGTAGCCCATGGCATTTAATGTGCTTTGATAAGGAGTATCGTTATTTCGAGTGTGCATGTTGGCTTGATTACGAACCTGCCAATTGAGTTCAGGTAGCCACTCTAGAAGTTGGGCTTCGTATTGAAGGTTTAATTCGTAGTCACTACCACTGCGTTCAAAATAGATCACATCAATGTCGTTGAGCGGTGTTGGGACGTCAAAGCCATGCAGGTGATCCCAGACGAGATTCCGCACAAAGCCGGCTGCCACATAGCATTGCGGCAGCTCGAGTTGAGACACGCACTCTAAAACCTTCATCCGCAGAGGATCTTGTGAGATCAAGGCTGCGATTTGGCTGGCTAATGCTTGGGTCATGATGGTGTGGTCACATCGGTCACTTGATAGTGACGTGTCACGTTCTTGGTTATCTTGCCCCAGTTGGAGGATCTAACTCTACTTTGGTGGGCTTGAAATGCCTCACGACTGGTGAACTCTTCATAAACTTCGAAACGGTTAGGCTGAAGTGTGCTTTGGCTGACACGAAATACAATACAACCAGGTTCTGCCAGTGTGAGTTCCTTATGAACGACTAGCGCTTGTGTTACCAACTCTAGTTCGTTGTCTGGCACGAGAATATGTCCTTGTAGAATGACCTTGCTCATTATTACGTCCATTTAAATTTACTATTACTCGCTTTTTTACTAAAAGCGCCATCCGTGACAAACATAATCCCATTTTGAGTTTGTATCGTATAGACCGGTGTGAATAAAAAACAGTGAGATTCCATTGGATTTAAGTTACCGTGTAACTTATTGTGAGTTGCCAACAAATTTTGGGAACTAAACTTGAGGTAATCCGGTCTATTAAATAGGTATCATAGAACTGTATTGATACTGAAATGAGTTTGTCATCTGAGATATTTAACCTTAAATTCGTAAAACGGCTCATACGATGAAATTGAGCCACAGTTGATATCTAGGTCATACTTTGATGTAAATGGTACTCAGAACTCTTTATATTTTGTGATTTATATCATTGAACTAGCCTTCAAACACCGTTAGATTCGAATGGTTGGCAATAAAAATAGCTCATGAAGAGCAGCTAAATGAGAAGGAAATATACCTTATGAAAAAAATGAGAAGAGCACAGCTTCATCGCGTTCGTATCCAATACTGGAAAGACACATCGAAAGAAGCTTCAAAGAAATAAGCTTTATATCTCAAACGATAAAGCGACAAACTTGAAAAGCTGATAGCTTTTCAAACAAAGCCATTTACTGGCGCTAAAAACGCAACAAACCGATTTCAATAGTGTTCTCAAGGACCTTCATCTGGTCGGCGACTAAAGAAATCATCCCTCAAAGAGCTGGCAGGCATTCGTTACGATGCAATTTAATGTCAGCTCATTAATACTCTCTTAGTTCATCTTCTCCTCGGCTCACTCTCTACTTCCTCAAACTATTTCAGATCAAACTACTACCTGAAACTAATTGGCAATAAAAAAGCTCCCGATTTCTCAGAAGCTTTACTACCTTTCTTGTTCTATCGTGTTGCTTATTAGCAGCGATAACTCTATGACAACAGTGTCTTCCAACTCACATCGTCTGTTCTATTGAGTTTTAGGCTCAGTAGGTAGCCACCAATGCCAAGCAATACGTAAATACTTAAGGATAAGATAGAGACCTCAGAAAGCGCACTGAATGGGTTGCTTGCCGTAAGTACTTTCATCGGCAGTGAAGCGATAATAGAAAAGAAATCATTGATGCCATAGAAGCCGAATAGCGCGATAGCCAGCCATTTGATTGCAAAACTTGAAACAAAGATCACCAACAGCGGTGAGTTAACCAATTGGGAAATCGCTAGGGTGACGGTGGCTAAAGGCAATAACACTAGAGCCACTAACAACATACGGCCAAAGAACACCACCCAATTGCTCAGTACGTAAAACAGTGATTGTTGCTCGACTAACAGCGCCAATTGCTGCTCGCTAGACACGTTGAGAACCCAGAATAGAACGTCGGCAAATAGAACCAATAGGGCACAGATAGCTGGGATCACCACTAAACCGAACCCTAGCTTCACGCCGTGAGTCAGGGCATTTGACACAGGCATGCTTCTCCAAAACATCGAACTGCCTTCTTGGCGCTCTTTACGTAGAGTTTTAGGGATATAAAGCGTTGAAAGTAGGAGTGAAATTAAGCCTGCGCCAAAGTAGATGACGGAGTTTAGGTCGTTTGCAAACTCTCTATGAATATCGCTTACATCACCGTTAACTTCCATCTGGAAGAAAAACTCATGCTGTGCCGCGCCATTAAAGAACAGGCTAACGAAGAGTAAGAAACCACACAGTGCGACGAATAGAGGCAATCGAGTATTGATTTTGTGCTCGATAAGTTCTTTTTCTAGCATGTAAAAACTTGGGTGCATTATGCCTTCTCCGTTTGTGTTGCAAGGAATAGGTCAGCCAGACCAACGTTGTAGATGTTCCCTAGTGATTCAACCTGTGGTCTGTACTGACCTTCCAATAACCATTTCGTTGTGCCTAAGCCCGGTTGTGAGGTCAGTGGTTTCAATTTTTGGATGTCGCTTGAGTGGCTGTTTGCTACTTCGATGATGAAATAATCACTCTCTATCGCTTCCATGCTTTTCTGCAGCACGCAGTGGCCTTGTTTGAGAATAAGTACATCTGTCAGTAGATGTTCGATCTCAGAAACTTCATGGCTAGCAATGATCATCGCGCGCTCACCATCGTGGAACCACTCCAACAAGTGACGGTAGAAGGTATCACGGTAAATCAAATCTAGTCCGAGTGTTGGTTCATCCAAAATCAACACTTGAGTGTCGGTGGCAATGATGATCGCCAGATGAACTTGTACTTTCATCCCCTTAGAGAGCTGCTTGATAGTGGAAGAGAGTTTAATGTTCGTGCGACTCAGAGTTTGCTCGGCTTTTTGTCGGTTGAAACTCGGGTGGACACCTTCAGTGTAACGAAGCAGCTGTTTGATGGTCATCCATTCAGGCAGCACATTGACATCAGAGATATAAGATAAGTGCTGCATGAGCTCTGCGTGCTGGTGGATTGGGTGGTAGCCGTTGACTTCGATTTCACCCTGATAGTTATGCCCACCAAGCAGTGATTTGATGAGAGTCGATTTACCAGCGCCATTGTGACCAAGTAAACCTAGTACTTGTCCTGGCTTTAGTTCGAAGCTGATGTTCTCTACACCCACTTGATTTGAATAAGCTTTAGTGACGTTTTTCGCGGAAAGTAAAGTACTCATGACTTGTCCTTTATATGTTGTTCTAGCTGTTTCACGAGTTCTTCGACACTCATATCAATGATGCCTAGCGTCTCAGCGATGGCTGGGATCTGTGTGTTAATAAACGTTTGGTGTGCAGACTCTTTCAACTTTTGCAGTGCGCCTTCGGCTACATACATGCCTTGGCCTCGTTTCTTTTCAACCAAGCCTTCATCAACCAGTAACTGGTAGCTTTTCATGACGGTAAGGTGGTTGATTTTAAGATCAGCAGCAACAGCGCGCACAGAGGGCAGGGCCTGTTGCTCTAGCCAAATACCTTGCAGAATCTGGTCGCTGATCTTAGTGGCAAGCTGCCTAAAGATCGGTTGGTCGTCTTTCCATTCGGTCATAATTAAAACTGTATGGTGATATACATGTGTATAACACTAACCTTTTTATTCGTATTGGCAAGACTTTTATAAAAATTAATAGAATATTTTTATGGTTGGATGTTCAGTAAAAATAACGTTACTATATGGAACTCCGTACTGTGGTGTTGAGTTCGTATGTTGCACATTAATGACAAAAAATTGGTCTGGTTTACCAAGTATTTGCCAATAACCATCATCATCTTTTCTGCGATCATCTTGAATATGGCGATGTTCAAGAGTGTGAATCAAAAGGTTAAGGCGTTGGTTGAGTTAATTCGAACCGACTATATTGCCGCCCAAAAAGGCTCTATTGAGGCGCAGGTGCTTCAGGTTTCTCAGCAAATTACACACACTCAACGCCTTGTTGAAGATGAAGTTAAAAAGCGCATTACTCGACGGTTAGATAGGGCATACACTGCGGCTCAAAATATCTACTCTTCGAACCAACACCTGCCAGAAGACAAACTTAAACAACTGATTTTAAATGAGATCAGAAAGCTGAGTTATGCTGAAAAACAAGACTATATCTACGCCTATGACATGCAGGGTACGTCACTCGTTCATCCACGGCTTCCGGAAATTGAAAACACCAACCAGCTAGAAACTACTGACAGGCGAGGTGTAGCGGTAATTAAGGAGCAAATTGAACTTCTTAAGCAGAGTAATGGGGCTTTTTCTCGATATTTCGTTCCGCGCCCAGAGCTAGAGGGGCGAGACTTAGATAAGCCATATATCGAAAGTACTCATTATGAGAAGTTGACCTATATTCGCCGATTCGAGCCCTTTGACTGGTACTTTGGTACGGGGGTGTCTTTGGATGATGTGAAACGAGCCAGCTATCAAAGGATTCTAGAGATATTGTCGAGAGTCACGGTGGGCGACAATGGCTACCTGTTTGTTTTTGAACAAAATGGTGACAGCTTACTCCACGCAAATCGAATCCTTATTGGTCAGGAGCTCAATGTTTATGAGGATCTGGGAGATATCTTTCAACATGATGTGCTCACTCAGTCTGAAGCGGGTGGATTCGTTGATTATGTTACCGCTGATAAAAATGGCGTTATTGGCCCTAAAAGTAGCTATGTCAAAAAGGTCGGTGATTGGAATTGGATCGTCGGTACAGGCGTGTACTTGAATAATGTCAACGCCTCGATAGAGAAACGAAAAAATGAGTTGTTAGCTGAATCGCGTAACGAATTTGGTCTTGTTCTTATATTGAGTGTGTTGGTGACGATGAGCTGTATTTTCATCAGCGCCCTTATTAGTCGAAGAATATCCACTCGCTTCTCTCAAATGGAGCAGAGAATCGCAGACGATTTTAGCCGAATCCAAAGCAGCCGCCTTCGATTACAGCATATGGCAAAACACGACTCGTTGACGGCACTCCCCAATCGTTCTGAACTAGAGCTTCAAGTTAGCCGTGCCATTGCTCACTCAAAACTTGAGGGTAAGCTGGTGGCGTTAGTCTTTGTTGATTTAGATAACTTTAAGCGTATCAATGATCAATTTGGTCATGCGAGTGGAGACGAACTGCTCAAGCAGATAGGTAAGCGCTTTGAAGAGATTTTAGGAGAGAACGATGTTGTTTCTCGTTTTGGAGGGGATGAGTTCGTTTTCTGTTTACCAAGCATTCAAGATCTTATTGAAGCTGAGCGGAAGGTTCAACAAATACAAGATGTCTTCAAGCCATCCTTTAATCTCAAGGGGACAAGCGTTTCTACACGGTGTTCGGCAGGCGTGTCTATGTACCCTTATGATGGTACGGAAGTCGAAGAGTTACTGACCAAAGCGGACATTGTTCTCTACAAGGCAAAGGAGTCGAACAAAGGTGATGCGGTGTTTTACGATGATGTGATCAATCGAAAGGTGAAGTATGACTATGCGGTTGAAAAGCAGTTAGAAACCGCCTTAGAACGCGGCGAGTTCAGCGTGTTCTATCAACCTCAAGTGGACTCTCACTCCAAACAGCTCAAAGGGGTTGAAGCGCTGTGTCGTTGGAACAATAGCTTACTTGGTTTTGTGTCTCCGTTAGACTTTATTCCTGCGGCAGAGCGAGTCGGAAAAATTCACGAGATTGGTGAATTTGTGTTGAGGAAAGCATGTGAAGACACCCTTAACTTGATGCCAAACAGACCTGGGGCTGTGTGTGTATCGGTGAATGTGTCCCCCAAGCAGGTATTCGAACTTGGTTTTGACGAGAAGGTGATTTGTCTAGTGGAACAAGTCGGCATTGCTCCTCAGCGAGTGACTCTTGAACTGACGGAAAATATCCTAATTAAAGACCTGCATATCGTCGAGCCGATACTGAGAAGGCTCCGAGATTATGGGTTTGGTATCTCGCTTGACGACTTTGGTACCGGTTTTTCATCACTCAACTACCTTAATACTCTTCCAATCACAGAGATAAAGATCGACCGATCTTTCATCGGCAAACTGAATTCCAGTCAGCACAGTGAGACTTTGGTAAAAGCCATTATTGATATTGGCGCCTCTTGCCAGATGAAAGTCGTGGCAGAAGGCGTAGAGACCCCTGAGCAGATGGAAAAGTTGCAGCAATACCATTGTGACTTACTACAAGGTTATTACTTTGATAAGCCACTGACTGCTAAAGGATTACTAGACGCCTATTTTCCTGTGAACTCTGAAAGCCTCAAGTGCAACAACGCTTAATTCAATCGATGACTTTGAGTCCACAGGTACCTTGATACGGTTAAGCGTTTACAAGAGGTTAGCTCGTTGTACTTTGAGGGCGGCTATAAAGGTAACCTTGATGCAAGTTGTAGCCCAATTGACACAATATGTACTGTTGTCTGCGCGTTTCAACACCCTCATAAATCATCGTGATGTTTGATAAGCGGCCAATTTCAGAGATGTTCAGTAGTACACCTTGTTGATGTTCCCCTGATTCAATGTCTTTAACGAAACAGCGATCTAGTTTCAGGTAGGTGGGGGAGATCACGCTAATGATTTCGATGTTGTTGTTACCTGTGCCAAAATCATCCAAGGCGATGGTGATCCCGAGCTTCTTGATCGCTTTGATATTATCGATGACTTCACAGCCATAACCAATGTTTGAGTACTCCGTTATCTCGACGACAAACTCATTCGCTTCCATTGCGTCCAAATGCTCTTTGAGTTTGGAAAAATTATTCCCTACTAACGCACTCGGGCATACGTTGACACCATAGATCTCGTGGCTGTTGTGCAACTTGGCGTTTCTTACCGTTTCAATAAGCAAAATGGTATGAAAAGTCAGTAGGTTGGTGCGTCTCATCGTATTAATAAAGCTAAGAACACCGACATTACGTACCCGAGACAACAACTCGTAGTATAAAACGGTGTTGTCTTCTGTATTGATGATTGGTTCTTCTTCAAACGAGATGTGCTTCCAGCGAAAGAGATAGATAAAGAACCCTAGAATATAAGAGCGATAGAGTAGGATTGCGAGCAATAGTGACAGCACGCCCCATAGTGCAATGATATCGTCACTATAGAAGGTGATGGTAGCACCGCTTGGTAGTGGTGAGGTGTAAATTGACTGGCTGTTATTGCCAAGGTTGAGAATGTAGTAGCCATTCTTTTGAATAGAGACGGAATCAACCAGCAGAGGCAGTAATGAGTTTCTGTAACGCGCTTCAATAGAACCTTTGGAAATACGAACCGTTAGCTTGGTATTATTTTCAGGGTTACTGAAACGAGAATAAACAAAATCAGCACTATCGTAAAAATCATCAATCTGATCGAGCTCAACATACTGAGAACGACTCTTAGAGATGTAGCATGAACCATAAGGTGTAGTCATAACCACCGAATCGAGGTTAAGCGAGTGCCTTAACGAGTGTACCGCGCCCGCGCTATCACAGCCGTAATCCGTTACCTCTTCTGCTATGTGCTTGGTGTTCTCGCTGTATTCATTAGCAATTTTCGTTGTATAAAGGATTTGGAAAAAGTAGACAACGAATAGAGAGAGTGAAGTCACAGTGAGTACGGTTATCAGAGACCTGATCAACTCCTTGTAATAAGTGTTGAGCATCAACTTTAGCATCATTATCTGGCTAGGTTTGAACTGGTTGATGTTGTGCTTGGGGGCGATGCGGTTTTCTGAGCTTTTGTCGAGATCAATGAAGTACCCGACTTTATAGAGATTGGAAATGAGTTCGCTATTATTATCAACCTTTGCCTTCTTACATAGGTTTCGGTACTTCTTTCTTATAGAAGCGATAATGTTTTTTAATGCATATAAACTAAACTCTTCATCAAAATGTAATTTAAATGACTCCTCAACATCTCGGGCAGATTGAGGATTTGAAATTGAAGCATTTTCAATTAAATACTTGAAGACAAAACTCTCTTTACTATTAAGAGTTTCCTCTGATATCTTATTACTGTCTCTCTTTATATATATTTTTTCTTCATTATAGATTAGTTGCAAGCTTTCATTATTGTTATTTATATTGAAAGAACAGTGCATAGCTCAACTCCTAAGCGATAGTTATTATATTTGTGTGATTGATATGTGTGGCTGGGATTGTCATTCAACCCAAGAGTCCGTTCTAAATAACATAACTAAAATGTCACCATTTCTCTCAAGATGTTGATACTAATCGCAGAATTCGGGCTGTAATGAAAGGTTGTAGAGATGTTCACCCAAAAGTTGAATTTATAAATGAAAGCCGTGGTTTTACAAGAGACAAGGGGGATTTATCCATTTGTTTTGGTATTTATCCATTTGTCAGCTTCTATATCGGCGGTTTCAGCTGCAATTTTAGGTAGTGCTAATATTGATGGGCGTGGTGTTTTTGATGTCTACTTATGAGGTAGATTTATCATAAATTTTCAGGATAAAGTTTAATAACTAGGTTTAGGATGATATTAATATCATTTAATTTCTGGTTTATATCTATTTATTTTTTAAATTAACTGTATTGATAGGAATATCATTAGTGGTTTTTTTATAGGCTTTAAATCATGGCTGCTAATTTTTATTGATTAAAAATAAATCTGAATTTGATTTTTCAGGACGTGGCTAATTTTAGGTCTAGATGCAAGTGTAAATTGTGATATTGATTCCATGATTGTTCTGATTTTGGTTGGTGTTTGCACTCTATTTTGTTAGGAGATATTTTGAATCGATATGAGTCAGGTTCGTATAATATCTAGCACTCAAATTAAACCTTGTTATATTAAAGGTTTAAATCAAATTTCACCCTTATTGATTGCTTTACAAACAGAAAGCCCCTAATTAGGCAGGCTAATAGGAGCTTTTGTCGACTTTCTTTTGCGGACTTCCTTGTTAGGCTTCCTTTTAAGCCATTTTTTGACAGCTTTTCTTTTTACATAAGTGGAAAGCTAAAGGTTAGAAGTTGAAGCTTGCTGTAACACGTACGACATCTTCTTCGAATGGTTTGGTGCTACCTGAACCGTCGGGTACCATTGCTGAATCATTGATCTTTCCGTAATCCACCGTAAGACCTATCATACGCCAGTTCACTGTGGCGCCCACTGAACCATAAACATTATCGATATTGATGTCGTTGAAAGAAGCGTTTCCCGATTCCACATCGGCATTTAAGTAGTTGATACCAACCTTAGGGATGATATCAAACTCGGCAATTTCAAATCGGTAGCCAATGTTGGAATATAAGCCCCATGCATCTTGTGAGTTTGGCTCGTCCAAATCTACCGCTTCCGTGCCTAATGAAAAGCCACCACCGACAACAATATTATTCGATAGGGCTTTACTATAGCCAAAGGTTGCTAGCTCTTGATTCCCAATAAATGTCACACCGGCCTCAATAGAGTTGTCGCGGTCACTTGCGAGTGCAGACAATGGTAAGCAAGCTGTAACGACAGCGATGGCTGGTAAGACTAAGTGGTTCTTTTTCATGATTCTCTTTCTCATTTTGTATGGACGAAATCAGTCTACAAAATATCGAAGCTCAAATATGAGTCGACAAAAGGTCACATTTGAGCTGAACAAGAATTGACATAAAGAGCGGATAGATAGCTGAAATATTGAGACGAAGGCAAGATTTTATGAGTTAGAAACATACTGTCGTCGGGTGCTAAAAGATCGATATGTTCAAGCAGGTTGTTAGGCCAAATACACGATGCTTGAGTCTATACTCACCACTATTGTTTACTCGCTATTTCAAGTGAATAGCACCGACTTATCGAAGGAATAAGAACTGGCTTTCGACTTCATTTGAAGGGATAGGCTTACTAAACAAGAATCCCTGCAGATATTGGTAACCACAGTCGACCAAGAAGTCCTTCTGCGTTTCTGTCTCAACACCTTCCGCGACCACTTTTAGCCCTAACTTGTCACAGATAGCTTGGGTTGCTTGAACAATGGCTTTGCTGCCTTTGTGTGACCCGTGCACAAAACTTTTATCAAGCTTAACGGTACTAATAGGTAGGTCATGCAACATAGATAGAGAAGAGTAACCAGTACCAAAGTCATCCAGGTGCAGTTCCACACCCAACTTGGCAATGTCGCACAATGCTTGTCTAACTTCGCCATGTTTGAAAATCATGGATGACTCAGTGATCTCAAGGGCGATGCTCTGAGGTCGGATATTGTAGAAGTTGAGCATTGCAGATAGTTGGTCTGCAAAGGTTGCATGCATTTGAATACTCGAGATGTTGATACTCATCGTTAGTTGGTTATCAAATTCTCGGTGCCAAATGGATAGCTGCTTAAGCGCGGAGTTGAGCACCCACTTTCCAAGTGGAACAATCTGACCTGTTTCTTCTGCTAGAGCGATAAACTCGTCAGGTCTAATGTCCCCTAAATCTTTATCTGACCACCGAAGCAGTGCCTCGAAGCCTTTCACTTTATCGCCACTGGTATCCATGATCGGTTGGTAATGGAGTGCGAGATCTTCATTCTCTAGGGCACGAGCTAAGCGATGGCGAATTTCTACTTTCCGATGAAGCGCACGAGCTAAGCTCGGGGTGAAAGTTTGGAAGCGGTTACGTCCGTTAGCTTTTGCCATGTGCATTGCCATCCCCGCTTGTTTTAGTAAGGACTCTTGGTCTATGGCGTTATCTGGAAAGTTTGCAGTACCTACGCTGCAACCCACAGACAGAGTACCGATTCCACTGATATGAAAACTTCGGTTTAGTGCATCAATAATGCGCGTGCAAAGCAGAGGAATGTTTTGATTTCGGCAGGCGTGAGCGATCACGATGAACTCATCGCCACCAAAGCGACCAATCATGCAGGTTTCATCAACTAGTTGTTTTAGGCGCTCACCGACTTGTTTTAGCAACTGATCTCCTACGCTATGCCCATAGGTGTCATTGACCAGCTTAAAGCCATCAAGGTCAACAAACATCAACTCAAAAGGGGAGCGGTAGGCAATGCTGGTTTGCAGTAAGTTGTTGATCCCTCTACGGTTATGAAGTTCTGTTAAGTAATCGTGCTCCGCGTTGTACCTGGCTTTTATCAGCTTTTCTTTTTGTTTGGTGGTACAGGTTAGGTCTAACAGTAGCTCGCTCTTATCGAACAGCCACTTGCCTTGAACGTCAAAGTGATGGGTTTTGTCACCTATTGTACAGCTCACTTCTTCTAGGATCTCTTGCCCCGTTCGTGCTGAAAATAGCCAATGAGCTGCGGTTTCTTCGCTGGAAAGAAAATCGGAGAGGGTGGCAAACGGTGAGCCATAGTTTTGATTAAACGCGGAGTTAGTGCTTACTATCTTACCTGAACTGTCACATAATAGAGAAAGGTTCGCTCCGTCTGAGTAAGCGAGATCGTGCTTAAGGCTGCCTTCTTCGGCAACAACTTGAACTAACATGCCCGTTCGAGCATCAGGTAAAGGAATGCCGGAAAACTGGCATAGTGCGCGTTTGGCTATGTATTTGGGGGTGAAGTTCCACCATGTTTTGATGTTTTCACCACGTAGAAATTGCCTTTGATACTCTTCGAGAGTCGCCTCTATTGCCTTTGACATCTCGACACTAAAGTCGCGTGACGTCAGTTCAAACAAAGATTCTGCCTCCCACAAAGGAAGAGCACTTTGGTTTGCCCATGTGATTCTTTTGTTATCGATGTCATATATCCAAATAGGGCACTTTAGGTACTCGAAAGATTGATAACTTGTCATCATGCTGGACTCTACGTGAGGAAGTTTTAGTTCGATGCCACCGAGCAGGCAGGCCTACTTCGGTGACTTATTAATACAAATCAAACCCTCTCCATATTAGTGAGAAAGGTGTGTTTATAGGTTTAACGAGCGGATGATCTTGGTCACTTTCCCTTCCGGAGTTGTCTCGATGATATAGCCTTTTTTATCATCGAAGATTTCACCATCAATAAAATGCCATCCATTTGGTTTCTTTATGATTTCCTTTGGGAAGTTCTCATCAAACATAGAATGATTTGGATAGACCGTTTCGATAGCTTCGAATAGAAGTTGCGCTTGGTCTTGATTCGCTAGGGTGAAATCTTCTTTTAAGCACATGGTTAATTCAGGCAGTGGCTGAGTCGTAAACGGTTCAGTGACGGTACCTAATACACCTTTTTGTGAGTAGAAACGGTATGAACCTGAACTGCTTTCACTACCATCTGGAGACTTGATATAAGGCGTTGCGCTATAAAATTCACAGTCAAAGACCATTTTTTGAATAATGCTGCTTTGCGGAGCGACCTGAATATCAATCCAAGAACTTACCTGAGATTGAATCTTTTTTATCGTTTCTTGCTTATCCGTATCAGCAAGTAAAGGTACTGAAAATAAAGCAGACGTAGCCAGTAACAGCGAAAGCGGTTTATTCATTTTAAGAGGGTCCCTCTAAGGAGTGATTAAATGACAAATTACAAAGCCATCTATTGATATTGTGAATGTTACTTGAAGTGGTAATGACTTTATAGGAAGGAATGGGGGAGCAAAAAAAGAAAGTGCTGATGAGTGAAACAGGTAATCGGTTTCCTTTAGTGGTCAGTCGAACTTTTTGGTTTTTAAATCTAAACGGGGTCTATTCCTTGGTTTTATAAACTGCAGTGTGACTGGTTAAAAGATGGTTGATTTGATTGTTTTTTGTAAACAATTTTAATGTAAGTGTGGGTAAGAAAATAAAGCAAGTGTAAGCGATTACGATGGGATACGACATTAAATGCAATCGGTGTCATTTTGCGGAGCCTATATAAATCGGAGCTTACAGACGACCTGTTGTCTAATTTTGTAAACGTAGATGTACAAATATGATTATTATGTTTTGCGTACGGTAAAGGCTTGACTCTAATAACAATATTGATGATATATGACCAGTATATATACTGCCCACGCTTTTAATAAATACTGGTGATAGATATGTCGAAAACCAAAGTACTCATTGTCGAAGATGACCAAGAGATCGCTCGTTTAACCACACTCTACCTAGAGGCGGAAGGGTATGAAGTGAGCGTCGTTCATGAGGGAAACTTGGCACTTGAAGCTATCCGAAGTATTGAACCTGATTTAGTGCTGTTGGACCTTATGCTACCAGGTATGAGTGGCGCACAAATCTGCCGAGAGGCTCGTGAGTTTTACAATGGAATGATCTTAGTGCTGACTGCCTCTGCTGATGAAATGAGTGAAGTAAGCTTATTTAAGTTCGGTGCTGATGATTATGTGGCTAAGCCGATACGAGGTCATGCATTGCTGGCCCGAATCGAAGCTCTGTTGAGACGTGCAACGCCGGTTATAACAACGGCGGAAACGGTGCCGGAAAACCAGTGTGAGATCGTCATCAATAACGCTGCCCAAAGTGCCACTTTATACGGACAAAACTTGAAGCTCACATCCGCAGAGTTTGAGATTTTGAACCTTCTTGTTAAGAATGTTTGCCAAGTCGTTACCCGAGACCAATGTTGCCAGCTATTCCGAGGAATAGATTACGCGTTTAACGATCGTTCGATTGATATGCGTGTATCTGGTTTACGCCGAAAGCTGCGCGTCCATGCAAAAGACAAACAGTTAATACGCACTGTACGTAATAAGGGGTATATGCTGGTTGCTTAAATTTATTAAAAAGAAGCTTCGCTCTGTTTCGATGTTTGCTCGGCTCTACCTTGGTATTGTTACAGGGATGTCGGCGACAATATTTTTGTTCCTACACCTTGGTGAAGGACATATGCGAAGAACAGAGATTGAGACCTTTCTCAATGATGGGTTGTACTTTGTTGAGCAGTATATCCAGCATCGCGACAAAGAAGATTCGCTCTACAAGGAACTCGATAGAACAGGTCACCAACAGTTTTTTATTTTCAATTTACGCCTGTTAGAGAATTGGTCGGGAGAACCTCCTTGTCAACGATGTGAGTTACACACCATCTTAAATGGTGTGCCTATTTACCTTAGCGAAAACAACTTGTACTCGGCTGTGTACCAACTGCCGAATTCCAAGTTTAGCTTTGCATTCTGTGAAGTAGGGGACTTCTTTTCTCCTGAAATTGAATGGTATGAGGATTCAGAGCGACACTTTTTAATTGGACTTCTGCTCGCGGTCATCATTGCGATTGGAGCTAGTGTTTACTTACCGGTTAGAGGCTTTCAAGAGAGAATTGAGTCGTTAGTTGAGAAGCAGAAACAGTTTGGTAAAGGTAAACTGAGTACGCGTTCTGAGGCTGAATATATTCATCCTGTTTCCGAGTTGGCTAGCAGTTTTAATTGCATGGCTGAAGAGATAGAAAGCAAGGTGAAAGAGAGCCATATATTTGCTCAAGCAATTCCCCATGAAGTTCGTACTCCGTTGAGCCGAATACAGTTAGCTACTGACATACTGAGACGAGGAGCGCCTGAGCAGCATCAAGCACTTTTTGATGATATTGATACCTACGTGGACGATATCAACGAGCTCACATCAGAGATCATTATGCTCTCGAAGTTAAATGTTATGGACAATTCCTTCTTCGAGTTGGTGAAAGTAAGAGCGAGTTTACTTGAATATTGTTTAGACCGGATTCGTTATTCTGAGTTGGACAATGTGACATTTGAATCAAAGGTGAATCAAGACTGTACGATTAAGTGTGATTGCTCAATGGCTCGCTTGGTGTTTGATAACATCCTTAAGAATGCTGGCAACTATACTAAAGACCATGTTTGGCTGACTTTAGATGAAAACTCAGAAAGCTGGCTAGTAGTCGTTGAGGACAATGGGCCTGGTATTCCTGAGGAGCGTCGTGATGAAGTCTTTGTTCCATTTTCTCGCTTAGACTCGAGCAGAAGCGCTTCAACCGGTGGTTTTGGATTGGGGCTTGCCATTGCAAACTCTGCGGCGAAGAAGTTAGGTTGGAGTATCAAGATCGATGGTAGCATTCATGGTGGGGCTAAGTTCACGATTGTGATTGCTAAGGCGGTTTAACCGTTATTTATCTTTATTGAGCCTACACTCGCTTAGGAAAAACAAAAGCCATGGTTTGAACTGACACCCAATAGTTTAAACCGTGGCTTCTTAACCAGAAACGGCTACTGTTTTGAACGGTGGAGACCATAGATTGCGTGATCAACGATACGACCGTTCAAGTTCTCGCTACGAGTAATGATACCTTCTAAATTAAATTGTAAGCGCTCACAAACCTTGCGGCTGCTTTGGTTCTCGACGGCGGCAGATATTTCAACTTTCTCCATATCTAACTCATTGAAAGCAATATCAATCAGCTTTTTAACCACACGCGTGACAATTCCCCTTCCTTGGTATGGTTCAGACAGCCAATAACCTATCGTTACCTTCTGCATATCATGATCAATGGTATTGAAACTACAGTTACCAACGATGTTGTCTTGGTACACGATGGCACAGGTCATACTTTTACCTTCTGCGTAATCGTGTAGTGAGCGCTGCACGAAGAGCCTAAAATCTTGTTCGGTTTTACAATGTGGCGGCCATACAAGCCACTGACTTAAATACTCATTTTGACTTTGTGAGATTTCCGCATAGTGAGAGGCGAAACGCTCTTCAACCAAAGCAATAGACAATTCGTCATCGATAACTGTTTTAAACATGCATTTCCTTTTTTGACTTTTCAGTTGAGTGGATTTTAGTCGGCAAAACATGATGTCGCATGTTTTTTAATATGCAACCATTTGTAGCACGATTTTTCCGTGATACGTTAGATCTATCACGAAACTCATTAAACCTTACATTAGTTGTGTATATAAACATTAACTATGCATTAGTATTGGCAGCCTAAATATATAAGAACAATAAAAATTCTAGGCTTAAGTAATGAATCAACATTGCCAAGACGTAACCGTAGACCTTAGAAAGGCTCTATTTGGTATAGCTAAGGCGCTTGATAACGTAGGTTTTGAAAGCAAAAATCATGGGCAACGAGTCGGTTATATCGCTTACCGCTGTGCCCTGAGTGTGGGTTGGGAAGAGGAACAAGCACAGCTTGCGTTCTCGTTGGGGCTCATTCACGACTGTGGTGTATCCCAAATTGATGAACAGCTCAGTTTGGTCTCAGGTTTTGTTCCTGATTCCACCCACCATCATTGTCAGAAAGGCTACCAAATCTTAAAAGAGTGTCCCGTACTTTCGATATTCTCTAAACCAGTGCTTTATCATCACACCCCTTGGGTGGAGCTTAAAGCGTTACCTATTAGTGAATTAGAGAAAGAGCTAGCCGCCATTGTCATGCTTGCCGATAGGGTTGATTATCTCTATGGCATTACGTCTTCCGATCGCTATGGCAACCTTACTCCTGATGGTAAAGCGAGCATTATCGAACGCTTGACTGAACAAGCAGATGAGATGTTCGAAACTAACCTTGTGCAACATATGTGTGAGCTTGTCGATTTGGACGACTTCTGGTTCTCGATGGAGATCCCTTACATCGAAAACATGAGGGACAATTTTGAGCCCGTGCCATTCTTCTCTCAACAGATGTCGTTGGATGAAACGGTCGCTTTTGCTGAGTTTATTGCCAATGTGGTGGATACCAAGAGCTCGTTTACCTTTAAGCATTCGTTGAAGGTAGGGCAGCTTTCAGAGTATCTCGCCAAGCAATTGGGTTACTCATATACAACGCAGCGTAAGCTCTATTTAGCTGGTTTGGTACACGATATCGGCAAGTTACAAACACCTGGTGATATTCTTCATAAACCGGGTTTTCTCACCGATGAAGAGTATTGCTGCATTAAGCGTCATGCGACAGATACACGGTTCGCACTTCAGGAGCTGTTTAGTTCACCTCAGATTTGTGAGTGGGCGTCGAATCATCATGAAAGGCTAGATGGTTCTGGTTATCCAATGGGTAAAACAGCAGAAGAATTGGATCAGCCCAGTCGAATTGTAGCCGTTGTAGACGTGTTCCAAGCATTGAGCCAATCTCGCCCGTATCGAAAGGGAATGACACTGGAAGAGACGATGGCGATTTTGACTGAGCACGTTGAGAATCATAAGCTCGACCGCGAAGTGTTTGAGTGTTTGAAGAAGCACGCTCAGTATTGCTTTGAGCTATCAACCGATAAGTGGGCTTACCCGGTTTACGAAACGTGATCATCTTAGAGCAGCTCTAATCCTCTCTCATTTTAGTTGCGCGTTTACAATAACTTACAGTGATGTAGCAAGGCTACTGATATGGTTGTAAAAACCATTCAAGGAATAAGCTGTTGAGAACGAAAATCATACTGCTAGCTTTGGTTGCCGCTTTATCAGGTTGTATGGATGAAGATGGTTACGATGAAGCGGTTTTAGAACAACTTGTCGATCGACAAGCGAATATTGAAGATGTGACGAAGAAACTAGGGCAGCCCGACCGCATTATCAATAACGATGGTTCTGTGGCTTATATTTATGAATATGAGCGTGATTTGCTCGCTTTTACGTTTTATAACGGGGAGTTGTTGTTCAAGGAGAGAGCCGCCAACGACGGTCTTTATGATTTTAAGATGATCAAACCAAGGGCTCAGTAAACCGTAAGGACAATAAATCGAGTTTGCTGATCAATTGGTATTGATTAAAGAGAGACAGAAAAGCGATAGCCGAGGCTATCGCTTTTTATTTGGGGGCTTGGTCGCTCAGGGGCAATATAGCGAGGTTAGTATCGCTTTAAGATCTCGATGATCTCTTGCTCTGTTTCTGCAGCGATAATAGCATCAATGTCATCATCATTTTGGAACAGCTCTGATAGCGCCATGATGGTATGGATATGACTATCTGAATCCATTGCCGCTAGAGTGATGGAAAGGTAAACGTCGCCGTTATCTTCCGACTCTAAATCAACACCTTTTTTGAATACAGTCACCTGCAGTGATGCTTCGTTTACGCCGTCTTCAGGACGAGCATGAGGCATTGCAATCTTTGGAGCTAGAACATAGTACGCGCCAATGTCCTTGTGCTTTTGTTTGATGGCTTCAACGTAGCTTGCTTCAATCTTGTTGCTCGCTAGTAGTGTTGAACATGTCACATCAATCGCAGCATCAACCGTTAGGTTTTCTTCAGAGTTGATGATAACGCCTTGGTTACCGACTAAATCGAATAAACTCATGAAACAATCCACCCTAGAATCAGACCAACCACACCGAAGTCGAAGTCAGCAAATGTTGTTGCTTCAAGGCCAAGTCCGCCAAGAACAGGAAGCAGTAGCATAGGCAAGAAAGAGATACATAGGCCTTGAGTGAATGAACCTAGAATCGCACCACGTAGGCCGCCAGTTGCGTTACCGTAAACGCCTGCCGCACCACCTACGAAGAAGTGAGGAACTACGCCCGCTACAATGATTGTCCAACCAAGTGCACCTTGTACTGCCATTGCTAGTAGGCCAGCGGCGAAAGAACAAAGGAAGCCGATTAGTACCGCGTTTGGTGCCACAGGGAATACCATTGGGCAGTCTAGAGCAGGTTTTGCGCCAGGTACTAGCTTGTCTGAGATACCTTTAAATGCAGGAACGATTTCAGCAATTAACATCTTCACACCTTGCAGTACGATGTAAACACCGCCGGCAAACACAAGAGACTGCATGAATGTGAACACAACCCAGTTTTGACCATTTGAAACGGTTTCTACGAACTCACCGCCAGCCACAATCGAAGCAAACATGAAGAAGATTGCCATGGTTGTTGCTACTGCGACAGGCGTGTCACGTAGGAACATTAGGCTCTTAGGAACATTAATGTCTTCAGTTGTTTTTGAGGTGTCACCGAACTTACTGCCAATGAAACCAGACACTAGGTATGAGAATGTTGAGAAGTGACCCATCGCTAGTTGATCGGTACCCATTACTTTCTCTGTGTATTTCTGAGCAAGTGCAGGCATGATAACCATCAGTGAACCCACAATGATCGAACCAATTGCAACTAGAGCTGTACCTTGAATGTTCGCTGTAGACAGGATAACTGCAACCAGCATAGACATGAACATTGTGTGGTGACCCGTTAAGAAAATATATTTTAGAGGTGTTAAACGAGCCAATAAAATATTTACAACGAATGCGAAGAACATAATTAGAGCCATTTCATAACCGAATGCTTCTTGTGCTAATGCCACAATTGCTTCGTTATTTGGAATAACACCACTTACGCCGAATGCTTCAGTAAATACTACTGAGAAATTATTTAGTGCGCCAACTAGAGCACCAGCACCAAAACCTAAAATTAGGAAACCCATTACGGTTTTAATTGTGCCTTTAAGAATGGTAGAAATATCTGCTTTCTGTGCAACTAAGCCAATGAAAGCAATTAAACCCACCATGATTGCTGGCTCTTTTAATAAGCCAAGCATAAACTCGAAAAAGTTTTGCATAATTTTGACCTTACATGAAAGTTTTTAGTTGTTCTTCGATTGATGCTTTGTCAAAAATATTTTGTAGACTGATGATGTTTTCTTTACCCGCTTCTTTTAGTTGATTCGCAACGTCAGTTGCAGCAACCCAGATATCCGCAGTGCTTGATGCTGCAGAAGATAGATCTTCGTGATCAACTTCAGCTTCAAAACCAATTTTCTTAGCCACATCTTTCACTGCCATTTCCATCATTAGAGAAGTACCAAGGCCGTTACCGCAAACTACAAGAATCTTTTTCATAATATTTGTCTCGATTGGATTTTAAGGTTTGAGAAACTTCGTTCTCTTATTGTGTGGGAGCATATTAATGGAAATATTGAGATCTCAATAAGACTTGCGTCACAAAGTCAAAATGAGATTGTGACGCAGATCTCGTTAAATTGCGCGAGAAATTCAGAGTGGGATCTTGATCAAATTAAGTTCTCACTTGAATATGCAACGTCTTTTATTTAGATAGGGAGGAGGATCTTTATTTGGATATTAGAATTTGAATCTTGAAAGGTTTAGCTAAGATTAAATGTTGAATTAATCGTATCTTCCGTAATCGGTAAGCATTTTCTTAAGCATGCTATTAACGTCTTTAGTCTTTTTACTTCTTTTAGTTAACTGGCTTAGAGAAGTTGGTTTTGATGCTTCAAGTTTATCTTCATCAATATCTTCAACTTTGTCTTTCATTTTTTGTACTGCTGGCAATAGCATTCTAATTTCTTCATTGTCAGCATTTGTTAACACAACAATATTTTCAGACTCAACTTGAGTAATGGTTAATATTCCGTGTTTAACCGATTCAACCTGTTCGCCAATCATAATTGACTCAGGAGCAACCGAACGATCAGTTAGTTGGCCTGTACGTAATTTAGCCGCACTGATAGCTCGAATATTTCCGGTGTTTTCAAACGCGACGATAACAGTATGAGTATTATAATATTCAACTACTGTCACATAACCGTGTCTATTTGTTTTGAATTTAGCTCCAATGTTCATATCGTGCGGAGCTTCCATTTTCTTCACGTGTTTCCTCTCTTAGTCTCAAGGCTGTTATATCTGATCAGCTCTATTCGTATTTTATAGATATTATTTGGTGAGATACCTACAAAGTATATACGTATCTAAACTTAAGATGAATCTTGAAGTCACGGTAAATGAGGTAGAGCACAGAAAACTGCTAATAATCACACAGAATTAACTAAGAGCTTACTTGGTGATCTACATGGGTTGAACATATTTCGTTCATTTCATAACTCTCATTTACAAGGGCTTGTTACTTAGCGTTTTATTGATTTACGACTCAATAAATTCAACCTGATGTGTGAGCTAATTTATAGAAATAAAGATTATATAAATTATTGATTTGATGAATGTTTACGGGGCGAGGCAATGTTTGTTAGAACAGCCTATTCAAAACAATAAGATAGGTAAATCTAATGAAAAAACTCGTCAGTTTGCTGCTTGCTGCAGTATCTCTAGGGCTTTCCGGTTGTGCGACAGTATTAACCGCAGAGCAAAGTGCACCTCAACTCAATGAAGTTCCGCAAGAAAAAGCGCTGACTATAGCTGTGATCGACAAGCGACCATACGTTCTCGATCACGATAAAGAGCCAAAGTTCGAAGGTATTATTCGCAGCTCATTAGGTATTCCTTATACCTACAACACGGCGACACAGCAGCCAATGTCTCAGTTTTTAACGGATAGACTAGTAGCAGGCTTGAAAAAACAGCAAGTTGCCGTTGAGTCTGTTGAGACGACACCGGAAGAGGATATCACTAAGGTTGCCGAGCAGATGAAAGCGTTCGACAACAAATCAATGATGTTCGTCTTGAATGAATGGAAGTATGACTTTCACGCGTTCACGGACAATTCTTGGTACAACGTTAATGTGATTATTTATGATGAAGCTGGTAAGAAGCTACTCAGCAAAAACTTCCAAGGGGAGAATGATGTGCCTGATGGCGGTGCAATCATCAATGAGATGCAACGGATCTACAAACAGCGCTTTGAAGAGATATTTCGAGATCCTGAAGTGAAAAGTGCACTACTAAACTAGTCATTCCTACTTTCTAACATATTTTGAAAAAGCCACTTCATGTGGCTTTTTGTTTTAATGGTGTTTTTATTTCTCTTATTTATTGCTGATAAAGTGAATTATCACGGTAAATAGTTCGACTTTGTGTGTTTTTTGACCGCGCGATCGTTTGCGTTAAAAAATGTGATGAAAGTCTCAATCAACTGTTTATACTTCTCTTCCGGTTTTAAGCCGGTGCTTAGCCAATACAAGCCGTCACATGGATATGTGAATGACCCCACGGACCGGACCAGCTACGTTCCACTGCTTGTATAAGGTGATTTTTTACATGAACAACTCGTTGTTACAGTCGCTAACTTTGTTAGCCCCTTCATCGCGTAGCGTTTTGCTTGCGGTTCTTTGTCCTGTTCCTTTGATGTCATTCGCTTGGCTCATGTTCACTCTATAAGGATTACTAGGACACATTATGAATATTCTATTTGGTTTTGTCGGTGTTATTGCACTGATTGCTTGCGCGTACCTGCTATCTGAAAGTCGTTCTTCGATTAACTGGAAAACGGTGATTCGTGCACTACTACTTCAAATCGGCTTCGCAGCTTTAGTTTTGTACTTCCCGTGGGGACAGTTAGCGTTAACAAGTCTAAGTAATGGTGTTTCTAGCCTGCTTGGTTTTGCTGACGCGGGTATTGCTTTCCTTTTCGGTGATCTTGCTACTGAAGGTTTCATTTTCGCGGTTCGCGTACTTCCAATCATTATCTTCTTCAGTGCTTTGATCTCTGCGCTTTATTACTTAGGCATCATGCAGAAAGTGATTCAAATCTTAGGTGGAGCGGTGCAAAAACTGCTTGGCACAAGTAAAGCTGAATCTCTGGTAGCGACTGGTAATATCTTCCTTTCTCAGGGTGAGTCTCCTCTTCTTATTCGTCCATTTTTAAAGTCTATGACTCGTTCTGAACTGTTTGCTGTAATGGCAGGTGGTATGGCGTCGGTAGCTGGCAGTGTACTTGGTGGTTATGCTGGCCTTGGTGTTGAGCTTAAATACCTTATTGCTGCGAGCTTCATGGCGGCTCCGGGTAGCTTGTTAATGGCGAAGATCATCGTTCCTGAACGCAGCACACCGAGTGACTACGACCACATTGAGCTAGATAAAGCTGACCAAAGCAACGTGATTGATGCGTTGGCTAGCGGCGCGATGAACGGTATGAAAGTCGCAGTGGCGGTTGGTACTATGTTGATTGCATTTGTGAGTGTGATTGCCATGGTAAACACAGGCTTAGAAAGCCTAGGTGATACGTTCGGCTTTGCGGGTATCACGTTGCAAGCAATCTTCGGTTACCTATTCTCACCACTAGCATGGCTAATCGGTATTCCGAGTGATGAAGTATTAATGGCGGGTTCTTACATTGGTCAGAAGATCGTAATGAACGAGTTTGTTGCTTTCATCGACTTTGTAGAGAACAAAGCACTGCTATCTGAACACAGCCAAGTGATTGTGACATTTGCTCTATGTGGCTTTGCTAACATCGGTTCTATCGCGATTCAACTGGGCTCTATCGGCGTAATGGCACCAGAGCGTCGTGCTGAAGTTGCTAACCTAGGTTTGAAAGCGGTAGCTGCTGGTACGCTAGCAAACCTAATGAGTGCATGTTTAGCGGGTATCTTCATCCTGCTTTAAGCTAGGTTTAGCAAAAACAGCTAAATTCACTAAAAGCGGGCACCTTACTTACGGAGTTTACGTAAGAAGGGTGCCCGCTTTTTTGTGTCTGCTAGTTAAGTGAATTCGGAGTTACCACTTCTCTCACCGCTTCTATTGCGTTTCAGGCTCACTCGGAAGAGTAATAGAGCAAGCCTGTTTTATCCGATATACTTCAATATCATTAGGTTGCGATTAATAACGTTCGGCTTCGATTAAGAACAATCGGTTTTCACCAGAACAAAAGCAACCAAGTCCAATTAATCAAAGGTCTTCCCATGAACATGCGCGTCCTCATCGGTCTTATTACCACCTTCATTGGCTTATTTGCGTTGGTTTATCTTATTGCTGGTGGTGAACAGTTTCCTATCTCTCAGTGGCCAAAAGAAGCTTATCTCGGTTTAGTATTTAGTGTTGTATGGGGCGCAGGTGTAGCAGCATCGGCAGCGTACTTCTTCTCAGCACTGGTGTTCGTGACCGTTGCCGCGGTTTGTTATGCGATTGGTTATAAGATCGGTGGCTTATTTACTAACGACTCTGACGCCTAGCAAGTCTGACTATGTGGTTGAGTTGCGTGTAATGCATTGGCGTGATCGTTTTAAGGTGTATTGGTATCACCGAAAGCAAACCCACCGTTGGAAAGGGGATAGGGCAAAGTCTCTAGGTTGGACCAACGAAGAGAGCCAGTTGTGTCGCTTCGAAGTAATTGCACGCGCGACAGATTTTGAAAATAAGAGTGTTTTGGATTTGGGATGTGGCTATGGAGAGTTGTTCGAACTGCTCGATAGTATCTACCGCATCCAATCATACACAGGCGTTGACCAGCATGCCGACTTTCTTAAAAAGGCCAAGCAAAACTACACCGAAGCTCGCTGCAAGTTTATGGCGGGTGACATGAGTAAAATGAATCTAGAAGCGCACGATGTGGTTATTGCCAGTGGCTCTTTGAACTATATCTCTCGCGATTCTGATTACCTAACTAACATGATTACTCGTATGTTTGGACTAGCGAATCAGGCGGTGATTTTTAATCTGCTCAATTCAAGCCAATATCCTTCGCGTAATACCTTGATGAGTTATCATCCTCAAGGCGTCTATCGCTTCTGTAAAACGCTGTGTGACGATGTCTCTTTGATTGAAGGTTACACGGAAGGGGATTTCACGATAGTGATGAACAAAGCCGTTTCTGAAGCTTAATGAACGACTATTCTTGGATTGATGTCGTAGTAACGTAACAGACATTAAAAAGCCGCAGGCCTCGAAAGGTGTGCGGCTTTTTAGATTCTGTAGATAAACCTTGGAGTTTCTATCTACTCAATGGTTGGTTTTCAATGAGCCCGTAAGGAATCGTTTTAAACACTTTCGGGTTGCCCTTGAACGTTGGCGCTTCGTTCACTTGTTGCCAATCGAGTAGCATGATTGCCAATACGTTGCGATGTTCGCCGTACTCAAGGTCAAAGTCACCCGTGATAGAAGGGATCATCCCGTGTTTCTTATCAATAGAGGCTTGGATTGCAAGGCGGGTCTTCTCTACTACTGGATCATCTTCCAAGCCAGCAAGTAGGAAGGTCAAGCCAACTTCGGCAATCACATCTTCTTTTGCACGCAGTAGGATGGTATCGATGTTTTCTCTAAAGTAATCGTAGATCCATTGGTGCTCTTGCTCGCTTACTTGATGTTGGTAGTATTCGGAATCACCAAAGATGACATGTGTCATGCCATAGATCTTATTACCGTATTGTTGGCTTGAAAGCTTCTTGTCCTTGTCGTCGGGATACGCTTTTTTGAAGGTATCGACGAACTCATCAACCACATCTTGTTCACCCAACTGACGTAGCCAGTAAACTTGATTCGCTAGTTGAGCCGCCCACGCTTTCACCATGTCTTCATTGGTTACATAACGAGAAAAGTCATAGCGACGAATGATTTCGCGTAGCTTGGCATCGTTCTTGTGTTCCAAACCGTATTCACTGGCACGTGCCATAGAGCCAAGAAGATCAACGCCTAGATATAGATATTCGGGCATATGCTTGGTGATATTGTAACGTCGTACACTGCGCTCATCGTCATCACCGACGTAAGAAGCAACACGTTTCTCTGAATAAAGGACGATTTGCTCCATGGTGTGAACATCATTCGACAGGCTGCTGAGCTTACTAGCGACACGGGCCATATCGCTCCATACCGCTGCGGCGTATTTGTCGTCCAATGTTTGGCGATACATACGTAAACCGTAGTGACCCTCTTTGAACGCTGGGAGAGTGAAGAGTTGGCTTTCATAGGTGGTGCGAATCAGGTCGGCTGATTGTTTGAAAGATTGGTGTTGAGTATCGAGAGAATCAGCTTGTGATTGGAGGTTTGGTACGTTTTTTTCCTGCTTATTCTGTTGTACGTCAACAGCCTCATATGTATCAGAGGAAGCTTGTGCTTGAAACGCAACGGCTACAGAGGCAGATAATAAAGTGCACAGAGTGAGGGTCTTTAACTTCATTTTTTAAGGTACCAAGCTGATTGTTCGTAAGTATAAAATAACACCGATGAATCCTTTAATGTAAGGCTTGGGTCAATACAATGTAAGCTTTATAAGGTTCATTTAGGTTTTTTGATTGAATAATCAGGGTAGTTAACTGGCTATCAGTGATGAATGACTCAATAATGAATGTAGACCAGACTCAAAGTGTGGATTTTTAATAACATGTCGGCATACTGACACAACAAGCCAGAAATGAGCCGATTCAAGGCAGTAAACAGAACAAAAGTGTTAGAGGTTCTCGAATGCCAAGTCGTTTTAGCAAGCAGTGGCCTGCCAAATTATTATCGTTGTTATTTTTCTTTATTGTCGCGAGTGCGATTGAGTATTTTCACGCCAAGCAATTAACCTTCCTCAAGAACGAGTCCTATTCAGTCGCTAAAAAGCAGTTATCGATTATTCGCTCCCGCATAGAAGCGACGATCGTGTCTGATATGTATATCCTTAATAACTTCTCAACCCTTGTAACGATCAATCCTAATGGCGATCAAAAAGGTTGGGATCAGATAGCTCAGAACATTATTCGAGATGGCTTCCACATTCGATTGATTGGTCTTGCTGAAAACGATGTACTTAATTTTGTTTATCCATTGGAAGGCAATGAGCAGATCCTTGGCATTGATTATCGAAACCATCCCATCCAATGGGAGTCAGTTGAGATTGCTCGCAACATAGGTAACACCTTTATTGCTGGTCCTTTTGATCTGTTCCAAGGTGGGCAAGCCTTAATAACAAGAACCCCTATTTTTAGAGATCCTCCTTTTAATCAAAACTATTGGGGCGTATCGAGCGCGGTTATCGACTTAGATGCACTGTTAGAAGATGTAGGTGTTGGTAAGATTGAAAACAAATACAACCTAGCCATTCGAGGGGCGAATAGTGCTGGTAAAAATGGCGAGGTTTTCTACGGAACAGAAGATGTGTTTACTAATGCTTTTACAACTGAACAGGTAAACTTTCCTTACGGAGGTTGGTATTTGGCGTTATCGGGGAACGACCACGTACTGATGGATGTGCCTTGGTCTCGAATCCATAGTGTTAGGCTGATTGGGTATGGGTTGATGCTGATTCTTATGGGCGCTTACTTCATGATCTATCGCCTTTATCGTATTGCTGATAGCCGTTCAATGCATGATGAACTGACCATGTTGCCAAACCGACGCTACTTTATGTATAGCCTCAAGCAAGCATTCAAAACGGTTCAGAAGCAGCGAACGAAGACTTTCGCCGTGGTGAATATCGACCTTGATGGTTTTAAAGCGATTAACGATACTTATGGTCACGCGGCAGGTGACAAGGTATTGATTGAGTGCGCCAAACGAATCAAGAGTATGCTGCGCATCTCAGATATTGTTGCGCGTATTGGTGGTGATGAGTTTTTGGTACTGCTGCCACGCATTATTGATGAGCAACACGTGGCAACCATTACGCAAAAGCTACAAGGCGCGATATGCGAAACGCCAGTGGTTTATGAAGCACACTCGTTTTATCTCAGAATCAGTGTGGGGTGGGTCATTTATGACAACAGCTTTAATGATGTCGATGGCCTGTTGAAAGCCGCTGATGAAAAAATGTACGAGCAGAAGCGTCAGATAACCTAGAAAGAATCTCAGTTGCGATTAGAATTTAGTTGCTGAATGTGGGGAAAAGCCTCAGAATACCGCGCTTTGCTCCGTATCAATGATTTGATCAGCAAAAGCTGCAGCGACACCCTTTTATCATTTGTCGCTCGTACTAAATGTTATTCAACTGAGAAAATAATCTATGAGTTTTACCTCCCTTGGCCTTTCAGAACCAATCCTTAAAGCTATTGAAGCACAAGGTTACGATAAGCCATCACCAATCCAAGAGAAAGCCGTGCCAGCTGTCCTGACGGGCAAAGATGTTATGGCCGCTGCTCAAACAGGGACAGGTAAAACTGCTGGCTTCACGCTACCTATTCTTGAATTACTATCAAAAGGCCCTCGTGTTCGTCAGAACCAAGTGCGCGCATTGGTATTAACACCGACTCGTGAACTTGCTGCTCAGGTGAATGGCAGTGTTGTTAAGTACGGTATCAATCTACCTTTGACTTCGAGTGTTGTATTCGGTGGCGTAAAAATTAACCCTCAGATGCAAAAACTACGTAAAGGCAGTGATGTGCTGGTGGCAACACCGGGTCGTCTACTTGACCTATACAACCAAAATGCAGTGCGTTTCGATCAACTAGAGATCCTAGTGTTAGACGAAGCGGACCGTATGCTAGACATGGGTTTCATCCGTGACATTCGTAAGATCTTGGCTTTCTTACCTAAGAAACGTCAGAACCTACTGTTCTCTGCGACTTTCTCTGACGATATCCGTAGCTTAGCGAAAGGCTTGGTTAATAACCCGGTTGAAATCTCAGTAAGCCCTGCAAACTCGACGGCGAAAACGGTTGAACAGAGTATCTACCCAGTCGATAAGAAGAAAAAGAGCCCAATGCTTGCGAAGCTGATCAAAGACAATGATTGGCGTCAGGTGTTGGTATTTAGCAAAACTAAGCACGGTGCAAATAAGCTGGCTCGCTTCCTAGATGAACAAGGCATTACTGCTGCACCTATTCATGGTAACAAGAGCCAAGGTGCTCGTACTAAAGCGCTAGAGAACTTCAAAACGGGTAAGGTACGAGTGTTAGTCGCAACTGATATCGCGGCTCGTGGTATTGATATCCCACAACTGCCTCAAGTGGTTAACTTCGACCTTCCACACGTTTCAGAAGACTATGTACACCGTATCGGTCGTACAGGTCGTGCGGGTGAAGTAGGTAAAGCAATCTCATTGGTTTGTGCGGATGAAGTTGGTGAGCTGTTCGGTATTGAACGTCTAATTCAACAAGTGCTAGAGCGCCGTGAACTTGAAGGTTTCTCGCCAGTAAACAAGCTTCCGGAGTCGCGTTTGGATACGCGTCCAATTAAGCCTAAAAAGCCGAAGAAAGCGAAACAACCACGTGAACATGTGGATGGTCAACGTTCGGGTGATAACGCTCGCGGTCATAAGCCTACAGGTAAGAACAAGCGCCATGTACCAGGTACCGGTTCTGCGCCAAAACGTAAACCTACACACGCTAGAAAGCCTGCTGAAAACGGTTCAGCTGCTGCGGGTGAAGAGAAGTCAGTAAGAAACAATGGCAGTAACTTCAAGCGTGGGAATACAGGTAAGAAGCCAGCTTCGAACCACTCTAATTCACAAAGCCACTCAGGTTCACAAAGCAATTCGGGTTCACAGGGGCGTTCGGGCTCAAAAAATAATCAAGGTAAACCGACAGGCTCTGGCAAAGCGAAGAAGTCTGGATACGGTGGCAGCTACGGCCCAGGTAAGTCATCGAATAAGCCTTCAGGAAACAGACCTTCGGCGAACAAACCGTCTCGATCTCGTTCGAAGCCTGCGCCTCAGAAGTAAGAATTTCTGCTGCTAGTGCCATAAGCAGAGTGTTGCTTTCTTGAAAGCCTAAATCGCTCTGCAACAGCACTGAGATAAACGCGAATATTGATGATCAATGTTCGCGTTTTTTTATGCGTGTGGTATCGAAAAGTGATAGGTCGAAAGGGATGTTAAACTTATTGAATCTATTGAAAAAGAGTAATTTAACTCAAGGTTAATCTGTCTTTAATAAGTTTTTAATAACAACATAATCACTAGCGTTTTTGTTGATATTTGCAATTTGCAATTCCAGTTTGCAAAACAAACAGGAATTTACGGCTAATACGTGTCCAGATGCGTAGTAAATAGGTGATTTAAAAGTTGGCACGTATGCTGCATTATTAGAGGTGACCCTTCTTAAGCCGAGGGTCACCTAGCCAACTGACGTTGTTAGTGAACCCTTATTGTTCACACAAAATATATGACCAATCACCCTTTTGTGATTGGTTTTTTTTTGTCTGAATTTGAGGTTCTATTTTTGTTTTACTTCTTACTTTCTTCCAAAACCAAGCAAATCGAATTATCCATTAACCCTAATTAGCTCAACTTTGCTAAGCAAAACAAGCAGAGCATGAGTGTTCAGGCCCATGCTCCACCGGTTTCGCTATTAACTCTCACCGCACTTTGAATAACAGCTTGGTTGGCGTGGGCACTCTCCGCCTCTTGAGCAGATAAGCCTCGCCTCTGTTTCTATCCCACGTTCAATCCAATTTATATTTAGAATCTTGGCGATGGTCGTGAGATCTTTCTTGATGTTACGTGGGATCGCTACAGAGCCTCCATTGTCAACGCACGAAGCTTTTAGCTGCTCTGCTATTTCTCTTGAATTACCGCCTTGGGCATCAATCGCAGGGTTGAGGTCTATGCCTGCACACAATACGCGATTGTTACCCGCCGGATCCGTCATGTTGATGGATTCGCAACAGTAGATTCTTGGCTCGTCACCCACGTTTAAAATGGAGATTTGAGCTGAGCTACCCGCACGAGGCTCTGATAATCGACGGAACACAGCCCAATGCTGACATGGGTCGGCCACCGTTCTCATATTCCCCCAAGGCAGTGGAATCCCGTTCCCGCGGTATACCGCCTTGAGTTTCCCCGGTCCATAAGCATCAAAGTAGTGCCAGTGAGGGTAGGGGGATACTACCGTCATTCGTCGCATCGCAACAGAGGGGGAAACCCCTGCTCTTTGGTGGACATCGATTTCATAACCGGTACGGTCAAGCAGCTGTCTGAAAGGAACCTTCGGGCACAGCAGAGCACCAGCAAAGAAGCTGGATTCAAAATCTCGCCACGCTTGCAAAATATCTTGAGAGTTGAGTTGAGAAGACCCTGATACTTGGTTGTCGTCCCATGTGTTGTTATTTCCCACCGATAACACACTCTTTAGTCCTTCTTTGCTATGCAAAATGCAATGGCCGATGTAAACCGACAAGTCGTATTTCAAACGCGTTGGATACTCTTTGAGGATTTCATTCAAGAAGATAGTGCCAGGAGGTTCAAAGAACGACGTCACTAACTGCTTGGCATTGATTCCTAGCTCATCGACCACGTCTTGTGGTGTGCGTGTTACCCAGCGGATATTGATTCCAAGGCTTCTAGCGATGTCTATCAGGTCTTCTATGCTAAGGTTGAGTCGTTTTAGGCCTACCTCTTCAGCGGCGCGCTCAAGGTCAGGGAAGTGGTTCTGGTGGCTCTCTTGATGCGCTCTAATCAATAGATGTGCGAACTGACGGCCCGATATACCGGTCTGTGACAACATCTCTGGTATCGCGATTTGCAGGATGTCGTTGGAGAAAAGAAAGCTAGGCTCAAGAGCCATACCGCTAATCCCGCCACGATTACCTTTGTCGGGAGCAATGGCCTGCTGTTCTGATTCATCGTCGAGAAACCACGTTGGGTTTTTCTGAAAGACCTGCGCGATCACTTCAAGCATATCGATGCTTGGCACCCGCTTTCCACGTTCAATCATTGAGAGGTAAGAAACGGAAGGGGCGTATTCTGGGTTGATTCTAATACAACGCGCAGACAGGTCTTCCATCGTTAAATGGTTACGCTTCCTAAGATTTCGGATTTTCGTACCTAGGAAATGTGACTGACGAACTAAACTTTTTGACAAGGCCATATTTGTAAAATTCACATTGTAAAATTTTTGTTGTGAAATTGTATGTAAAAAAGCGCTAATCTACAAACTAAGCAATTCACAAAATGACAAATAAATTAAACGTTAGTTTGGAATAATTGCTCTAGAACACATTTTTGCGTTACAAATCGGTGGTTTTCACCGGACTGGTCAAGAGGGAAAGACTATGAATATGCTGACATTCGATAAAACAGAAATCCAAAAACAATCAAAGCCATTTATCGCTGAAGCTGTCTTTGCCGTGGAGACAATCAGTGCAAACCAACAAAATGAGAAACAAGTGAAAGCGAAGCAACTGCTTGACCGCCTGTTTCCTCTAGAGCATGGTTCGCATCAAGATGTGACGAGCTACGTAGTCGATTACCGCCATATTATGGCTTACTTTAAAGATGGCCAGCACAGCGGCCTTAAGCACCCTAAGCACTTCGTGGCTTACATGGGAGAGAAAAGTGACCCGGATTCAATCCTGTTCCGCGATGGCAGCGGCAGTCACCTAGAAGTAATGTTTGGTTGCCATAAAGGGACGGGGTGCATTGAGCTAGTTGAGATTGATGATATCCAACTGGAGTCGTGCACGACTTTTGGTCAATCTCCAGCTGAATCAACGAATACCATCTTACACCAAGAAACTATTGCTGCGATGCGACACTGGATCAGCCTAGTTAAAGGTGATGAAAAGGGTAAACCAAAGGCGTGTAGTGAAGATAAAGAATTTAGAGCAAAAAGTGGTGAGGACTACTGCCTAAATTACTGTTTCCAAATTTAAAGCCGAGCCTTCAGCGCTCTGAATCAAGGGCACAATAAACTAAAAGCCCCAAAGGTAATGCCTTTGGGGTTTTCTAATTTCAATAAAGGCGAAACACGCGTAATTCGCTTAAATAGCCTGGACCAATGATGATCCTTATAGAGGCATAACTCGATTACGGCCAAGTGTTTTGGCTTCGTAAAGCAGCCTATCGGCGCGTTCGATCAGCGATTGAGGGGATTCCCCAGGTTCAAGCTCGGCCACACCAAAAGAGGCGGTAATATTGCCGACTTGTTCACCACTGCGACGGTCTTTAATCGACAGCTTTTCTAACGAACGACGGTTTGTATCAGCAAGTTGACGTGCGATACGCACGGATTTATTTGGCACAATAAGTGCGAACTCTTCACCGCCAAATCGATATGCTGAAATACCCTCACGACAACTTAGCTTAAGCTTGCGAGCAATACCTTTTAGAACCATATCACCAAACAAGTGACCGTAGGTGTCGTTGAAGTTCTTAAAGTGGTCGATGTCGAGCAAGATCAAACATAGAGATTGGTTGGCTTCACAGAGTGTCTCTAAATCTCGGTCGAAAGAGCGACGGTTGTATAGGGTGGTGGTGCTGTCAAACAGTGCGTCTTTCTGTACTTCAACAAGCTGGCTTTTGAGCTTAGAGATTTCAGAGGTCGCTGAGTTTAGCTGAGAATTCAAGAATTGAGTTGAATGACGGATGTTTCGAGATTCAGAAACAAGCTGACGTACTAGAGACATCACCTCGTCGATAGAGAGGCTTTCATTTTCAACGCGAGACAGATCTTCAAAGCTTTTATCGATCATATCCGAGAAAGCCGAAGTATCCGTTAGCGTATCATTCATAGAGTTTGATACTTCAGATACCAACAGCTCTAAGTTAGCGCGCAGATCATTGATATTGGTTTCAGATTTGCTGGCAACGTAGTTGTTGTAAAGTTGCTCACCGACTGCTGGGGGGCAGATACCATAATGTTCCAGTACCCCATCCATATCTTTAGTCAGTTGCGGGATCGCATTATCGACATAGGTGTACCAAAGTGCGTAATTTGCAGGTGTGGTGGACACCCTGTTCTTCATCATAAGAGGCACCGCTTTTTTTAGATTAGCGGTGGATTTCTGGAATTCGTCTTTGTTCATTATTTTTACTGCAGATATCAAACCAACTAAAGCCACTAGTGGACAAGGTTAGCGGATTTCGAAGTGCTTTGCTTTAAAAATTATATAATTAATGGATGAGGGTTTGATAAATCACTCATTTTTATTATGAATATCGATTGCGTACTTATAATGCCCATCTAATGGATTGTTCTTTAAACATATTTCTGGTTATTCACTTTGTCGCCAAAGTCGATATTGGTGTGAGAACTAGGTGAAAAGATGAACGCTCAGGATGAGTGGTGACTTCTAGAAAGTGGTGAATGAAATTATGAGCTGAAGCGGTGTTGCTTACACTGGAACTGTTTGAACGGGAACATTGAGTCTATGAGATGCTGTTATGTAAAGTAACTTTGAATCTTAATCTAGTGGGTATTGAATGATGTGACGATTGTTGGAGTCGGGACGGGCTAGGGTGTAATGCGTGTAATAGAGAAAGCGCTTGATGGCAGAAGGGGTAGGAAAATATTTTTTCGACAGATAGAAAAAAGCGCCGATAAAAATCAGCGCTTTAAAATTCTTTTTAGCTAAATGCTAATTATTGAGCAACAACGTTTGCTGCTTGTAGGCCTTTTTGACCGTTTTCAACTTCGAAAGAAACCTTTTGGCCTTCTTTCAGAGTTTTGAAGCCTTCAGAAACGATAGCACGGAAGTGTACGAATACGTCAGCGCCGCCGTTGTCTTGAGAAATGAAGCCGAAACCTTTCTCTTCGTTAAACCATTTTACAGTGCCAGTATTTGTGTTAGACATAATTTGTCCCTTATTCATAAATTTTCTAAATTGTTGATTGCATTCAATGCAATGCGCTGATAATTGAATTATTTAATATTGCTAAGAAATAAGGAAAAACTACTTACAAAAACGGGTAACGATTTTACATGTCAATTTTTTACTATTCATCTAACTTAAATAACTCCGGCTAACAGAGCGAGTGCATGTTAACACAGTCTTTCGAGATGTACACACATTGATTGCAAAATCAGTGTTTTTTTTGTCATACCGTGCGAATTAACAAGAAACACACTGAATTAGTGATAGTTTTGTCTCTTCGCCAACATAACAAAAGGAAGCATCTCAGCTTCCTTTTATTCGATAGTAATTATAGACGATATTAGCGTTTAAAGCTTACATCTTCCGTCTTATCTAGATTAATTTTTGTTTTCGCCGGCTGAGTCTCCGCGATCACTTTACCGTGACGAACTGAGTACTGCACAGGAACTTGGCGGCGCACTGCATCAAAGCCATTCTCTGCAGGAAGAATCAGTAGGCTACCAGGCTTACCTTCTTCGATACCATAGTTGTTTTGAATGTTCAGCGTGCGAGCCGAGTTTTTGCTAATTAAATCAAGCGAGTTGTTGATTTGGTCATAGCCCATTACTTGAGTCACATGTAGCCCCATATGGAGTACTTGAAGCATGTTTGCAGTACCTAGTGGGTACCATGGGTCGAACACATCATCGTGACCAAAACAGACGTTGATGTTCGCTGCTAGCATCTCTTTAACGCGAGTCACGCCACGACGTTTAGGGTAGTCATCGAAGCGGCCTTGTAAGTGAATGTTCACTAACGGGTTTGCAACGAAGTTGATGCCAGACATTTTCAATAGGCGGAATAGGCGAGATGCGTAAGCACCATTGTAAGAGCCCATCGCTGTCGTATGGCTTGCTGTTACCTTTTCGCCCATTTCGAACTTATGAGCTAGGGCTGCCAGTGTCTCAACAAAACGAGATTGTTCGTCGTCGATTTCGTCACAGTGAACGTCGATGAGACAGTCGTATTTACGTGCAAGTTCAAATACATAGTGCAGCGATTCAACACCGTATTCACGAGTGAATTCGAAGTGAGGGATAGCACCGATAACGTCAGCACCGATCTTCACAGCTTCTTCAAGAAGTTCTTTGCCGTTAGGGTATGAAAGAATGCCTTCTTGAGGGAATGCAACGATCTGGATGTCGACCCACTCTTTCATCTCTTCACGAACTTCAACCATTGCTTTTAGCGCAACCAGCGTAGGGTCAGACACATCCACGTGAGTTCGAACGTGTTGAACACCGTTAGCAATTTGCCATTTCAATGTTTGCTTAGCACGAGATTTAACGTCTTCAATCGACAGCAGCTCTTTACGCTCAGCCCAACGCTCAATGCCTTCAAACAAAGTGCCAGAGATGTTCCAGTTTGGCTCACCAGCAGTTTGAGTCGTATCAAGGTGAATGTGCGGTTCACAGAAAGGAGAAACCGCAATACCGCCTTCTGCATCAAGGATATGGCCTTGATGATTGATTTGCGCGTCATTATCGAGAATGCGAGAAAATTGACCATTTTCAATCAGAATCTGTTTCAAGCCTTCTTGGTCTTGAAGTTTCGCGTTCTTGATTAATAAGGTTGTCATAGTGTGTCCTTAAGCGGCCTGAGATTTCAGAGCTTTTTTATTCAATAGAGGGTTTAGCACTAGGTAACTGATTGCACCACCTAACACGGCGTTCAAAGGAACAACGCCAGGGAGGAAGTGACCTGCTGCTACGCCTGTTGCAACCGCGATAATGCCAGCCCAGTTAACGGTTTGGAACTCCGCATTTGCAAAATCTTTGTAACGTTTACGGTTCGCGAAGAAGTCGGCGATGATAACGCCACCAATTGGTGGAATCGCTAGCGAAAGGAAGGTTAACCAGCCAACAAAGTTGTTGTATAACCACAGCGCGAAAATTGTACCGATAATGCCGTTAATGATAGACATTGTAGTACTTGAGCGGCCTGTGATGTTAGAGAAACCTAGGCCTGATGCGTAAAGCGCGTTTTCGTTGGTCGTCCAGATGTTTAAACCTAGTACGATAATCGCAGGCAGTAGTAGACCTTGAGCGATCATCACATCTGAAATGTCCGCTTGACCTGTTGCTGCTGCACCAGCCGCACCGAAGATGAACATCAGCGAGTTACCGATGAAAAACGCGACCATGGTAATCAGTACTGCGCTCGCTGGTTTCTTACCGAAGCGCACGAAGTCAGCCGTTAATGTACCTGCACTCACAAATGAACCGACAACCATAGCTAAGGCCATTGAGAAGTCCATTGGTGTTTCTGGCTTGATAAGTTGTAGCTGTTCTAAACCACCAACACTGTCTACGGCTGTCAGTACTGAGTAACCACCCAGAATTGCAATAGCAGGAACGGCGACCGCTGACAGCACCATGAGCGCTTTAATACCAAAGTACACAGTACCTGTCATTAGCAAACCAGATACGATGATTAAGGTGTTGGTATCAATGCCTGTCGCTTTTTGTACTGGAATCGCGAACATCGCTACACCTACGCCAAACCAACCGACTTGTGTGCCACCAAGTAGAGCAGAAGGAAGCCATGAGCCTTTAGTACCGAAAGAGAAACGAGCAAGGAGGTGAGTAGAGAGGCCAGTAGATGAGCCGATGTAGCCAAGAAAAGAAGTGTAAATACCGAGAATTAGGTTACCGATGAGAACGGCGAGGAAGAAATCGTTGAATGAAAGGCCTGTCCCGAGTGAACCACCTGTCCACATACTTGCAGAGAAGAAAGTGAGTCCAAGCATTACCATGGTGAGTGAAGCAACTCCTTTCCTAGCCGATGTTGGAACCGGCCCTAGACTGTAGTTATTATCAGCAGCCATTTTTTAACCTCCGCAAATGATCAAAATTAAAATTAACGGTCGCCGTATTGCAGGCAAACGTGCGCATTATGGTGATATAAATCACATAGTCAATGCTAATTTTATCAATAGAGCTAACTTAAAATCAGTTTTCTTATTAATTTCTATATAAAACATACGGTTATTTTTATGATTTATTTCGTAGAAATTAATAGAAAACGTTTTCTATAGCGTGTTGGGTATCTACTAGCGATGGTTGGCTATGAATGTTGATTGTTATGCGATTGAATGGGTGTCTGTATCGAGGGGGTGATTGGTTAGCCAAACGACAGGTAAAAAAATAGCCAACCGCAATAATCGCGATTGGCTTATATATTTTGTGAACAAGAATAGGTTCACTAACAACGTCAGTTGGCTAGGTGACCCTCGGCTTAAGAAGGGTCACTAGTTATATTGCAGTTAGTGTGCCAACTCTAAAACTCTTATTTATTGTCTGTTTTATAGCAATTTGGTGCGTATTTGAGCGATATGTTCGCATTTTAATATCTTGCCTTTGCGTTTTGCAAATGCATTTTGCGAATTGGTGTTTGTTTGACGACAAATAGTAGGGGGTTTAAGGTGTTGGCTCTTCTTTCCGGTTTAAACGTATCAGTTTGTATTCAAGAAACGAAAAGCCCGAGTAATCAATGATCACTCGGGCTTGGTATTTCTAATTCATGAAGGTGGCTAGATAGAGTAGAAGAAGTACAGTTGAGACTTCATTCTGATGATGATGCCACGAATAACATCGAGGAAGGCCATAAAGCTAATTGGCTTCTCACCACTAACCCAAGCAAGCCCTACTGAGCCGACAGGGATGTCGTAACCTTCTGTTTCATCAATCTTCAAACGAACGAAGTGGTGCTTGTTCTGAAGGTTTCGACCTGTGGTTACCCGAACCTGTTCATCGATACCTAATAAGCTGGCTTGTGCCTCACCCGTTGCTTCTACAATTCCTTCTACTGTCGCAGAGAAGATTTTCCCTGGGTATACCGCTGTTGCGAACTCTGCGGGCTGACCGACTTTGATGTTGCGAATCGCTTGGTGGTTGACTCGCATTAACACGTATTTCTCGTCGGTATACATTTGAATACGAGGCATCAACGAAACTCGTTGTCCTTCACGAAGAATGAAGTTTGTCACAAAGCCATCAGATGGCGCCGTCACTTTGGTGCTATTTAAGTCCCATTGCGCTTGTGCCAGTGTCGCTTTTGCAGATTCGACTTCCGTTTTTTGCTTACTAACGTTGGTCTCTGCTTTGTGGATGTTTAACTTGGCGTTTTCCGCATCCACTTCTTTTTTGCTCAACTGAGATTCAAGCGTAGTGACGTTGTGTGTTGCTAAGTCTACTTTAGCCGTTTGCTGATCGATATCGGACTCAGTAATGGTATGTTCAACCACACTGTTTTGCTTTTGATAACGATCCAGTGTCTTAGACTGCAAAACTAAGTCGGTCTTTGCTGACTCGATCTGCGCAATAGAGGCTTTGATGTCTTGAAGCGCAGACTGATAGCTGACTTTTGCGATACTGACTTCTTGACGAGCGGTATCTAGAGCGACCTCTGCTGACTCTAACTGAACCTGTGCCTTGTCTCGTGCGATAACATATTTGGTGTCATCTATCTCATAGATCAATTGTCCTTCTGCCACGTCTTGGTTCGGGTGAATATGTACCTTCGTGGTTTTCCCAGACACATTGGTTGAATCTGGACGCAATTGAATGTGTGGCGATTGAACTACAGAGCCCCCAGACAAATCCATTGGCGTGAAGTTAATCAGTCCGACCCATACAAACATCAGCCATGATGTACCTCCAAGGTAAGCAAACGCTTTTGTGCCTTTGTTCCAAGGCATACCAATCAGTCTCAACAAATAGATGAACAGCGCCCAAATTGCTAAACCTTCTAACATGTTTGGTTCTCCTCATCTTTAGTTTTAGTCGTCGTTGAATCTTTTGGTGTTGGTGGTGCTTTCCATGTATCTCTGAGGTTGATGATGGCTTTCTCCATATCAACGAATGCTAAGATCACGGCGAGTACCCATACCCAGTGCCATAAAAATCCAATCCATGTGAGTGCAGTGATCAAACCGAGTTGTTGATGCTCTTTACTGTGAGCTTTATTGATTGGTAATTCATGAACACGCCAGAACCCGTAACATGCGGCGGCAATAGTTGCGACCAAGACAACCCCCGCAACTACGTGTAGCGCTGTATCAGCGCTAGTTCCGACAAATGGGACACTTACTAAACTCATTGATAAACCCTAAGCTAAATTGAGCGCTGAGTGTGATAGATATCCGATTTATAGGTTGCAAATTTACCAATTACTTCAATAATGACAGGTAAATGATTTGATCTGTAATTGCATTTCAGGGGTTTATCACGAATGAACAATTGTAACTTCTTAAGAGCATTAGGAATTTTAGGTATTTATCAGTATGCGGCGGCTAACCGCGACATAGATATGGATTCTTTAGGTATTCCCAAGTCAGTCTTCGCTAACGCTTTGAACCTGATTCCTGTCAATGAAGTGGATAAATGGTACGGCTTACTCGAGCAGCAAACGAACGATCCCGACATTATTTTGAAGCTTGCCGATAGGGTGGATATTGAGAGGTTAGGGCCACTTGCTAACTGGTTCTTCTCCGGACACGACTTAGCTTCAACTATTCGTCGAGTCAATATTGGACTGCACTGTTTACAGTCGGGGGCTTTTCTCTATGGAACCCAGGCTGGGAGCTTAATTAAGTGGTGTTACGATAATCCTGAGTATTCTGAAGTTGGTAAGGTTCATGACTCAGTGCGTATCGCAATTTTCATGATGAAGATTATTAGGCGATATTTAGGGCCTGATTTCAAACCAGCGTTCGTTTCTATCGCAGGGTATCGTGAAAACGTTGACCTTTATGAAAAGTACTTCGGCTGCAATATTCAATGGGGCCAACCACGCACCGAGGTTTGGATTCCAAGTAAGTCGAGACTATCGATTAATCAGTCACCGAGTGTTGGGAAAATGGGTTTGGCGATGAATTTTCATGATCTAGACAATTACCTCAATATGCCAGATGCCGGTGATGAACATAAAGTGACGTATGAGATGATCAACTATAGCCGCCACTTTGGGTTGCCGACCTTGTACAAGGTATCGAGTTTACTGGGGTTATCTGAGCAACAGTTTCAACGGCGCTTGCATAAATTGGGTGTCAACTTTTCTACCATTATGGGTTATGCATTAAGCAATGTTGCGGTGGAGTTGTTGAGTTATAAATTGTCCATTGAAGAGGTTGCCAAACGCTTAGGCTATACCAATGTCGCGAGTTTTAATCGAATGTTCAAAAAGCATAGAGGCTTAACGCCAAAGCAATATATAGAGAGATTTAGGAGCGATCTATAGCTGTATGACTAGTCGACGTTCGGGTTTTGTAATTTGCCCGAACAATAAACCATTAGCCAGGTGCTGAGAACGAAAGGTGCCGTTAACGGGATGAGTTCTAGTCGATGAAAAATAAGGGTGATTAGGCAACTGCAGAGCATACCCGCGATAACCAACTGCCATGTAACTCTTGGATAGAGAACGAGTGCCAATGTCGCTAAAATGGCGTTGTAGCCATACAACCCTTGGGAAATCAGTGTGTCATCAACACCAATCATGTAGCTAAACAGAGTGCTGATGACTGCAGCCAACACGATCCAAACTGCGTATTTGACGCTGTGGAGCGCGATAGCAATTAAAATAATCAGCCCTGTCCATTCGTTGTTGATAAAGCTGACTTGGCTGATCCCTTTAAGTATGGTCAGAATAAAAGTGGGCAGCAGAGTTCCAAAATCGACATCAATATTCATCAGCGGTATCCGATTAGAATCTGATGGAGAAAAGACCGAAAGCGCCAAGCTCGATTGAAGTACATAAATCAGCCAGGCAATAAGGATAAACGCGCTGGTATAACCTCGATATTTATTAAATCTGAATACGATATTAGCGATAGGTACGGTGAGTAGTGCACCGAATATTGTTACTATCGCCAATAGTGGCGTCACACCAAAAAAGTTTCCGATGAACAGAGCAATCAGCGCTCCGTTTAGCGCATACATTCCACTGTTTATGTGATGATTTGGTTTGCTGTTGGTATGACTAAAGGTATGGACACCACGAGCCAATGTGTAGCTGGAACTCGCACCAAGCAAGGTGAGTAAAGCCAGCGGAAGTGACTCCATTGAGATCGCAAACAATAGTAGAGCCGATGTCACGAGAGAAGGGGTGAAATAGACTTGCCCAATACCATTGAGCAAGCCCTGATGTTGTTGAAAGCCCTTATTCGTCTGCATCGTCTGGCTACGTTATTTACTGATGTTAAAATTATGATAAACCAGATTGTATACAACTATCCTTTGCTGACCACCCTATCGTGCTAATTCTGATACCAACGTTCACCATAAGCTTGTTGGTAGTCAGGCTTTTCAATGAGTCCCTCTTGCTCGGGTACCGTTTCTAGTGGCCCCACAACGGTTCGATAGGGAAGTACCCCAGCCCATACAGGGATATCCATATCAGCCAGATCGTCATTCACACCATGCTTACCAATTTTCACCGATGCTTCAGTTAATGGTATCGCCAATAACTCAGTCGCAGTGAGCTCTTTTTCATTGCTCAGCCTAACCTCTTCGGTTCTACCAGGGGCTATCTGCTCAATGAAGATATTCAGCAAGCGATCCTTTTCTTGATTGTCGTCGATGACTGAAAATGAACCCAGTACAACCGCTGAACGGTAGTGTGCGCTGTGATGAAAGGCTGAACGAGCCAACACCCAGCCATCAAATAGCGTGAATGTTAAACAGGTTGGTTCACCCTTTTTAAGCCCTCTAAGCAAGCGACTGTTTTTTGCACCATGAATGTAGACCATGTCATCGACTCGCCATGCCAACATTGGTATCACCATCGGCCCTTGTTCGCCTTGCAAAGCAATATGTGCGATTAAGCTTTCATCAATGATTTGATGCAGTTTCTCTTGTTCAAATACCGCTTTATGAGCCCCTTTCTTAATCGTGGTTCTTTTCGTGTTAGATAACATAATCGCTCCTTAATCATTGCCTTTTGATTAATGTAGCGATTAACTGGTCTATTAAATAGAGCCACTTTTAAACACTACTTGGATCCAGTTATGCAGTCTATCGATGTCGGTGACCTACAACTTAGTGAGCAACATGACACGCGTCAAACCGCTTTATTCCATGCGATCAGAGAGAAGATCGTTCAAGATTTATGGAGTAAAGGCAGCAAGTTACCTTCAACGCGCAAGTTGGCTGTTGAGTTATCGGTGAGCCGAAATACGGTGATCTACGCGTATGAGCAGTTAGTCACGGAGGGCTATATCGAAAGTCGTAAGGGATCTGGCTTTTATGTGTCGGTCGAACAGCCCGAACATTTCTTGAACTCGTCTCAACCTAACCTTGCTCAAAAGACGAGTCAGGTGACTGCACAGGCTTCGGTAGCACCTAGAACCATAGCGACAACGCATGATATCAATAGTGGCTTTGCCCCCGGAGTGCCTGATCTCAATGCTTTCCCTTTTGCGAAATGGCAAAGGCTACTGCAGCGACATTCAACGCGTCAAAACATTGCAGGCAACCAAGACGTCCAAGGGAGTGTGGCTTTACGAGATGCGCTCAGTGGCTATCTCGCGAGCAGTCGTTCAGTTCGCTGTCACGCTGATCGAATTATTATCACGGCGGGGGCGCAACAAGCGATTTCCATTGGTTTGATGGCTACGTTGATGATGGGGGATGAACTATTGATGGAAGAACCTGGGTATCGACAAGTCCATAAAATCGTTGATCTGTTAAAGCTCAAATTAGACGGTGTGGCGGTGCGAGAAAAGGTTGGGCTTGATATCGATAAAGTCCTCTCCAGTAAAGCCAAGGCTTTGTACGTCACTCCGAGTAATCAATACCCGATGGGGACTACGCTTAATACTGAGCAGCGCCTTAAGCTGATTGATTGGGCGAACCAAAACCAATCTTGGATCATAGAGGATGACTATGACAGCGAGTTTCAGTTCGCTCACCGTCCATATACCAGTATGCAAGGGCTAGCGGGCAAGCTTGGCTTGGATGATCGTATTATCTATGTCGGCTCACTAAGTAAGGTGATGTTCAATGGCCTTCGCTTGGGTTATTTGGTGGTTCCAGAACACTTGGTTGCTAAGTGTCTCGAGATTAAAGATGCGCTCAGTGGAGATACCGCAAGCCACACCCAAGAAGCACTGGCTGATTTTGTTCGTGAAGGTGATTTATTACGACATATCAGGAAGATGCGTCGTTCGTACAAACTCAAGTACGAAGCGATGATCGATGCTATTGAAAGTGAGTTTAACGGCGACCTTGAGGTGATAAGTCAAGCGGCGGGACTGCATGTGACCGTCAAATGGAGTGGTGGCATTTCTGAACATGAATGGAGCCAAAGAGCTGAACTCGACAATATTATTGTTCGACCATTTTCTTTTTACGAATATGGCTCTAGCGTTGAGCGTGATTGGAGTGGAGCGTTATTGGGTTTTGGGAATATTCGTTTGGCAGAAATAAAGCCGAAGATCAAAGCGATCGCTCGGCTTTTTTATCAATAAAGGTGTCGATAGTACTTATAACTTGTCGATAGAAACGGTGGCTTTACCGAACCACCTTTGCCAAGGAAGTGACAATGTCACAAAAATCGTCACAGCATAGAGCATTGACCAACTTAGGCAGATAAATACGACAGTGCAGATAACCAATGAAAGCATCGCTGTGTATCTAGAAGCACCATTCAGAAGTCGGCAAGCGGCTAGCATTGCAAGTAGATAAACCAGAACAAAAATACCGTTAGCGAGCTTTAGAAAGAACTCAAGATCTAGATCGGAAAGCTCGCCAATCACACATGAAATCAGTGCGATAACGCCGATTGCTAGCGTTGGGTAGAGTGGCACTCCGCGGCTATTGAGCTGGGCCATTTTGCCATCAGGTCGATGTTGACGAGCCTGAGCCCAGATCATTCGTGACAAGCTTTGTGTGTATAGATTCAGGCTAGCGAAACAGGCAAAGAAACCAAGCACACTGATAACAGCTTTAAATCCATTCCCAAACAGTTGTTCAGTTACCCATGGGATTGATGCGGCGTCAAATTCCGCAGAGCCATACGCACCTAGCTTGAGGATCACCACTGAACAAGCCCAATACACTAAGCCAGCAACGAAACAACCCACTACGATAGCAATAGGGAAATCTCTTTGAGGGTTTTTGAATTCCTCCCCCATATGAGCAAAAGCTTCGATTCCGACAAAACACCAAAACATCACTGCCAGTGCGGCGCCAATAGACCACATGGAGTCAGAGGATAGGCTAGGTACCGCTATATCGGTTACAGTGATCTCAGCCTTCCAAACGAAAGCACTAACTAAGGCAAAGATTGACAGGGCAATCACGGTTTGTAGGCGGCCGGAAGATTTACTGCCCATAAGATTGACCGCAATCAGTAGCGCTACGGTAAAGAACTGAGCTCCGAGTGGTGTGTCGAGCGGTGCTGGTAATAACTGTTGGGCAAAGCCGCCAGCCAATGCGATAGCTGCTGGAATACCCACGGGTACTACACTCACAAACAACCAAGCGACACTCGTTTCCAATCTTTCACTAAACGCTTGGCGAACAAAATAGGCGGTGCCTCCCGCGTTCGGGTAGCGTTTACCCAGCGCGGCGAAAGTAAGAGCAATAGGGCAAATGGCGATAAACAGGATTAACCAGGCTAACAGTGATATCTGACCTGCAATACCTGCCGCGATAGCGGGAATCATAAATAGTCCAGTACCAAGCAAGGTCGTTGAAAGTTGTCCGATGCCGGACATTAGCGTGATTTCTTGTTTTAGCTGGGTCATTCGCTCTCCTAGCTTGTGACGATTTTTATTTGGGAATGGAAAAGAGTGTGAATGAAAGCATACATTGTCGTCATCAATAATACAGCTAGCGAAACGTCGTAAGCCGCCGCCATTTTAACGGTATTTGTTGGATTAAGTGTCAAAGTGTCGGCTGTCGTAAACAGCGACTGTTATAAGTTCAAAAGTTGTGTCAAATTAGGCGTGATAAATAGAACAATAAATGGGAAGAATCAAAAGCATGGATAAATTTGATCGCCAAATTTTGGATATCCTAAAAACCAATGCTCGTTGCTCAGTGAGCGATATTGCGAGAGAAGTGAGCCTCTCTCGTTCGGCGGTGAATGCGAGAATTAAGAAGTTGGAAAGTGACAAAGTCATCAAAGGATACTGCGCTTTGGTTGATGAGCCCAACCAAATTAAGAACGTATGCGCTTATATTTCGTTGAAGTTCGACCTGTCGAGCAGTGACCATAGTTGCGAGTCTTACGCGAACCAAATTCATGGTATTGACGGTGTGCAATGGTGCCACTCAATTAGTGGAGAGACCGATATGATGCTGTACGTTGAGGTCGAGAGTATGGAACGTCTAAATCAAGTTCGCGATCAGTTGCAAAGCTATCCAGAGCTTCGCCATTTAATGACTCATACCGTGTTGACCGAGTTTTTTAATAAGCTGAGTACGACGGTACATTCATGTTAGGCAATATCAACTTAAACCTACTGCGCTCACTGCATGTCCTTCTTGAAGAGTGTCATGTGAGCCGCGCCGCCCAACGTCTGCATATCACGCAATCCGCGGTGAGCCGCCAACTTAGCCAGCTACGAGATTTATGTGGTGATCCTTTGTTAGTGCGTGATGGCAATAAGCTGGTGCCAACCAATCGAGCTATTTTGCTTAAAGAGAAACTCGATGACCTACTCGGTGAGTTTGACCACTTGCTAGATGACAAACCATTTGAACCGCAAGAGTGGCAGGGGGAGTTTGTATTGTCTTCGAGTGATTATGTTGCTCAGTATATTTTGCCTGTGATTGTTGCCGAGGTATCAGCAGATGCGCCGAATATCAATTTGGCCTACCGTTTGTGGCAGCCAAACTACTTTGAATCACTCAATGAATCAGGAATCCACTTGGCTTCTAGCATGTTTCCTAAAAAGCCGGAACATGTATCGAGTATCAAGCTTGGAGAGGACAAATCGGTGTGTTTAATGCGCAAGTCACACCCATTGGCTCAGCACGAGGTGTTAAGTTCCGAAGATATTGTCCACTACTCTCATATCAAGGTTACCGGGGGAGGAGATAAAGACAGCTACGCCGATATTGCATTGAAAAAGCAAGGGTTAAAACGCAGAGTTGCATTTAAGGTTCCGTTCTTTTCATCGGCAAGTAATGTGTTAATGCAAGACGATTATTTGATGATCGTACCTGAGCATATTGCCTATAACCTAGGTAGGCATCTTGAGGTTAAGTACTTCCCATTGCCGTTCGAAACCGAAATGCACACCTATTGGTTAATGTGGCACCCGAAGTATGACAACGACTCTGCACATAAATGGGCTCGAGAAAAGGCGTTCCAGGCAATGCAAAAGTCGAGTTACAATATCAGTATGATTTGAAGTCATGGCTATGATGATTATCTTTGATTTCAAATAATACCAAGTGATAATTATGCTAACTATCAATGGTAGAGCGTTCAACAAGAACGCATGGTTTGACTAGGAATGGAATGATGACGGTAACAATTTGGTTTTCTTTATTGGCGATTTGCCTACTAGGAGCAATGTCTCCGGGGCCAAGTTTAGCAATGATCGCTAAACACAGCTTGGCTGGTGGTCGTATTAATGGGCTTCTCGCTGCTTGGTCACACGCTGCAGGTATTGGTATTTATGCGTTCGCAACCATCGTAGGCTTGGCGGTGGTATTGGAGCAATCTCCAACATTATTTAAAGGTATTAGCTTGGCGGGTGCAGCTTATCTGTTGTACTTAGGGGTAAATGCCCTGCGTTCGAAAGGTGGAGTGGCTGCGAAATTAGAAGCTGGTGAGCAGATGAGTTACATGCAGTCTGCTCGTGAAGCTTTCTTGATCTCTATCTTGAGCCCTAAGATTGCACTGTTCTTTATCGCTCTGTTTAGCCAATTTGTCGCGCTCGGTAATGAGCTGACTAACCAAGTGATTATTGTCTCGACTCCGCTGATTGTTGATGGTCTTTGGTACACCTTCATTACCTTGGTGCTATCTAGCCCTCTCATTGTCGAACGAATCCGTTCAAAAGCGCAGCTGATTGATCGACTTTCAGGTATTGTTTTGATTTTGCTTGCCGTGCGCGTGGTGTGGACCATATAGCGTTAGACAACCGACTCGCAATAAAAAGAGATGTACTAAAAAAGCTCACAGCGAATCGCTAGTGAGCTTTTTAGGTTTTATGCGTTGGCCCCGCTAACCTGCCGAGTTTAGCACTGAATCTAGTTTGGCCATCGAGTCGGAAAAGTAAGGGTTATATGTTAAACGAGCGTGATTCTTACCTTCTTCACGGTACCCCCATGCTGAGTACCATACTTCGCTGTTTGCGTTGCACTTCTCCTCGAAGCCCTCTTCTTGTCCATTCGAGCAAATTTTCTCGCTGCCATTGATGCCGTAATACGGGTTACTTGGCGAGAATAGTAAACCCATGTGTGAGCCGTTCGAGATACGTTGCTCTGGGATCTTCATGCTGTATTGAACGGCGCGAGGGTCATCGAGCTTAGTTTCCCCTTGCCACACCAACACATTATTTGGGTTTGGCATAGACTCAGTAAACGCCTGCTGAACAAAGCTAGTGTCTATCACACTGTCGCCTTCACTCATCATAATGAACACTGGCTTGTCGAATTGCTGAGCTTCTAAATCTGCACGAACCACTTCTGAGGTCTCGTAGTATACCGATGCTCCGTTCATTGGTAGTGAGTTATAACGCAGTATGTTGTCTTCAGGATCTTGGTCTGCCCAAGTCACAAAATAGCTCGCTAGCTCAGCGTATTGTACGGCCGATGAATTGGGTTGAAACGCCGGTGAAAAAAGAAGTAGCCCCTCGATCTTTGGATCTTTCATGGCTTGTGACGTTACAAGGTTCGCTCCGGTAGAGTAACCCCCAAGCCACACTGAATCGTACTCTTGCTCAAGCAACTTAGTATGATGAGCTACAACGCCTTGCCAGTCTTCGAGGTGTGGTTGCATCAAATCACCGGCGCGACTACCGTGACCGGGAAGCAACACGGTTCTGACCAAGTAACCTTGATCGGCTAAATGTTCTGCAATGTCTCTAAATGAATACGGCGAGTCGCCTAATCCATGAACCAACAAAACCGCTTTACCATTTGGTGAGGTAGGTTGGTACTCGGTGGGTGAATTAAGTTGGACCTCTAGTTGCTTGTCTTCGGTGATGAACACACGGTTTTTTAATAGCCAGTCTTGTGTTTCGGTCACATAGGCATCGAAGCTTTCTTGTTGATATTCAGGTAGGTTTGGTGAAGCTTCGTAAGCTGGAGTTGTGGTCTCGTTAGAGCAGCCAACGAGACCTAAAGTCGTAATAGCGAGCAGAGTTAGAATGGTCTTTCTGTGCATTGTTTGGTGTAGTCTCTATCGTTGTTGTCTTGAAGCAAAAGCTTAGACTATTTTCTGTTTGAAAGGTCTTCGTATTCACCTTCAATCACACCTGCATCACTGGTTGATGACTGACGAGTGTTCATATGAGCTGCGAAGCCTTGTTTCTTCATTTGATTTTGAATGCGCTTGCCAGTAATTAAAGCTGCAATAGCTAAAGGAATAGCAAGGATCAAGCTTGTGAATAGCGCTAAAAGGCCAGTAAACAGCGCAACAATCGTAACTAAGATATTTTTCATATTCATTCCTCTTTTTCTATGTTGTTACTTTATCGCTTCTATTCTGAACGAAACATGAACGCCGTTAAATAATTACCGAGAGTCACTATGACACGGGTGTGTTGACTTTGGGTGTGTAAATGTAGTCATAAACACGCACTAAAAATATGGAATATAGATAAGTTATTTAAAATCAATGATTTAAAAGTTGGCACAGTTGATGCTCTATAGGGCTTGGAATAAGTCACTGTAAGCCAAGTACTTACAGCTAATAAAAATTACTGGAGCCCCTATATGTTCTGTATTCAATGTGAACAAACTATTCAAACACCCACTGTAAAAGGCTGTTCTTTCGCACAAGGTATGTGTGGAAAAACATCGGAAGTATCCGACCTTCAAGATGTGTTGGTGTATTCTCTTCAAGGTGTTTCTTTTTGGGCAAACTTAGGTCGCACTTGCGATGTTATTGATACTGAAATCGATGAGTGGGCGCCAAAAGCGTTCTTCGCAACACTCACTAACGTGAACTTCGACCCTGCGCGTATCATCGAATTTGCACAGCAATCTCACGAATTCAAACAGCGTTTAGAACAGAAAGTTCGTGCAGCCGCGACGTTAATTGGTTTCGAAATTCCAGCGCTTTCTCCTGCCGCGCAATTCGATCTTCCAACGGACTCTTCAGAGCTATTGGCGCTTGCACCACAAGCTGCGGTTAACCGTGGTCACGACTCTCAACACGAAGATGTGATTGGTCTTCGTCTTCTTTGCCTATATGGCTTAAAAGGTGCAGCAGCATACATGGAACACGCTCGCGTTCTTGGTCAAACAGACAATGCTATCTTTGCTGAATATCATGAGATCATGGCTTTCCTAGGTACAGATCCAACCGACTTAAAACAGCTATTGGATACATCAATGCAGATCGGCTTGATGAACTACAAAGTAATGGAAATGTTGGACAAGGGGGAGACAGATACCTTTGGTCACCCGCAGCCTACAACGGTGAATGTTAAGACTAAGAAAGGTCATTGTATCCTTGTCTCTGGTCACGACCTTCACGATCTAGAAAAGATCCTTCAGCAAACCGAAGGCAAAGGCATCAACGTTTACACTAACGGTGAGATGCTTCCTGCACACGGTTACCCTGAATTGAACAAGTACCCACATCTTGCAGGTAACTACGGTAGCGCTTGGCAGAACCAGCAGAAAGAGTTCGCGAACTTCCCTGGTGCGATTGTGATGACGTCTAACTGTCTGCTTAACCCAGATGTGGGGGCGTATGCTGACCGTCTGTTTACACGTAGCATTGTTGGCTGGCCAGGTGTTGCTCACCTTGAAGGCGACGATTTCAGTGCAGTAATCGATTGTGCACTTGCACAAGAAGGCTTCAAGCATGACGAGATCGAGCAAATGATCACTGTCGGCTTTGGTCGTAATGCACTGATGGAAGCAGCACCTGCGGTTGTTGAACAAGTGAAAGAAGGCAACATCAAACACTTCTTCCTTGTGGGCGGTTGTGACGGTGACAAATCTGAGCGCAGCTACTACACAGACTTCACTGCTCAAGCCCCAGAAGACTCAGTTATCCTAACTTTGGCGTGTGGTAAGTTCCGTTTCAACAAAAACCAGTTTGGTGACATCAATGGCATTCCTCGTCTGTTAGATGTGGGTCAATGTAACGATGCGTACTCAGCGATTCAGCTTGCGCTTGCACTGTCTCAAGAGTTTGACTGTGGCATTAACGAACTACCACTAACGCTTGTCCTGTCTTGGTTTGAGCAAAAAGCGATTGTTATTCTGCTTACTTTGTTTGCGCTGGGTGTGAAAGGCATTTACACAGGCCCAACAGCGCCAGCATTCCTAACAGAAAACCTACTTAAGATTATTCAAGATGAGTTCGACATGCGTGCTATCTCAACGCCAGAGCAAGATCTTAAAACAATCTTAGCGGCTTAATGTAAGCCCACTCCCAAGCCTCGTTGTTGCTGTTCTCTTCGAACGTGCAGCTTCGGGGCTTTTTAGATTTAATTCTTTAGTATCAGTAAGGTGTGTGAACTATGTATGCATGGTCGGATAGCGATTCAATCAATTTAGTATGCTTAAAGAAATGGCACGAGACGCCAGATACGGTCAGCTTCGAGCTTGGCAGTATTCCACAAGACCTACATTTCAATTTTAAGCCAGGCCAGTTCATCACGTTGGGCTTGGATATGCCGACAAAAACCGATTATCGCGCTTACTCGGTGGCTTCTTGTCCAGAGGACAATCGCTTAAAGCTTACGGTTAAACGTGTTGAAGGTGGCTTGGTGTCTAACTTTATTGTCGATGAGCTTGATGAAGGCGATGAGGTTGCTGTTTTAAAACCTGCTGGTGGCTTTAACTGTATTGATTGCATGCCGACTGAGAGCAAGAAGGTAACGTTAGTCAGTGCAGGTTGTGGCATCACGCCTGTTATGGCGATGGTGAAGTATTGGCTGAGTCAAGATAGCGGCGTTGAGATTGACTTCATCCATATGGCGCGTAATAAGCGAGAGACGATTTATTTTGAAGAGCTTCACCAACTTGATGAAACTCACTCTAATTTTAATCTCAAGCTATTACTCAAAGACAATCAAGGCACCACGGCTCCTCAAGGTCGATTGGATAAGAATTGGCTGGTCAGTCTAAGCCATGATATTTTAGAGCGCACCGTCTATCTGTGTGGCCCAGTTGGTTTCATGCAAGACATAGAAAGCTATCTAAAAGAACTTGAGTTCAACATGGATAACTTCTATCAGGAAAGCTTTACACCGGCTACTCAGAACGCTCATTCAGAAGAGCCTCAAACTGAAGTCGCTGACAATGAGAACAGTGCAGTTAAAGTATTTGTCCCAACGTTTGGCAAAGAAGTGGAAGCAGAAGTGGGTACGCCACTTGCTGATTCACTAGAGCAAGCGGGTGTGCCAATTATTATCGCGTGTCGTAGCGGTATTTGTGGCTCTTGCAAATGCAAAGTGACCAAAGGTTCGGTGGAATCAAGCAGCCAAGAAACTCTGACAGCAGAGGAGGTAGAGCAAGGTTATGTACTGGCATGTTCAAGCTCGATTCAGTCGGATGTCGAGGTAGAGCTTTAGAAGAGATGGTGTATCAGAACTTTTGATATAAAAAGGCCACTCAGATCCGTTAGAGAGAGCAGATCTAAGTGGCAACCCTTCTGTTTATACGGGGGAGTAAAACAAAAGGGGTTGCGAAGCCTGAAACAGGCTTCGCAGATATAGTTATTATGTTGTGGAGCTTGTTTTACTCAGAGATATTAAACCGCTGGGTAAGTCTTGTAGCGAACACCCATCATCTGTTCCATACAGTGAACAACTTGGCAGCTGTAGCCAAACTCGTTGTCGTACCAGATGTAAAGAACAGCGCGGTTGTCTTGCGCGATAGTTGCAACACCGTCAACGACGCCAGGATGGCGAGAGCCAACCAAGTCAGTAGATACAATCTCAGTTGAATCGGTGTAATCAATTTGAGCGGATAGGGCAGAAGACAGCGCCATTTCGCGTAGGTACGCGTTTAGCTCGTCTTTGTTAGTACCTTTCTCAAGATTTAGGTTTGCTACTGCCATTGAAACATTCGGCGTAGGGACACGAATCGCATTACCTGTTAGCTTACCTTCCATCTCTGGCATTGCTTTTGATACTGCTTTTGCAGCACCAGTTGATGTCAGTACCATGTTCAATGAAGCAGCACGACCACGACGATCACCTGAGTGGAAGTTATCAATTAGGTTTTGGTCATTGGTGAATGAGTGAACTGTTTCGATGTGCCCAGATAGAACACCAAACTTATCGTGAACGGCTTTCAGCACAGGTGTAATCGCATTCGTTGTACAGCTTGCTGCAGAAATGATCGTGTCTTCAGGTTGAATCACATCTTCATTCACACCAAACACAACGTTTTTAATGTCGCCTTTGCCAGGTGCAGTAAGCAGTACTTTGCTTGCACCGTTACACGCTACGTGTTGGCTTAGGCCTTCCGCGTCACGCCACACACCTGTGTTATCAACAACCAGTGCGTTATCAATGCCGTAAGCGGTGTAATCTACGTCTTCAGGCTTGTTTGCGTAGATAACTTGGATGAAGTTACCGTTAACAATGATCGCTTTACGCTCTTGGTCTACCACGATGCTACCGTTGAACTGGCCATGAACTGAGTCACGACGTAGCAGGCTTGCGCGTTTCTCTAAATCACCATCTTTACCGCCACGAACCACGATTGCACGTAAACGAAGTGGGTAACCAGGACCGCTTTTCTCTACAAGAATACGAGTGAGTAGACGACCGATACGACCGAAGCCGTATAACACAACGTCGCGTGGCGTAGACATCGCTTCGCCTTCTAATGAACCCATTAGAGCCGTTTGAAGGAAATCATCCATCGCGCTGAGATCTTCGTGGTTTTCCCAGTACTTAGCTGCTAGACGACCAACATCAACGCGGCATGGAGAAAGGCGCATTGATAGAAGATGTTGGATAATTGGTTGAGTTTGTTCTGCGGTTAGCGGTGAACCAGTGTAGCGTTTTGCGATGCGGTGAGCTTTGATGATGTCGATCGTTGTTGCGTTAACTAAGGTCTTACCGAAGAGGATAACTTCTACGCCTTTTTGACGGTATAACTGACCTAAAGTTGGAGCGATGGATTCAGCAATAGTTTGACTAGTTTGCCAGTCTAGGAGGTGCTTTTCGGGACTCATCTTTACTCGGGACCTTTCACGTTAAGTTTCTGCAGTCATGGCAGTTGTAGGGAAGCCAATCAGCATAGGGGTTGAGCTATCAGGCGGTGGTCTTTAATGCCACTTAAATATGCTTGATATGCGTTGTTTGTAACTTGTAATTTTTATGTGGCAGGATTGTAAGGTACGACTGGTTATTCTGCTAGGAAAAATAAATGCAGATAAATTCTCTATCAACTGGCGTGATATTAGCCATAAATCAAGTTTTTCGCGTATGGAATGGCTATTGACTTTAATAATCTGTAGCACTTAATTTTCCCTAAAAAACACTCAAATCAAAATATCATATGTAATGAAAGTCATAGTTAACATTAAAAGTGTGATTAAGGGCTTAACTTACACGTGATTGGTAAACAATAGATGAGCTAATTCGCCGTTTTTGTTGTTCGACTTTTGAATAAGACATGATTGAGTGAAAAAAACGCAGAACGCAAACGATTGGATCTCACAAATTTAACGGAATTTTTGAGTTCGTTGGTCTCTTGGGCGGTTACTGACTGACTTTTGATGTGGACTGCCCAGTTCCATGGACTTGTTATGCGAGTGATAATAACTCGATTTAGCTGGTTTTAGCTCTTTTCACACTTCTTCCATTCAAACGTCTATTGTTCACTGTGTTCAATGTTATTGCTTATTTTGGGCTCAGAGTATCGTTTGTCCATATCCAATTTGATCAATAACCTTCTGTTAATGTCCTATTCTTAAACTGGGCTAGGTAAAATTACTTTCGGGAAGGGAGTAGTTATAAAAATGATAAACATGTCAATTAGATGGCGTCTTATTTTTCTTTCCACCGTTTCTGTACTCATCATGTTTGGGTTTACAGTGAATCAAGTGTTAAAGAATGACAAGAAGATGAATAACCTTGAGACCACACGCATTAAGGTTGAAGCTCTTCAATCTTTTAATACGATCTCAAGTGATGCTTATCGATGGTTGGTGCTGTCTAATGACTCTCCTGATAAAGGCCAGTTACTTTTAACGCTGCAATCCGAGTTGGGTCGGCTTAATCAGTATGGAATAAAACTGCAACAATCTGACTCCCATTGGAGTATTGAATCTCAGTTGATGGAGTTGAAAACGGTGCTGATGAGTTTGGCGAGCTCACCGGAAAACGCGGAAAATGAGCAATTGACTGAGCGCGCTTTTCGTTTGTTGAAAGATGTGTTGATGGAGCTATCTGAATTTCACATCGCTTTAGTCGATGGAAACATAGATCAAACTGAAGCCATGTTTATCCACCTCTCTAACTACGTGTTTTGGACTCAGCGAGAGGCGTGGTTAAGCTACAGTTTGTATCGCTCGCCCGAGCTAAGAAATCAATACTTATTGAGTTATGTAGGTGCGCTAGAGAGGCAGCAACAGTTGCTTGATACATTTTTCCGCTCTGATACTCGTTCACCTGAAATTAGGCAACTGCTAAACGCGGTCGCCAAAGATGATTTTCAAGCCAAATTTATATCTCGAATCCTCAAAGGCGATTTTTCATCACCTGAAATATACGAACACCTCAAAAGTTTGGAAATCAAAAAGCGAGCAATTTCCAAAGCGATTAGCAGTTATACTAAGCAGTTGCAGTTTGAGCTAACAAACAACATCGCACTACAGAAGCGACAAACATTGGTTATTTCCCTTCTGATTCTCGTTGTGTCTGGCGTGTTGTTGTGGCTTGGCGCCATGACTTCGATACACTTAAATCGAAACCTATCACTTATCTTAAAAGGGGTATCTGAGTGCGCTGATAGCGATGGTAAGCCCAAGATGATCAAAATTGATGGCAACGATGAGCTGGTTGAGTTTACCGATACGTTAAATCGAGTAATGGAACGTAACTATCAGCACAATCAAGAATTGGTTGAAGCCAAAGAAGATGCGGTTTCAGCGAATAAAGCGAAAAGTGCGTTTCTCGCCAATATGTCCCATGAAATTCGCACACCACTAAATGGGATTATTGGCATGGCGGAGATCCTGTCTCAGAGCAAACTGAGTCCCAACCAACAAGAGGTGCTTGGGGATATTGAGTCGTCATCGCACTCATTACTAGTGCTGTTGAATGACATTCTCGACTTGTCCAAAATTGAGTCAGGTAATCTCATGCTCTCTCCCCATAACGCTGACTTACGAGAAGCGGTCTATGACTCTGTGAGCGTGATTTTATCTAAGGCGATCAGTAAAGATATTGAGCTTGATGTAAACATTGACTCCCAGACCCCAGCACAGCTGTTTTTCGATGAATACCGTGTCAGGCAGGTGCTGACGAACTTATTGTCGAATGCCATCAAGTTCACCTCTAACGGTACCATCACAACGGACATCGCCTATACGCCAATGTCGATGGGTAGAGGTAAACTCGAGTGCAGTGTTTCGGATACAGGCATTGGTATTGAACCAGAGAAACTCGAGTCCATATTTGAGCCTTTTACCCAAGAGGATGGCAGTATCACGCGTCAGTTTGGTGGCACAGGGCTTGGGTTAGCAATCTGTAGGCAGCTTGTCGATTTAATGGGTGGATACATCACTGCCCGTTCAGTAAAAGGTGAAGGCTCTACCTTTACGTTTTGTCTGTATGTCGATGTGGTAGAGACGCAAGTTCAAAGCTTCGAAAATTTAAATCGTGCAACGATCATTTCCAACTCTTTTAACTATCTCGACCAGTTAGTCAAAGAGTGTGAGCGCCTCAATATAAAACCCAAGGTGGTTGGATCGATATCGTCGCTAGATGAAGAGATTAAAGAGAGCGACTTTGTCCTGTATTGCCATACCTTACATCACTCGTTGCAGAGTGATTTAGCAGCTTTGAAAACACAATACCCTTTAGACCGTGTGATTGTTTGTCAGCACCACTTATTCAAAACCAATCTGATTACAGAGTCTGTTCATTCAACTCATACACTGCCGTTCTTGGGGCGACGTTTCCTGAATAGTCTATTGTCTCTTGATGCGAATGAAGAACTGGTACCTGAAGCCAAATCAGAAAAAGAAGAAGTACGTCCTCTGAATCGACGTATCTTGATTGTCGAAGATAATTTAATGAATCAGAAGATAGCGAGCTTCTTTCTTGAACAAGCTGGTTATGAATATCTAATTACTAGTAATGGGCAAGAGGCGGTTGATGTTATCACTCAGGGCGCGCAATTTGATGCCGTGTTGATGGATTGCATGATGCCAGTCATGGATGGGATAACAGCGACCAGAGCAATCCGGCAGTGGGAGCTTGAACAACAAGCGACACCACTACCCATTATTGCTTTAACTGCAAGTGTGTTAGAAGAAGACATCAAAGATTGTTTTGATGCGGGCATGAATGCTTATTTACCTAAACCTTATAAATCTCACCAACTCTATGATCTGTTTAGCAGTCTTGATATTGTTTAATGGATATCTCACTCGAGGCTCAACAAGTCGTTGAGCTTTTTTGCTTTGAGTTTTAGAACGAATCTACCGATATTTAACGCACTTCCATTCCAAGGTTGTATTGCGCAAGGCATCGACCGACATAACTGATTTTGACGAAAGCCGCCACAATGATAGTGCTGATATGCGCAACGATCTGAATCGGCAATGAGAAATGGTCCGCCATTGGGTAAGCGATAATTATGCTGAGTAGCATAAGCAAGGTGGTGATTGCTAGGCTGAAGTTAGATACAGAAAGTAGAGTTTGAAAGCGTTGAGTCATCGTCTTCATATTGAATTCCTAGTTACTAATAGTTGTTTTGATATTTAACTATTAGCAATTAGTGGTCCAAGATTTAAAACTCTTGATTATCAGTGTTTTAACTTTAGGTTCCGCTCTTTTGTAGTCAAAAAGACACTTGCGATTTATGTGTCTTTTTGACTTTTAAGTGTATTTTTACCATTGTCTAAAACCACAAGTATCAATATGGAAACGAACACCAGAATACAAACCCAGACCAACGTTATTTTTCTGCCCAAACTCAGCATGAATTTTTTTGAGTTTTACGTGCAGTTGTTCTCGAGTAATGTCATTCGCTGGGACTAGGTCCAAGGCGCAGAATTCTAAGTGTTTACTTCGTAGTGCACCGCCAGCTTGTTGGTTATAGATTTGGGTTCGTTCACCGGACACAGGTATAACAACACCGATTTCAGGTTCAATGTATTGCTGAATATATTTCAATGTATTGATCATATTCGGCACGTTTTTCTTATCCGGAAGCGTAAACAAGGTGGTGTTGCTCATCGCCCAATCTGTTCCTTGTAGCAGTACCAGATGCAAAGGCATGCTTTGGGTGATTCCAGCATCTTTGAGCTGCTGTCCAATCTCTCTTACTTTGTCTTCTGCGTGATTAAGTAGCATCCAGCCTCGAAAGGCCGAGCGAGTCGGAACCTTGTAGCCATGAACGTCGACCACGAGATCATCGTAAGTGATTTCGGTCTCTTCGGTATACAGTCTTTCGAATTCTTCAGGATAGGGTTGAGTGCTTGATAGCGCTAAGGTAATCAGAATGATTGAGTACATATGGTGACTCCATTGCTTACGTTGGCTAGTGATACTTGATTCAATAAATGCGTAAGCTTAAGTATAGACACTGGAAATTATGTACAAAAAAACCCACTACAATGAGTGGGTTACTTAACAATTCATTCAATTTAATAAGATTACTTCTTACCTTGAATTTGCTTGTCTTCTTCAGTTAGTTCACGGATACGGCGGCTGATGTCGCGACGCGCTTTAGAAATCTCTGCGCTCTTAATGATGTGGTCATCAACACGGTCTTCGTAGTCAGCTTTCATGTTTTTGATAATGCCTAGGATCTCGTCGTGAGTCATCTCTGGCTTGATGTAATCAAGTAGGTTATCAAGAAGGTCAACACGCTTGCGGTTGTCACGAACTTTCTTTTCGTTGTCTAGAAGTTCACGCTTAAGTTTGTTCTTACGTCGTGCTTGGTTAACAATTTCAAATACGCTGCTCATAGATTCCTTTTCCTATTCGTCAAATACGTTGTCTGGTTCTGATTAAAGCACATCAATTGATGATGTAACAGTCTTTAGATCAAAGCAAAAGTAAGGTTGTTTAATTATTCGTCACTCTCGCCAATGTGTGATTGTTTTTATCTTACCGATCAAGTTAGTATCCCATGTAGATACTGCATTGATACGAAATGTGAAATGAATCAACAACAATTGGAAATCGAAGATTCGGGCGATAAAGTGACTGAATCTTCAGCAGAGCAAAACAAGCTTCGTGATGCGTATGTAAAAGAGCGTACTTATTTGGAAGTCGTGGAAATAGAGCTAAACCGTTCTAAGATCATAATGATTGATGAGCAGGGTAGAAAGAAGCGAGTACCAATTTTATCTGAGCACTAAACGTTGCATAAATAGGCGCTGAGACGAAATCACCAAAATAATAAAAAGGAATAACGATGAACACAGTACTTTCCCCAATTGAAGCGAGAATCATTGGCTGTTTGATCGAGAAAGAAGTCACGACTCCTGATCACTACCCGCTGACATTAAACAGCTTAACTACGGCTTGTAACCAGAAAAGTAACCGTGAACCTGTTCTCTCGCTGTCTGAATCAGAAGTATTAGATGCCGTTGACGGTTTGATTGCCCGTCGCATGGTGAGTGACGAAAGCAGCTTCAATAGCCGTGTGAATAAGTATCAGCATCGTTTCTGCAATACCGAGTTTGGTGACCTGCAATTTACAGAACAAGAACGCGCTATCATCTGCTGCATGTTATTGCGTGGTGCACAGACCCCGGGCGAATTACGCACACGAACGGGGCGTTTGGCGAACTTCAGTGATGTGAAAGAGGTGGACGCAACACTTGAGAAACTAGCGACACGTGAAGCTGGCGCTCTTGTGGTTAAATTGCCTCGTGAAGCTGGCAAGCGTGAGTCACGTTACCAGCATTTACTGAGTGGTGAAGTAGATGTAGAAGCGTTTGCGACGGCGCCTGCAAGTGTTGCTGTACCGGCTGCATCGAATGAGAAGCTGGAAGAGCTAGAGTCTGAAGTCGCAAGTCTAAGAGCTGAAGTCGCCGAGTTGAAAGCTCTGGTTGAATCTCTGCTATAAATGTCTGAATCTGAAAAAAACGCGGATTGGGTGGTGTACCTGATCCGCAATCGTCATAACGCTTTGTATTGTGGTGTCACTAATAATCTACAACGCCGATTCGAACAGCATCAAACTGGTAAAGGCGCTAAAGCCCTAAAAGGTAAGGGGCCGCTAAAGCTAGTTTGGAGTATGAACGTACAGTCAAAAAGTGAGGCACTAAAAACTGAATACGCGATCAAACAATTACCCAAACTGCGTAAAGAAAGTTTGGTATCACTCAAGCTGATGATTGAGTGGCAAGATGGCAGTATTCAATATAACGAAGTCTCATAATTCATACCTAAAATTGTCGTTGTTGATTAAATCTTAATAAGTGAAAGCTCGACGCTAAATTTTACTAAATGCCTGATTTTTAGATTGAAAATATAAAATCAATGATGTGTATCTACGCGCTTGATGTTCTAATCTTCCAATCATTAATCTCATTTGACATATTAGTCATTTAGAATGTCATTCTAATTAGTTTTAGCCGCTATCATTTATCCTCGTTGTCCTACATAATATCTTTCAGCCATCCAAAGAGGTGGTGTCATGCTAGGTTAAAAAATGAGCCAAAGTAGCTCATATAAAACGAGAAAAATATGAAACGTTTACTGATGTTGTTTGGACTTGCCGTATTTTCTGCGTCCGCTCTCTCCCATGGTACTCATGTCCTTAATGGATATTGGGAGTACCAAGAATATCTTTCTAACTTCCCAGAACAAAAAACCTTAACCGATAAGATGGTCGAGGCCGTAAAAAAACACCCAGTTCCGCTCGCGAAAGCGCAAGACGAGCCCATCACTATTTCCGTCGTTTATCCTGGGCAACAGATCTCTGATTACTGGGTTCGTAATATTCAAGCCTTTGAAAAGCGACTCGACAAGTTGAGAATAAACTACCAGATTAACCAAGTGTTTACGCGAGTGAATGCGGATCTCACTCAGCAGAGCATCTCGTTGCAAGAAGCCATTGAAAACAAGACTGACTACTTAATCTTCACACTGGATACCACGCGTCACCGCAAGTTTATCGAACATGTATTGACCTCAACAGAGACTAAGTTGATTCTACAGAACATTACGACACCTGTTCGTGCATGGGCTGACAGACAACCGTTTATGTATGTGGGTTTTGACCATGCAACTGGCAGTTTGAAGTTAGCGGATTACTTTAAAACTGCGAGTAAGCCAGGAAGCAAATACTCGGTTCTATACCGCTCAGAAGGCTATATCAGCGATGCGCGAGGTGATACGTTTATCCATGATGTGAATAGCGATACAAACTTTGCTTTAAAGTCGTCGTTTTACACCAAGTCAGATAAAGAGAGCGGTTATCAAGCCGCTAAAATCAGCATTGAGAACGATAAAGACCTAGACTTTATTTATGCCTGTGCAACTGATGTCGCTCTCGGCGCTGCAGATGCCATTCGTGAGTCTGGTCGAGATATCCTAGTGAATGGTTGGGGCGGCGGATCTGCTGAGCTTGAAGCCATTGCTAGAGGTGACCTTGATGTGACGGTTATGCGTATGAACGATGACACAGGCATTGCAATGGCAGAGGCGATTAAGTGGGACCTTGCAGGGCAACAAGTTCCTACAGTTTACTCAGGTGATTTTGAAGTGGTGACCAAGGAAGACTCACCAGAACGTATTTCTGAACTCAAACAGCGAGCATTTAGATACTCAGGTCAATAATGAAGAAAAGCTACGCCAATACTCCAAGGAACACCCTAGCCAAATTAATTACACGTATCATTATTTTAGTGATCGGGGTGATGGCGCTTGGCGTGCTTATTCATAACTACGAGACCAGTAGTAGTATTGTAAAACAAGAGACCAATAGAACGGTTAAGCAAACTTCTAGCTTGATCCAGAATATGTTTGATTACCGTTTGTCTGTGTTGCAAATTCACCAGGATAGTAGCTCGCACAGTGATACGCTACGTGAGTATTTTAAGACCAATGACGAAGAGGTACTTAGCTACTTTTTCTTTGGTGTCGACCAGCGTGAACCGGATCATGCGCCAGATCTTCGCTTTGTCTCTACTCATGACGGCTTAGCGTGGGAGGACGGTAACGGTCAGTTTTATGGCTTGGATGACAAAAGCCTGAAGCATATTTCTGAAGAGGTTTCGTTCAGTAGCAATTGGCACTTTATTCAACTGATGACGGATATAGGTAAGCGTCACTTGCTAGCTCGTCGTACTCCTATTGTTGACAGTAAAACGGGCGAAGTACTCGGACAGCTGTATATTGCCATTGTCCTTGATAATAATTTTTCTCTCGCAGAGTCTATCCAGCAGGGTAGTAACTGCGAAAATATCGTGATTGAAGCGCACGGTACGCCTGTCACTTCAACCTTCAGTGGTGATGAAAGTTACTCGATAACAGACATCCTCAATTACAGAATCTACGAGCAATTACCTCGTCATTTTGTCACTATCACCACGATTAAAATCAACGCGGTAGAAACGCCTCTTGTCATTCGTGCCGTTCAAAAGAACAGTAACTTCATCGCCTTAGAAGAAAACTATGAGCGTGCGATCATCGTTGTCATTGTTGTGATCGTTTTCATGTCTTTCTTTGCCCGTTCTTGGATTCAGAGAAGAGTTTCTGCTGAACTTGATAAGCTCATGGACTTCACTCGCTCAGCCAGTGATAGCGAAGAGTACAACAAATTTGATGGCTCTAATATTTTCGAGTTTCACCACATAGGCTGTACGCTTGAGGATACCTTTGAACGTCTATCTGAACAAAACCAAAAATTCCAAGACCTGTTTAACTTTGCTCATTCTCCCATTTTGGTTTGGTCTGAAAAAGGAGACTTGATTCAAATGAATCCAGCAGCGCGTATGGCGCTGTTTGATGAAGATGATAATTATGGTGCCGTCGCACATGAGTTCGAACACCGCATGCTGCCAAACATACAAATGGTGGTTCAAGGGGCCAAGTTGACGGGTATTAACGTACCGATTGGCGAAAAGGTGTTCCGTTGGAATATGTCGGCGATTCGGGTTGAACATGGCATCACAGGCGTCGTAGTACAAGGACAAGACATAACCAAGTTGGTTGAAGCGGAGAGACAAGCCGATCGTGCCAGAGAAGAGGCAGAGCATCTTGCGAACGTTCGTGCTGATTTCTTAGCAAAGATGAGCCACGAAATTCGTACACCACTTAACGGTATATTAGGCGTTTCTCAACTGCTCAAGCGTTCTGTGCACAGTGAAGATAACCGAGAGCAAGTTGATGTACTTTGTAACAGTGCGGAGCACCTGCTAGCGGTGTTGAACGATATCTTGGACTTTTCAAAGATCGAGCAGGGGCAGTTTAATATTCAGAAGAAAGACTTCCGCTTAGTGGAGTTGATTAACACTTTAGACAGTATTTATCGCCCCCTTTGTGAGGATAAATCGGTCACGTTTTCTATCGTTAATCACCTTGTTGATGACATTGAAATCAATACCGACCAAGTGCGTTTGAACCAAATTATGTTTAATTTGTTGAGTAACGCCCTAAAGTTTACGCATCAAGGTGGTATCTCCGTTAGCTTCGAACTTGAAAGTATCTTCAATACGAATAAAGCCAGCTTGATCGTTCGCGTGAAAGACACCGGCATTGGTATTGATGGGAGTAAAATTGATGCTGTTTTTGAACCCTTTGTCCAAGCCGAAGAAACGACAACACGGGAGTACGGCGGGACTGGGTTAGGGTTAACCATTGTTAAAAACTTGGTCGACATGCTGGAAGGCGATATTCAGGTTCGCAGTGCTAAAGATCAAGGCTCGGAATTCATCATCGAAATCCCAGTTGAACTGCACTCTAAGCCGCTAATTGATGTTAAGCAGCAAACAGGTATTGAACCTGAGGCGCTATTCGATCGCTCTTTGAAGGTGTTGCTGGTGGAAGATAACCACACCAATGCTTTCATCGCACAGGCTTTTTGTAAAAAATATGGCATGGTGGTGACCTGGGCGAAAGATGGTCTGGAGGCCATAGAGCTCGCAAAAGCAAACACTTATGACCTCATTCTAATGGATAATCAACTTCCTAACCTTGGCGGCGTTGAAACGACACAACAGTTGCGAGAGGAAATCGGTGTATTAGCCCCGATTTATGCGTGTACTGCAGATGCTCAAGAATCGACAAGGGATAGTTTTATGGCTGCAGGTGCCAACTATGTGATTGTTAAACCGATTAAAGAAGAGTCGTTGCATCAAGCTTTTGTTCATTTCAAAAAATCATACTGGGATCAAAACAGACTCTAGTTTTTCTTTAACTCTTTGAATGCAAGATTGTGCCACACCGAGCGGTGTCGAGCTCTGCATTCTGAACATCCGAGAACAACTATACAAAGCCAGCAACGAAAGCTTGTTCTAACAGTAATGTTTTAAGCTCATCACTCATGTCTAGGTGTTCAGGGAATTGAATTCCTAGTACCCAACCTTGGCCCTGTCTTTTCTTACTCACAACTTTGTAAACCAATTCACTATCTAAGTGCTCACTCAACATTGAATCCACCTTTACCTTCCATCCCACATCAATATCGGATTGTTGTGTAATGTAGATACCACAGCCGGAAACAGAGAAATCGACTAACACAGCGTTTAGCATCAAGGTGTCAAAGGTAACTTCGCAGTTGAGGCGCACTTTGTATCTTTCGTGTTCGCGGATTGGTTTTGTTGCAAAGCTCGTTGGCGGACGAAGAAATAGAAGATGCGCAGGGGAGGTGATATGAGCCAGTACATTGGTTTTGAAGGCGACGATGTGCCCAAGTTCTGTGTCTGTAATCGCTCGAACGATGATATCGACGTTGATGAGCTTTCTTAACGTCAGTGCCTCGGTCGCTTTTTGTGACAGTTCCAGGATAAGGTACTGCTCTTCTTTGTGCCCAATATATAGAGTACTGATCTGAATTGAGTCGTCGGGGCCAAACTCTAATACACCTGCTGTTTTTGTACCTGGTTTCAGGTATCTAAACAGTTCTACGTTTTTATCTTTATGCATATTTATCGATGAACAATGTTAACTGTCTGTTGAAATAATATAACGTCCTAATAAAGCTATGTCATTACTTTCATTAAGGAAATGAGGTTGGCGGGATGAAAACTAGAAACGGGTTGTTACTCAAACATTGGCTTACTCTTGTCGAAAAACACGTTACACTGCTATCAATAATTTACTCAATGGAGAAATGGTAAATGGAACTAGAAACCTTGTTAAACACCCTGTCTGAGTCCCCAGAGAATGTGCAGTTTGAAGATACGATGCAGGTGATTGAAGCACATTATGACTTTTGTGAATGTGAATTTCGCAACGGGGATGTCGTGAATGAGGCTGGACAGAACAACGGTTCGTGTAAAATTTTTGCGTTCGGCCAAGATCAAGGGCTTTCAGCAGAGCAAACACTCGCGTGTTTTGGTCAATACTACCGCAATGATGTACTAGGTTTCCCAGAGAATACTGATCACCAAAACATCCGTAACTTTATGATTCACGGTTGGGGTGGGGTGGAATTCTCCCAGCCAGCGTTGGTATTGAAGTCTAAGTAAATAGGTTTCACCGGCGAAGTAAATACTTACTTAACATTAAGACCCTGAAGCGAGATGAGTTTATCTCGCTTCAGATTTTATATCTTTCCATACGGCAGGCTACTGAATTGGCAATTCAGACAAGCATTTACGACACATACATACTCCAAACTTGGGTACAGAGCTCGTGTCTCTTTTCTCTAGCTCAAAGCACCAACAGGTCTCTTTACCGGCACTGATATCGCATTGAGCTGGCTCATTACATTGCGGACATTGGTGGGTAGAGCTAATACCACTAAGGTTATTCATCACAGACTCTCTTTCACTCTCAGATAAGCCTTTCCAACCTATAATTTCGTCCATGGTTCTGAAGCAGCCGCTACACATGCCACCATTATTTTTACAAGCCGCTCGGCAAGGTGTTTTCATCTATCTGACCCTTGATTGGTTTGGGCTGAAATGTAACACACTTGTATCTGTTTTAAGAGAAAACTCACTAAAAATTGACTCTGAAAAATAGTAAATGACCTCGTAATTGAAAGGCTTTTCATGTAGCATCTCGCCCCTTTTGTTGACTGGGGGATATTATGTTTATTGGATTTGATTATGGAACAGCAAACTGTTCTGTGGCTGCAATGGTCAATGGAGAACCAAGCTTGTTACCGTTAGAAGGTAGCAACCACTATATTCCCTCAACCGTATTTGCTCCTACTCGTGAGAGTGTATCTGAACATCTATTTCGCCACCTGAACATCAAGCCGAGCGATGCTGTCGGTGAGCAAGTGCTACGACGTGCAATTGCCTACAACCGCGAAGAGAGTATCGACCTTGTGCCAGAAGACATGGCATTTGGTCAGGCAGCGTTGGATCTCTACTTAGAAGACCCGCGTGATGTCTACTATGTTAAGTCTCCTAAGTCTTTCCTTGGCGCAAGTGGGCTACATGACGTTCAGGTCAGCTTCTTTGAAGATCTAGTATGCGCCATGATGGCGAACATCAAGCAGCAAGCTGAGCTCACTACTCAAGAACAAATCAAACAAGCGGTTATTGGTCGACCAATTAACTTCCACGGTCGAGGTGGTGAAGAGGCAAACAGACAAGCTGAAGCTATCTTATCTCGCGCTGCGAAGCGTGCAGGCTTCCTTGATATTGCCTTTCAGTTTGAACCCGTAGCTGCTGGCTTAGACTATGAAAGCACTTTGACCGAAAACCAAACAGTATTGGTGGTTGATATTGGTGGTGGTACGACCGACTGTTCTTTATTGGAAATGGGCCCGAGTTGGTCTGGGAAAGCGGACCGTAGCCGGAGCTTATTGGCACACAGTGGTCAAAGGGTTGGGGGGAATGATTTAGATATTTACCTCGCTTTCAAACAACTGATGTCACCTTTCGGAATGAGCAGTAAAGCCATTTCCGGTATTGATATGCCATTGACCCAATTCTGGAATCCAATTGCTATCAACAATGTAGAAGCTCAGAAGAATTTTTATTCTCGAGAAAACCTTGCAGCGCTTAAGTTACTTCGTAAAGAAGCCGCAGAGCCACAGAAGCTAGACCGTTTACTTAAGGTTTATCACGATACCTTAGGTTACGGCATCGTACGGAGAGCCGAAGAAGCCAAGATTGCATTAGCAGAATCTTCTCAGTATCGCGCTGCGATGAATGTTGCCTCCGAGTTGATAGAAGTCGATATCTCAGTTGAACAGATGGTCGATGCTATCGAAACGCCAAAGTCGAAGATGATTGAGTTGGTTAAAGAGGCCATTCAACAAGGTGAGAAAAAGCCAGATGTTATCTATATGACAGGGGGCTCGGCACGTTCGCCTATCCTTCGTGAAGCGGTTCAACAAGCCGTACCGAATGTACCGATTGTAAGTGGCAACTATTTTGGTTCAGTAACGGCGGGTTTGGCTCGTTGGGCTGAGGTGTGTTTCAAATAAGAGTTCAATGATGAGTTATGAAGGGCAACCAGTCGCTGATTGGTTGCCCTTTTTTGTATTCGCGAAGGCCAAATTAGTTAACGGAGTAGCTTCTCGGAATCTAAAGTCGAAATTAGTTTAGGAGCCTAAATATTTCGACCGAATTCTAGATGTTACAAAGTGTTTCAGTTTTGGGGCTGTGTGATGTATTGGTCTGATGAGTAGTTTTGGTGCTTTGATTTTTAATGCTTTTTTAGTGATTTAAAAAGCAAAAATAAGTTTCATTTTTTGTAAATAAATCACAATGAGGATTTGCTTATCCTAAGTTAAAATTTTGTTTTAAATTGATTTTTTGTTTTTTATAGCATTGCTTTCTTTATTTTATATATTTTAATGCAACTTTTTTGTCATTCATCGATTAGTGTTTGCCTACTTGTTAAATGCAGGTAACAACTTCTCCGTAAGCACGAGGTTGTTAGTGAATAACTCACCCAGCTACAAATGGATATGACAATGAATAAGAAACTTTTAGCGCTAGCGATTTCTGGTGCAGTATTTGGTACACAGGCAGTTGCAGTAGAACTTTACAACGAAGACGGCACAACATTCTCAGTTGGCGGCCACGTTTCAGTGAACGTTAATGGTTCAGAAGAAGGCGAGACTGATGTTGGTACTAACTCTCCACGTATCAACTTTAACGCTACTCAAGAATTAGGCAACGGCTTCACAGCTGACGCTAAAGGCGAATGGGCACTTAACTACCTAGATGGTGGTGATGAGACATTCACAACTCGTCTAGGTTACGTTGGTCTAACTCACGATGAGTTTGGTCGTGCAGTTGCAGGTACACAATGGTCTCCTTACTACGATGTAGCGGCAGCGACAGATATGCCAATCGCGTTTGCGAATGACTTCTTATACGACAACCACGGTGCTCTTGGTACTGGTCGTGCAGACAAAATGCTTAGCTACCGCAATGCATTTGAGCTAGGTGAAGCTGGTGAGTTTAGCTTTGGTCTAGGTTGGCAAGGTGACAACGATGTTACTACTGATACAGAAAGAAACGTTGGCGGTGTAATTGTTACAACTCGCTCAACTGTTTCTTACGGTGACCGTGTTCAAGCAACTCTTGGTTACTCTATTGCTGGCGTTAAATTAGGCTACGCATTCAACACTGGTGACTTCACGGATTCTGGTGTTTCTAAGACTGCTGAATCTCACCTAATATCTGCAGCATACGGTTCTTACGGCTCAGGTCTATACCTTGCTGGTATCTACGGCTTCAACGAGAATATGAATGCTGGCCTTGTAAGCGGTACTACTCTTGAAGAGAGCGATGCTTACGAACTATTAGCTGCATACGCTTTTGCAAACAGCCTAAACCTTAGCGTGAACTACGAAGTAGTTGAAGGCGAAGTATTCAAAGGTGGTACAACTACTACAGCTCGTGAAGAGCTAGCTCTACAAGCTGAGTACAACTTCACTAGCAACTTTGTAGGTTACACTGGTTACCAATTTGACCTAAACGATGACAACGGTCGCACTACTGATGACAAGTGGACTCTTGGTGCTCGTTACTACCTATAAGTCGCAGACTGATTTAGCATAGTGTTTACTCCTTAGGTTTACCTTTTAGGATACTGTCCTAGACACCATGCTAAGCCCTCTCAAACCTTTTGGTTGGAGAGGGCTTTTTTCGTTTTGTACTTCTGTTTTGAATGGCCATTTCTTATACCGCGATTTCCTTATGAAAACTTCCCAATGAGCGAATTGAGCTAAAGATCAGAATTTAGAGATCAGTAGCCAGCTTGTCGAAGATTCTCTCTTTGTGATGAGGTAAACTCTGCATTCCAAAAATAGTTCAGGGATAAACTATGAGCAGCGTGGTAGATCAGGAAAAGTTAATGAATTCGAAACGAATAGCGACACCGACGAAAGTGCTGTGTGTTGGGCGTAACTATGTCGATCATATTGAAGAACTTAACAACGCGATCCCAGACGCTATGGTGGTGTTCAATAAGCCCTGTACTAGCGTAACTTCTTCCCTCTCTTCTTTTCATCAGGAAGCCCTACACTATGAAGCAGAAATTTGTTTCATCGTTGAAAACGGTCAATATTCAGCAGTAGGTTTAGGGTTAGATCTGACTAAGCGCGAGCTGCAAAGCAGCTTGAAAGCGAAAGGCTTGCCTTGGGAGCGCGCTAAAGCGTTTGATGGTTCTGCCGTTCTTAGCCGCTTTGTACCCACAACAGATTTGGATCTTGAAGACTTGAATCTAGAGCTGTTTATTAACTGTGTTCGTGTTCAGAAAGGGCACGTTGAGCAGATGCTATATTCCCCGAAAACTATCCTCGAAGAGCTCTCTTCTTACACGACCTTGCTGGATGGCGATGTTGTGATGACAGGCACCCCGAAAGGCGTCGGAGAAGTGCACCAAGGTGATATTTTCCTAGGTCGCCTTAAGTGTGGTGAGACAACATTGATAGAGATCGAGTGGGTCGCGAGTTAATTATTGTTATCGATTTAGTTAATAATTTGGTCTGATTTTATGATGTTGGTTTTTAATTCGATATTTTGGCTGCGGTACAACTGATTGCATCTGGAAGGGTGTTGGTAATTGATATAAAATCCGCCTCCATTTTTATCAATGCTGAACCTCATGATCGATTTAACCATTCTGCCTGTTTACTTGACTGCCGTCGTCGCTCTTCTTCTTTTACCTGGTCCTGATATGTTGCTGATTGCTAGCTCAAGCATGAGTTATGGTCGCAAGGTTGGTGTCTTTGCGAGCTTAGGTAACGCGACTTCAGGGATCATTCTTACTGTTTTAGCGGCGATGGGTGTATCTGCATTAATCGCAATGAGCCCTGTTGCTTTGAATGCTCTCCATCTATTAGGTGGTACATACTTGCTAAAAATGGGGTGGGACTGCCTGCGAACAGAGCAGGGCAACGCACCTGAACTGACTGATAATTTTGCCGCAAAGGCTTACTACCAAAGAGCGTTGATCAGTAACCTACTCAATCCTAAAGCTCTAGTGTTTTTTGTGATGTTTTTACCTCAGTTCGTGTCGACAAATATTGAGGCGACATCAGGAGAGCAGATGTTGGTACTAGGCTTACTACTGAATGTTTTAGGCTTAACGTTCAACTTCTTGCTTGTAGCTCTGGTAGGTACCATCGGTAAGTCACTGGTAGAAAATGCTAAGTTTCGTACCTATCAACAGAAAGTGATGGGTGGCGTATTTGTTGTATTAGCGGTTTGGATGCTGTCTTCTTTCTTCACTTCATAAGTAACAACCAAACGCGATTATCCGCAACCAGATGTTTAAAGAAAAATGGACGCTTAGAGCGTCCATTTTTAATTTAACTGATGCATTCTTAATGCGCTAATCCGTTAAGAGTTGAGCTCTTTCTGGTGTTGTTCGATGAGCTTATCCATATATTCTTCACCTCGCTGACGAGTGTCGTCATAGGTTTCTGTCCCCTCAAATTTTGTCACGGTTTCGTAATAAACCTTAACCTTTGGCTCTGTGCCCGATGGGCGGACGATAATGCGAGAACCATCTTCGAGATGATAGATGAGTACGTCACTCGCAGGGAGGTTTATCGCCTCTGTTGCACCACCAGTAATGAAGCGTAGCGAAGAGTGAAGATCTTCAATCACAGATATCGCAATGCCATTGATTGTTTTTGGTTGTGCTGCGCGAAGCTTAGAGCCAATTGAAGGTGAATCTGGGTCCAGCGCGATACTGCGCTGCGCATTGGTATGAACACCATGTTCGAAGGAAATCTGAGCCAGAAGATCCCACACTGTTCGACCTTGAGATTTTAGCTCCTCGACCAGTTGTGCGAAAACGACAATGGCTGACAAACCATCTTTATCGCGGACTTGAGTTCCAATCGTGTAGCCTAGCGCCTCTTCATAGGCGAATAGGAATTCGTTCTGTTCATCTTCCAACTGCATGCCAATGTTAGCTAACCATTTAAACCCGGTCAGAGTTTGGAAGTAGGTAGCGTTGTGAGAGTTAGCTACTTTCTCAAGCAGGGTAGACGATACGATACTGTTACCCACCAATTGATTTTTGGTGTGAGGTTTTGATAACAAGTAATGCGCGAATAGCACACCGACCTGATCGCCAGTCAGCATTTTGTATGAGCCTTCATCTGTTCTTACTGCAACCGCAAATCGGTCCGCATCAGGGTCATTAGCACAAGCAATATCTGCATCGACGCTTTTTGCTAGATTAACCACAAGATCCATTGCCCCTTTTTCTTCTGGGTTAGGGAAATTCACCGTTGGGAAGTGGCCATCAGGTTCTCTTTGCTCTGCAACGCTGAATACCTTATGGAAACCCGAGTCGTGCAGAAGATCTTCTGCCATCTGCGCGCCCACCCCATGCATTGCTGTATAAGCGATGGTGGTATTAGCAGACTCGATATCGTTCTTTACAAATGGGCTTTTGTTGATCGCAGCGCGGTAGGTTTGATAGTAACCCTCGGTGAGCCACACTAACTTGCCTTGCGTTTCTGCATCACTGAGGCTCATCAAAGGGATTGGCTTAGTCGCTGCGGAGTCAATTTCAGCGGCAATACCTGCATCATGAGGCGGTATAATTTGTGCGCCATTTTCCCAGTATACCTTGAAGCCGTTATATTCAGGTGGGTTGTGGCTAGCAGTCACCACAACGGCCGCTGCTGCGTTGAAATGCTCGATACCAAAAGCAACGATAGGGGTCGCAGCTACATTCGATGTTAGATAAACCTTGATGCCTAAAGCCGTCAGTACTGAAGCGGTATCAATCGCGAATTGCTTTGAATCTAATCGGCCATCATAGCCCACAACGACACCTCTCATGGTCGCGTTTGCTACATGTTCAATTAGATAGTGACCAAGCCCGGTCGCGGTTTCTTGAATGACTAAGCGGTTCATTCTGTTTGGGCCACATCCTACTTTACCTCGAAGACCCGCTGTTCCGAATTCTAATCGCTGCGTAAAGCGGTCTTTCAATTCGTCGTGCATTCCCTCATCAATGAGGTGTTGTAGCTCTTCACGAGTTCTTGGATCTGGGTCTCTCGCTAACCAATTCATAGCATCTTGCATAATCACTGAACCTTTTTATGTCGGTATGACTTACTGTTGGGATTAATTTAAGTGATATTGATTATCATTTCTATGAAAGCAATCGTAAAACTCGATTAAAAATAAATTCCAACGACAAAGACAAGTGGGCTAAGCCATTCTAAATAATTGACTATTTTGTAAGTAAACTTACCTTGAACAATTGGATATCACTAACTAGCCTTTTACATAAATATAACAAAATTGAACAATTTCGCCGTTTTTGAATCTTTCGTTGAAACCTCCAGACTTTGATAGACGTATAAGTCGGTAAGTTAAGAGGATCTAGCAGCCCGTTATAGGCTGTGCTCACGAGAGTAGTAGATTGAGATTCAGCCTTTTCATGCGAAGCCGGTACAGCAATGAGTGGTGTTGGGTTCGCAACGACATTTAGGTCGCATGTATCCAATTAGGAAGGATAAGGAGAGATCTTTTGAAAAGATTACTGGTTAGGCTAGCGTGGCTTTTGAACAGTTTTGTTGTGCTGTCGATTTCGCCGTGGGTGAATGCGAGTAGCGAATATAACATGACACAAGGTGTAACAGAGATCAGTGGTCAAGTGTATGAACTTCACATGTTGATCTTCTACATCTGCTGTGCAATCGCCTTCGTTGTGTTCGGTGTTATGTTTTACTCGATTCTGAGGCATCGAAAGTCGAAGGGCGCGGTGGCCGCTCATTTTCACGAAAGCACCAAAGTTGAAATCCTCTGGACCATCATTCCTATTATTATTCTCATCGCAATGGCGATTCCCGCTACTAAAACCTTGATAGCGATGGAAGACACCTCCCAATCTGAACTCACAGTTAAAATTACTGGCTCACAATGGAAATGGCATTACAGTTATTTTGGCGAAGATGTTGAATTCTTCAGCTTGCTGGCAACCAGTGATAAAGAAATCGAAGGCATTGAAGTGAAAGGCGCTCATTACTTGCTAGAGGTTGATAAACCACTCGTCCTTCCTGTCGATCGAAAAGTTCGCTTCTTGATGACTTCAGATGATGTGATTCACTCTTGGTGGGTTCCGGCCTTTGCCGTTAAAAAAGATACCATTCCGGGTTTCATTAACGAAGCTTGGACAAAAATTGATGAACCAGGCGTTTACCGAGGACAGTGTGCAGAGCTTTGTGGTCGTGCTCACGGCTTCATGCCGATAGTAGTGCATGCCATGGCAGAAGATGAGTTTGACGCATGGTTAGCAGAACAGAAAGAGCTAACGATTGCCGCACAACAAGCGGCTCAAGATGCGTTAGACGCGTCACTTTCTTTGGAAGAGTTGAACACTATAGGTGAAGAGGTTTACAAAACTCGATGTGCTGTATGTCACCAAGCAAATGGTGAAGGTATTCCTGGTGCATTTCCGGGTATCAAAGGAAGCCCTGTTGCTTTAGGAGATGTCGATGTGCATATCGACACTATTGTTTACGGTCGAGGAGGCACGGCAATGCAAGCCTTCGACAATCAGTTGACTGAGAAAGAGATTGCAGCAGTCGTGACCTACCAACGAAATGCTTGGGGGAATGACACTGGCGATGTGGTTCAAGCTTCAGATGTTAATGCCTATAAGGTTAAACAGTCGGGTGGAGCGGAAGGCTCTGCGGATGAAGCACAAAGTGATGCTAAGGAGCAGCTATGAGTTCACCAATCGAAAAGCCGGTGAAATCGGCGCCTGCAGAAGACCAGGCTCTAAGTCATACTTTAGATGGTACCTTAGACAGCCATGACTTACCTTCGGACGATCACGATTCCCATGCCGCTCCAAAAGGGTGGGCGCGTTGGTTGTATTCAACCAATCATAAAGACATAGGTACGCTATACCTGTGGTTCAGTTTCGCAATGTTCCTAACCGGCGGTGCGATGGCGATGGTGATCCGTGCGGAGCTATTCCAACCGGGTCTACAACTTGTTGAACCTGATTTCTTCAACCAGATGACTACAGTTCATGGCTTGATCATGGTATTTGGCGCGGTAATGCCAGCATTTACGGGGCTCGCCAACTGGATGATCCCTATGATGATCGGCGCTCCAGATATGGCGTTACCTAGAATGAACAACCTCAGCTTCTGGATTTTACCTTTTGCTTTCTTAATCTTGATTGGCTCTTTGTTTACTGAGGGAGGCGGACCGAGTTTTGGTTGGACATTCTACGCGCCGCTCTCAACGACTTATGGCCCTGATAGTACAGCACTATTTGTATTCTCTGTTCATATTATGGGTATCAGTTCGATCATGGGGGCGATCAATGTCATCGTGACCATAGTGAACATGAGAGCTCCAGGTATGACTTGGTTTAAATTGCCAATGTTCGTTTGGACTTGGTTAATTACCGCTTTCTTGCTGATAGCCGTAATGCCCGTTCTCGCTGGGGCTGTGACCATGGTGTTGACCGATAAATACTTTGGGACAAGCTTCTTTGACGCTGCGGGTGGCGGTGACCCCGTCATGTTCCAGCACATATTCTGGTTCTTTGGGCACCCCGAAGTGTACATCATGATTTTGCCGTCTTTTGGTATCGTTTCGGCTATCATCCCGGCGTTTAGTGGCAAGCGCTTGTTTGGTTACCACTCAATGGTGTACGCGACCTGTAGTATTGCAATTTTGTCCTTCCTAGTTTGGGCGCATCACATGTTCACCACGGGGATGCCTGTCTTTGCTGAGCTGTTCTTTATGTATTGCACCATGTTGATTGCTGTGCCGACGGGGGTGAAAGTCTTTAACTGGGTCGCAACCATGTGGCGAGGCGCATTGACTTTCGAAACCCCAATGCTATTCACCATCGCCTTTATCGTTCTGTTCACGATAGGCGGCTTATCTGGATTGATGTTGGCTATTGTCCCTGCAGATTTCCAATACCACGACACCTATTTTGTAGTGGCTCACTTCCACTATGTTCTAGTGACTGGAGCTGTGTTCTCGATAATGGCCGCCGCTTATTATTGGTTGCCTAAATGGACTGGTCATATGTACGACCACAAGCTCAGTCTATGGCATTTCTGGACGTCAGTAATCTCAGTGAATGTTCTTTTCTTCCCTATGCATTTCCTAGGTTTAGCGGGGATGCCACGTCGTATTCCAGACTACGCTATCCAGTTCGCTGACGTTAACCAAGTGGTGTCGATAGGGGGCTTCGCCTTTGGTTTATCGCAACTCATCTTCTTGTGGCTAGTCATCAAGTGTGTGAAAGGCGGCGAGCCAGCACCAAGCAAGCCATGGGAACGTGCTGCAGGATTAGAGTGGACGGTACCAAGCCCTGCGCCTCATCATACTTTTACTCATCCGCCTAAAGTCGATTAGGGAGATGGGCTATGAGCGATAAGCAAAGCGATCTACGTAAAGATGAAAACCAACCCAAGCAGTCAATCAAGAAGCGATCAACTAAAAAGCTAACGGGCTACTTGGTATTGAGTGTTGTGGCGATGTTTGGCTTCGGTTTTGCTTTGGTGCCACTCTACGATGTGATGTGCGAGGCTTTGGGAATCAACGGCAAAACTAATACCGTGTCTGCGGTACAGCCACGGGGTATGCAGCCAGATTATTCTCGTACGGTTCGTGTGGAGTTTATGTCGCACATCAAACCTGATATGCCCTGGCAGTTCGTTCCTGAAGATCGTGTGTTAGAGGTTCACCCTGGTGAGGTAATTCAAACGAATTACATCGCCAAAAATTTATCAGGAAACTCTCTAGTGGGGCAGGCTGTGCCTTCAGTATCTCCAGGGATGGGGGCGACTTACTTTAATAAGATGGAATGCTTCTGCTTTAACCAGCAGCCATTAGAGGGGTATAAAAGCGCTGAAATGGGTTTGATATTTTACATAGAGCCAGATATTCCAGAATCGATCCACACACTGACGCTCTCTTATACGCTATTTAACATTACGAATGAGGTGGTCGGGGAATCAAGTAGTGCCGAGCCTAATGTAATCGCGAGTAACTAGGAACCAGAATCAACAAAAGGAGTTGAGCGATGAGTTCTAAAAAGGAAGTTTATTTCGTTCCACATCAAAGCCATTGGCCATTAGTCGGTGCCGTTGCGCTATTTCTTGTTGCGGTTGGAGCAGGGTTAACCGTGCAAAACATGGGCACTGATGCCGCTGGCGGTGTGTTCGGTAAGGCTGTGTTGTTCGTCGGGTTTGCGGTGTTGCTTTACATGCTTGCGGGTTGGTTTAGCAACGTGATTACAGAATCCTTGAGCGGCCTCTATTCTGAGCAAATATCCCGCTCTTTCAGGCAAGGCATGAGTTGGTTCATCTTTTCTGAAATCATGTTCTTCGGTGCTTTCTTTGGCGCGCTGTTCTACGCTCGTATGATTTCTGTCCCATGGATTGGCGGGGCGGGCAACAATGAAATGACTCATGAAGTATTGTGGCCAATGTTCCAATCAATGTGGCCGCTGACTACGACACCGGATGGCGTAACAACACAAGCTATGCCATGGCAAGGAATTCCACTCAAAAACACCATTATCCTATTGCTTTCGTCCATCACGCTGCATATGGCCCATCTAAGCCTCGAACAAAACAAGCGCATGGCATTAATCGTTTGGTTAGAGATCACCATCGTTCTGGCTGGGTTCTTCCTATTTTTTCAAGTTGAAGAGTATATCCATGCTTATCAAGATATGGGCCTTACTCTTCAATCGGGAATCTATGGCAACACCTTCTTCTTACTGACGGGTTTCCATGGTTTACATGTCTGCTTAGGGACGATCTTTTTAATCGTGCTGTTGGCTAGGGTTGCCAAAGATCACTTTACACCCAAAGACCATTTTGCATTCCAAGCCGGCAGTTGGTATTGGCACTTTGTTGATGTGGTGTGGTTAGGATTATTCGTGTTTGTATACGTACTTTAGCGAAGCGACAGAGCTAAAGGGCTTAATAAGGACGAGGGTTGGGAGTTATCACTCCTGACCCTAAAGCAAGCAATAGCAGTAACACAGCAACGGCTGACCACATGACTCGACGCCCCAAGAAGTGACTCAGCTTTTTGCCATTGTGTTTGCTAGAAGCGATTTGAATGAGCCCTTTCATTAAGTTGAATGCAATGAAAAACAGCAGGGCAACTAACACAACTTTGAATAACAGGATAAAGGTAGGTGACGCCATAGTGATAACTCCAAACCGTTTGAATCATGATGAACGAACGTTCCGCAGTAAAGGTTTTTGGTTTGCGGTTGCTTTAACTTTGGTTTCAGTCGGCACTTTAATCAAGCTGGGTTTATGGCAGTTAGACAGAGGTAACGAGAAACTACGTTATGAGCAGCAGCTATCGCAGAGAGCTATGCAACCTTCTAAACCACTAGATGCAGTGCTCAATGAATGGCAAGAGGCAAGCATTGGAACTCAGCAGCCGGTGCCCCCTTCGACCTTAAATGGCTTGAAAGCTGACGTCGAATTAGTGAAATCGAGTGGTTTAATTCTCTTGCTGGAGAATCAAATCAATCAAGGAACGGTGGGGTATGTGATTTACATGCTGGGCGAGGTTCAAACTCAAGATGGAAGAAAACAGCTTTTGATCGATCTTGGATTCGTTGCAGCAAGTAATGACAGAAGAGAGCTACCAGGAATAGGAAAGATCACGCTACCAATCGAGATGTCTGGTCGCTTGTACACACGTTCGGTGAATCCGTTAAGTCAGGAACTTGGGCTAGAAAACACGACGCCGAAAAGGATTCAAAATATCAACATAGAAGCGTTATCACAATACACAGGGCAAGAGGTGTTACCGTTCGTTTTTCAACCTCAGAGCTTAGATTCATGGCCTTATGAAATGCTATGGCGCCCGACTGCGATGAAGTCTGAGAAGCACTTCGGTTACTCATTTCAATGGTTTGTGATGGCTGCAGTATTGCTTTCGCTGATGTTGTTGATTGGGTTCAGATACTTGAAGAAACATAGTCACATTAATAAGAAGTAAATGCTTGTAACGACATAAACACGGTTAGTGATCGGCAGCGACTAATACAGGGAATCAAAATGGATAAGTCTCAAACACAAACTAAAAAGGAAAGTACCGATGCTAATCTTGCTGCGTTTAAACAGCGCCGCTCACGTGGTCGACTTATCTTCATCGGGTTGATCTTGGTCTTCGCCTTACCTGCCATTATTGCTAAAACTGTATTAGAGCAGAATTGGTACACATCTGGTGTGACAAACAGTGGGGAGTTAGTTGAGCCAAGAGTGACTCTACAAGATTTTGGGCTGACGACGCCGATGGAAGGAGAAGGGTGGTTGGTGGGTTACATTGCGCCAACGGACTGCGATAGCTTATGCGAACAACAACTCCATTACTTGAACCAAAGCTACTTAGCGCTAGGGAAGAACAAAGAACGAGTGACAGCTGTGGTTTTTGTTTCTGAAGGGGATGCATTACCAGGAGCATTTAACAAACCTGGTTTGTCATTTCTGTCTGGTGGGGAGCAGTTGAGCACTAAGTTTGCACCAGCTTCGATTGTTATCATTGATCCCCTTGGGCAACTCGTTATGGAATACAAAAGTGTCTCAGAACCGTCGCAGTTAGTCGGGCAGTCCAAAGGCATGGTTCATGACCTCAGAAAGCTTCTAAAGCTATCACGTGTTGGATAGTTGATAAGCGAATCGGTTTGACTGTGGTGACTGAACTCTGGCAGCGAAAGGGAATAAGTATAGGGAGATAAACGATGCAGAACAAAGCCCCTGATTTACTCATGCTCGTGATGCGAGTGACTATCTTACTGACGCTGACAGTGATTGTGCTCGGTGCTTATACCCGATTATCGGATGCTGGGCTTGGTTGCCCTGACTGGCCTGGGTGTTATGGAAAGCTCACGGTACCTTCAGATGCCCAAGCGGTGAACCAAGCTAACCTCCAATTCCCTGAACGTGCTCTTGAGGCTGATAAAGCTTGGATAGAGATGATACATCGCTACTTTGCTGGTTCATTAGGGCTTCTCATCTTTGTTGTAGTTGCTTGGTGTATTAAGAAGAACATCACTTCTGCTGGACTACCGTTACTTATTGCAGCAACGGTGATCTTTCAAGCTTTGTTAGGGATGTGGACAGTGACTCTCAAACTGATGCCTGTTGTGGTGATGGCGCACTTGATGGGAGGGTTCACTCTGCTGTCTCTGCTCTGCCTACTGTATTGTCGCCTCTCTAATTTCCAGACTCGGTTCAGTGAAACGACATACTCGGCGACGAGCAAGTTTGCTGCGTTACTTGGCCTGATGGTTGTAATTGGACAGATCTTACTTGGCGGTTGGACGTCTTCAAATTATGCCGCGCTGGTATGTACTCAACTGCCTATCTGTGAAGGTAATTGGATAAGCTACCTAGATTTGAAGAATGCGTTCGACTTTGCACAGCATGGGCATGATAACTATGAGTTTGGTGTGCTCGAGTATCCCGCAAGGCTCACCATACATGTCATGCATAGGTTTGGCGCTATTGTGGCAACGATAACGGTGCTAATGGTCGTGTATCAGTTGTGGAAGCTTGGTCAAACAGCGCACCAAAAACTGGGTGTCATTGTGGCATTGGTATTAGCCGTGCAAGTCAGTTTAGGGATCAGTAACGTGTGGTTCCATCTACCGATTTCAGTGGCAGTGCTTCATAACTTAGTTGCGGCGATGCTGCTTGTCAGTCTGGTTGCGACAAACTTTGTAGTGTGGCAACGAAAACCAAGTGAGCGCTTGGCAAAGAACAGTGTATTACAAGGAGGTAATCATGGTCAGTAGAACTTCAACACAGCATCAAATTGTGGTTCAAGATACCGCTTCAAGTCATGAAGTTGCTGCTCAAAACAAAGCAGCTTGGAAGGTCTATTTAACACTGACTAAGCCTAAAGTGGTTGCTTTGATGTTGTTAACAGCATTAGTCGGCATGTGTTTAGCGGTGCCTAATGGATTGCCATTACAGCAAGCATTATTTGGCATGGTAGGGATAGGGTTGATGGCGGGTTCAGCTGCTGCATTTAATCACTTGATCGACAAGAAGATCGACGGGCAAATGTCTCGTACTAATCGTCGTCCTTTACCATCGGGTGAGCTCAGCAGTGTACGAGTATTCGCCTTTGCAGCAGGTATCGGTTTACTTGGTTTTGTGACTTTAGCCTTGTTAGTTAACCCGCTTACGGCTTGGCTAACCTTTGCGAGCTTATTAGGTTATGCGGTTATCTATACCATGTATTTAAAACGAGCGACGCCACAGAACATTGTCATTGCAGGGATCGCAGGGGCAATGCCACCTTTATTGGGTTGGACGGCAGTGACTAACGAGTTGCACTCCAACGCATGGCTACTGGTGATGATCATCTTCATCTGGACACCTCCTCACTTTTGGGCGCTTGCGATTCATCGTCGTGACGAATATGCCAAGGTAGATATCCCGATGTTGCCTGTGACACATGGGATAACTTACACCAAGACTTCAATTCTGCTGTATACACTATTGCTGAGCATCGTGTGTGTGCTGCCAGTATTGGTTGGAATGAGCAGTTGGATATACCTGAGCGCGTCTTTGGTGCTCAACGGTGGGTTTGTTTATCATGCCTGGGTATTGAAGTATCGTGATGAGCCTAACATGGCGATGAAGACATTCAAGTTTTCTATTTATCATCTCATGATTTTGTTTGTTGCTTTGCTGGCAGACCATTACCTCCTTTAAGATCAGACTTGTAGATGAATACTGAATAAAAAACGGATGCGCTTGGCATCCGTTTTTGTTTGGCTGATTGCTTAGTTTCACTATCATGAAAGTAAGCACAGAGCGATCAATTAGTCGACTTTGTACCAAGCATCTTGCCAGTGTGAGCCTACACCAGGTTCGTACTGAGTTGCCGTTGGTGCCCACTGAATACAGTAACCAGAGTATGGGAACTCTTTACACTGATAAACGCTACCGTCGCTGCTCAGTACTTTTGTACCTTCAGTGTAAGATTCAATGCTTTCAGGGAATACGAAATCGTAATCGCCTGCTGGTGGCGGTGTTTGCTCGTCCATAAGGTGGAAATCAAGCGTGTTTTGGTCAACTAAGTTGCCTTGGTCATCCTTAGTTACAACCACAAGCATGTGGTGGCCAGCTTCAGATTTAGACAGAGTCAACTGAACATCTTCAACTTGTCCGTCTTTAAGTTCAGATTTCTGAGACGCAAGTGCTTCACGATGGTGGTTGTATACCGTGAGTTCTGCTTGAACATCGCCTGTTGCCGCTAGAGTAAGATCAAGTTGAGTCGGTTGACTCTCATCGATAATGTACTCTGATTCTAAACCTGTTACTTCAACTTCATGCTCTGGCTCTGGAGTATCAATCTTGTAGCCGATCTCTACGCTCTTAAAGCCTGAACCTGCTTTTAAGTAAACTGGATTTGAGCCGTATACAGGAGCGAAATCACCTTGGTCGTTCAATTGACCCGCTTTGATTTGCGTCTGCTCTTGGTTGATCTTTGATGCCAATGCATAAGACCAGTTATTCGCTTTACCTTGTTCGTTGTTCTCAATGACTAGCTCTGTGCTGTATGAAGCGTTCTCACCAGATTGGTCAAAGACACGAGTGTAAACGGCATCACCGATGTTTAGGTCGCGAGTTGGGTTGATTTGACCGCCTTGGTCCCAATCAGGAATGATCGGGCCATCGCCATCAAATTTCACATCAATAACGTTGTAGAAAGCCATTGCAGTATCACCCACATCCCAAACAGCAAGAATCACTTGGTAGCCTTCACGCTCAGGGACATTACACAAGTGGCTTACTTGCATTGGTGGCTGTTCCATATTGCCTTCGACTACACAGAATGGTGTTAGATCAAAAGAACTGCGAGCCAAAGGCTGGTTTGGATTCCAGTCTGGTTTTGTAATGTAGTATTTCCAATCGTGAGTCACGTGGTTTGCTGTAAATGTCCACTCAAAGTACTGAGAGCCAGATTGGATAGGGCGTTTAACCCAACGGTCTGCCGTTTGCTCGTCTAGCGCAGCCGCTAAAGAAGATTGCGCACTAGCGATTTTTCCATCAGCAGGGCCAACCTCTGGGAAGCCTTCAGGACCTTCGACACTTTGCGGTTCGTATTGGATACCACCACAGTTGGTGTTCTTCTCTTGTGTATCACTCGCAGGGAACTTACACAGCGCTACACGGCTTTCAGCTACGCCATTATTGTATGCCGAGACATAACCGTGACCGAAGCTTGCACCACTAACGCTTAGTAGCGACAGAGCGATGAGTGATTTTTTTGGGAGTTGTTTCATTATTTGTCCTTACTGTATTTGGCCGACAAAAAAGAGAACACTCCGGCACGCATTTGCACTTAAATCCTATTAAGTGGCAGCTCCGCTATCATAGACAGAATAATTGTCGACAGACCGGTGGCTTTGCGTCCTATTCTTTCAAATAGTTTGCCAGAAGTGCGTTTAAGCAAGCGAAATGTAGTCAACGCGTTTTATAAATGCGAATGAATAGATTGAAATGTGGAATGCTAATCTCGAACTTTTAATTCTTGTCACAAATTAACTTGCTAAATGTATTCTTTATTTACCTATAAGTGATTGAAATAAATTAAGAAAGCATTTGCTCTAATTGTTTTTATGAATGGTTTTGTCTTTTTAGTTTTGTACTGGATAACAATTGAGCGCATATCAAAACCAAACCTTTGGCTTCCACTAACCGAACCCTGACACGCTATGTATGAAAAACCGGACAATTAATTGGTATGAATTATATAAAGGAGTCAGTATGGAATTCACTGAACAAGATAGAGAAGCGTTGTACCAAACGTGGATGTCACAAAAATCACGAATGCGAATCACTCAGATGGAGTTTTCAAAGAAGCTTGGAATGAGTCAGCTTGATTTCTCAAATATGTTGCGAGGGGAGTCGCCGCTGACTATGTCATTTGTGAGCCATTTCTGTCGTCTACTTCACTTGGAACCGAGAAACGTATTCCCGTCACTTAAAGAAGGAAATGACTCTGGTCCTAAAGTGGTCTATCTGAAAAGTAGAATGAGTGTTGATGGAGAGATCCAAAATGCTTACATCGAAGGAAATCAAGTTATCGTAGAGTATGCTCACACTGTTCAACACAACTAATTTTAGAGTTAGCTCTGAGTTATAGCCCCTTTTTCTACAAACTTTTCACATATGGTATAGCATACTTGGGTGTTTTTCTTCCAACCTAAGTGCGCTATGAATCCTCTAAAACTATTTTTGCTTGTCGCAACCAGCATCTTTTTGTTTGGTTGTGCAGGCGGCCCAATCAAGACTGCTACCAAATTCACCACTTATGAAGATTTTCAGCCTGGCCCTGACGGGGGAGTTGACCTCGTTTGGGCAAGATTAGGGCTGCGTGACGCCGACCGCTTGAAGAGTAAGTTGGATGACTATGATTCTGTCGTCATTGACCAAATCTTTGTGCTTGCCGAAGAAGGTTCGTTAGATCAAGAAGAAATTCAGGAACTTACCGACCACATGGTGAACCGATTAGAAGAGAAAATATCACCTCACAAAGTGATCGTTGGTGAGCCGACGGGCAAAACGTTACGCCTGAGTATCGCATTGAGTAACGTTGAAACGCCAAATCCTATCTTAGCCGTTACCAGTAGTGTCTTACCTTTTGGTCTTGCCATGTCGACCATCTCAAAAGTTGCGACAGGAGAGCACACCAATGTTGGTAGTGCGAGTGTCGAGCTGCTGGTGAGTGACGCTCAAGATGGCACACCACTGTTCGCAGCGATCGATCGTGAAGCCGGAAATAAGGACTTTTCAACTATGATCGATTCACTTGATGATGCCAAAGATGCAATCAACTATTGGGTTGAACGTTTAGGTGATACTCTACAGAACATCGATGACGCATAGAAAGACCGAACAATGCTAGAGAAAGAGAACCTGATTAAGTTGGCTCGAATGCAGATGCCATTTGGAAAGTACACCGGCCGCACACTAATTGACCTACCTGAAGAATATTTGTTGTGGTTTGACAAGAAAGGGTTCCCAAACGGTGAGCTAGGTGACCTGCTCAAACTGTGCCTAGCGCTAAAAATAGAAGGGCTCGACAGTGTCGTCAAGCCATTGAAAAGAATGTAATTAATTATAAAGCTCACGTTAACAGCGTGGGCTTTTTTGTTTCTGTTGATAGAACAGTTTTGTTGACAAGTGATGGGTGAAAAAACATTCAACGTTATCCTATTGAAATTGCGCAATCGATAGCGTGTAAATAAAGTTATACAGGGTGTTTTAAATATAAAACACAAAAAAAATTGCGTTCTTTTTAAATTAGTGATTGAAACTGGCGTTTTTACTAGTTAAGTTACAGGGAACAAGAAGATATGTGCTGATGGAAAGTTACGTGAGATAACGTACATTCAGCTCAAGGATAGATATAGGAAGAAGTAAGCAATGTTCCAGACTGATGATGTAAGAATTAACAAAGTAAAAGAGTTATTACCCCCTGTTGCTGTTTTAGAAAAGTTTCCAGCGACAGAAGTTGCTTCTTCGACAACCTTTGAAAGCCGTAAAGCAATTCACAACATTCTAGAAGAAAGTGACGACCGTTTATTGGTTATCGTTGGCCCATGTTCTATTCATGATCCAGAAGCGGCTCTTGAATACGGTAAGCGTTTGAAAGTACTACGCGATGAGCTAGGCGATAAGCTTGAAATCGTAATGCGTGTTTACTTTGAGAAACCACGTACGACGGTTGGCTGGAAAGGTCTGATCAATGACCCTTACATGGACGACACGTTCAAACTAAACGATGGTCTGCGCCTTGGACGTAAGCTACTTCTTGATCTAACAGACATGGGTATGCCGACAGCAAGTGAATTCCTAGACATGATCACGCCTCAATACGTAGCAGACTTAATTAGCTGGGGTGCAATTGGCGCACGTACTACGGAATCTCAAGTTCACCGTGAGCTAGCTTCTGGTCTTTCATGCCCTGTTGGCTTTAAGAATGGTACCGATGGCAACATCAAGATCGCAACAGACGCAATCCGCTCTGCAAGTGCTTCTCACCACTTCTTATCGGTAACTAAGTACGGTCACTCAGCTATCGTTGAAACGGCTGGTAACCCAGATTGTCATATCATCCTACGTGGTGGTAAAGAGCCAAACTACAGCGCAGAGCACGTTGGTAAGATCAAGCAAGAGCTAGAAGCTTCTGGTCTACCGCAGAAAGTAATGATCGACTTCAGCCATGCAAACAGTTCTAAGCAATTCAAGCGTCAAATGAATGTGTCTGATGACGTAAGTGCACAGATCTCGGGTGGTGATAAAGCTATCTTTGGTGTGATGATCGAATCTCACCTAGTTGAAGGTCGCCAGGATTTGGTTGACGGCAAAGCTCCAACATACGGCCAGTCAATTACTGACGCTTGTATTGGTTGGGAAGATACTGAAACAGTACTTCGTCAACTGGCAGATGCAGTTGAAGCTCGCCGTAACAAGTAAATTAGTGACTTTAATTAGTCTCTAGAACGACTTAGATAATTGAAGCCCTTACTCGCTTTTGTGAGTAAGGGCTTTTTAATAGTCACTAATCGCTAATAGGAAGTGACCTGTATTTTTAAACTAGGAAAGACACTAGCTCGTCGACTTTAAGTGACAACAAATCTTTATCTTGCTTGGTTTCTACATTAAGGCGGATTAGTGGCTCGGTATTGGATTTCCTTAAGTTAAAGCGCCAAGTACCCATATCCATGCTAATACCGTCGGTATGATCTATGTTTACAGCACGCTTTTGGTAGCATGAAAGTACACGAGCGATAGCTTGTTCTGGGTCTGCTACCTTACGATTGATCTCTCCAGAAGAGGGGAATCTTTCTACGCTAGAGCTGATAAGTTGATGAAGCGATTGTTGAGTCTTACTGATGAGTTCAATGACGAGTAGCCAAGGAATCATCCCTGAGTCGCAGTACCCAAAGTCACGGAAGTAGTGATGTGCGCTCATCTCTCCACCGTACACAGCGTTGAGCTCTCGCATTTTCTCTTTGATCAAAGCATGCCCTGCTTTTACGCCCACAGCGTTTCCACCCAGTTTTTGTGCAACTTCTACTGTATTCCATGTCATGCGCATGTCGTGTAGTACTGTTGCATTGGAGTCCTTCAGCAAGAAGGCTTCGGTTAGTAAACCGACGATGTAGTAACCTTCAATGTAATTGCCTTTTTCATCAAAGAAGAAACAACGATCAAAATCACCATCCCAGGCGATGCCAAGGTCTGCGGAGTGCTCTAAAACGGCATCGCGAGTCGCAGCTTGGTTTTCTTTGAGTAAAGGGTTAGGGATACCATTTGGGTACATCCCATCAGGAATGTGGTGAACCTTGATGAAGGTGATTGGAGCATTCAGTTCATTGAATTTGGTCTCTAACGCATCAATGACATGCCCAGCAACGCCGTTTCCCGCGTTAACCACAATCTTCATCGGTGATAGCTTTGACGGCTTTATGTAAGAGAGTAGGTGCTCCACATAAGGAGCTAGGATACTGGTCGTTCTAACGGAATTATCGGCTTGTTCATGGCTGATCGGTTGTTCGCTGACGCCCTCATACTGTAGAGCTTCAATACGCTGTTTAATTACATCTAACCCATTGTTTTTACTGATTGGATTAGCGTCTAGACCGATTAACTTCATGCCGTTGTAATTGATTGGATTGTGGCTTGCCGTAATCTGGACTCCGCCAATGGCTTGTAGGTGGCGAGTCGCAAAGTAGACTTCTTCTGTGCCTGTCATACCGATATCTACCACGGCGATCCCTGATTCAATCAAACCCTTGGTCATCGCTTTCTGCAGGAGCAATGAGGTTTCACGATTATCACGACCAATGACTACTTTAGCCAAGCTATTGAGTGACGTTTTAGATGTTTCTGCAAGGACATATTCGCCAAATGCTATACCAAGCAGGTAAGCTAGGCGCTCATTGATTTGTTTACCAATGATTCCTCGGATATCGTTATTTTTAAAGCAGCTGAGATCTAAATTCTGTTTCATTCTATCGTCGCTGCTTTAGTTCGATTTGTTGATTTGAGGTGAGCTAGGTTGTTCGCTTCGCCCGTAACTATCTTGATATCGAATAATGTCGTCTTCACTCAAATGGCTACCGGTTTGTACTTCGATCATTTCGAGTGGAGCGTCCCCTGGATTTTCTAGGCTATGTATGTGTCCTAGCGGAATATAAGTGGATTGGTCTTCTTCAACGAGATAGGTTTTCTCATTATTGGTCACCTTCGCAACACCTGCAACAACAACCCAGTGCTCTGCTCTATGGTGATGCATCTGTAGCGATAACTTGTGACCGGGTTTTACAGTGATACGTTTAACCTTGTCGCGTTTGCCTAGGTCAATTACATCGTATTTACCCCAAGGTCTAAACACTTCGCGGTGATGAACATGTTCTGTGCGATCTGCTTGATTCAGCTGGCTGACTATCGATTTCACGCCTTGAACTTTGTCTTTGTTCGCGACGAGTATAGCGTCTTTTGTTTCGACAATAATAAGGTTCTCAACACCTACAGTCGCAACTAGCTTGTTTTCAGCGTGGATATAGTTGTGCTGAGAATCGACAGTTAACACATCGCCTTCAATCACATTCTTGTGTTCATCTTTATCACTGACATCCCAGATTGCAGACCATGAACCAATATCATTCCAACCAACATCCATAGGGATCACCGCAGCATCCGACGTTTTTTCCATCACGGCATAGTCGATAGAGTCGCTCGGGCTGCTTTGGAATGCCTCGGCGTCAATACGGATGAAGTCGAGGTCGGTATTTTGCTTTTCGAGCGCGCTTTTGCAGGCCTCAAGGATCTGTGGATGATGCTTTGCTAGCTCTTCTAAGTAGCGTGATGCTTTAAACATAAACATGCCGCTGTTCCAGAGGTATTGCCCTGAGCTAATGTATTGTTCTGCGGTGGCTAGGTCGGGTTTTTCAACGAAACATTCAATGGCAAAAGCATGATGGGAGAGTGGTTCTCCTTGTTTTATATAACCATAGCCCGTTTCGGGTGCGTTCGGAGTAATACCAAATGTGACGAGTTTGCCTTGTCTCGCGTATTCGACACCTCTCGCTACCGTTTGCTGAAATTCGGTCGCTTTGGCGATGTGATGATCGGCTGCCAGTACCAATAATATTGGATCTGACTCGCTCTGTTGGTTGCTGTTCGAGTAACTTAAGGCCTGTAAGGCTGCGAGTGCGATGGCTGGGGCTGTATTTCTACCTACAGGTTCTAACAATATTCCACTGTGTTGGATATTGGATGCTCGAGCTTGTTCTGCGGCAATAAAGCGATGTTCTTCATTACAGATTATGAGCGGGGCATCGCAGTTACTATCCGTTAAGTGCTCATCAAGACCTTGCAGTCGTTGAAGTGTTTGCTGAAGCATGGACTGCTCGCCGGCAATATTGAGAAATTGCTTAGGGTAAAGCTCGCGAGACAGTGGCCAGAGGCGGCTACCAGAGCCGCCAGCTAGAATGACAGGTAAAATCATATCGTGGTAATTGAGTGCCTTAAAATACTGGCGTCATATTACCACGCTTCACTGTTATTATTTATCGATAAGAAATTTACTTATCGATGACCTTCTGGGTTGGAAATGACCATAGCTTGAGCTTCGCTAAAACCTTGAGGATCAATCTTGAGTGTTTGTGTTGGGAATGCGATATCCGCATTGTGTTTATGGATGATCGCTAGTACCTGTAACAGAACATCTTGCTTAACTTCATGGTATCTCACCCAGTTGACCGTTTTTGTAAAGGTGTAGATAAAGAAATTAAGCGTTGATGGTCCAAACTTATCAAAGTTAACGATCAACGTCTGCTTAGCATCAATGTCAGGGTGCGTTTCAAGCATGGCTTTTACGTCATCCACAATAAGAGCGAGTTTGCTTGCGTCTTCGTAGCGAAGCCCGAAGGTTTCATTAATTCGGCGGTTTAGCATTCGCGATGGGTTCTCCACCACAATGTTACTGAATACCGAATTTGGTACGTACAAAGGGCGCTTATCAAAGGTGCGAATGATGGTCATACGCCAGCCTATACGTTCGACTGTACCTTCAATTTGGCGGTCAGGTGAGCGAATCCAGTCTCCGACTTTAAAAGGGCGGTCGAAGTAGATCATCATGCCACCAAAGAAGTTCGATAGTAGATCTTTTGCTGCCAAACCAACGATTAAACCACCCACACCACCAAAGGTGAGTAAGCCTGACAAGCTGAGTCCAAACGCTTGCATGATTGTCAGGCCGCCCATGACCATAAAGAACAGACGAGCTACTTTTGCAATCGCCTGTACAGTTGTCTCATCCCTGTTTTTTTGCTCTAAGACGTATGCTTCAGCATTGGTGATCATTCGTAAGGTGAACCAAACGAAGGTACATATGATCAATATGTGCTTGAGAGTTTTTAACCAGTTGATTTCATTGCCAAACTGATCTTGAAGAATCAACCCGACAGATACGGTCGCTGGCCAACACCAAAGTAACGTACTGACAGGGGTTTTCAGTGCCTCTAGTAGTAGGTCATCCCAGTGAAAGTGGGTTCTCTGTACCAGAACTTCCAAGCGATTATGGATTATTCGCCAAGCTACCCAAGCGAGAAAACTCGCAATAGTGATGAATAGGACGCTATTCGCCCAGTCACTATGGGTCTGGTTGATGTAGGTTTGTACTTGGGTCAATAATTCATTCATTGTGTGTGCTGCCGCAGAAATTATGAATTGGAAATTAGCAGAAACTCGAGATGTTCTCTACCTTTATAAATCAAGCGATTATAACAATAGTATAACTCTATTTATTGCAGAACTGACTTTTTTTGAGATAGAAACTAATGTAGGTTTGGCTATCCCGTGTAATTAAAATTTCTAAACAGGATTTCAAATGAGCGACAAACAATATGCAGTTATCGGTTTAGGGCGTTTTGGTTTATCTGTTTGCCAAGAACTTCAAAGTTCAGGCTCACAGGTGTTAGCCGTCGATATTAATGAGGAGCGAGTGAAAGAAGCCGCGGCCTTTGTTTCACAAGCGATTGTTGCTAACTGTACGAGTGAAGAGACGGTTAAAGAGCTGAGGCTCGACGAGTACGATATGGTAATGGTTTCGATTGGTTCTGATGTGAACTCGAGCATTCTGACTACTCTGGTCGTAAAAGAGTCGGGAGCTAAAACCGTTTGGGTTAAGGCGAACGATAAATTCCACGGTAAGATCCTCTCTAAAATTGGCGCTGACCATATCATCATGCCGGAGCGAGACATGGGTATTCGTGTCGCAAGGAAGATGCTGGATAGACGCGTTCTTGAATTTATCGACCTCGGTAGTGGCTTAGCGATGACCGAAATTGTTATCGGTGCCAAGTTATTAGGTAAACAACTTCGTGATTTGAAGCTTTGCAAAGAGGTGGGTGTTGAAGTTCTTGGTTTTAAACGCGGACCGAATCTGACTAAAGCGCCTGAACTGGAAGTGAGTTTAGAAATTGGGGATGTGGTGATCATCGCCGGGCCTAAAGAGACCTTATCTAGAAAATTACGTAATTGGTAATGGTAACTGCAATAAGGTAACAGTATGAATTCGTTTCAACGAAAAGGTACTTTTTATACCCTTAAGAGAGATGAAAAGCCTCGTAAGGGCTCTGAACCTAAGATAATCCTGACCAGTTTCTTAGGCGTTCTAATTCCCTCGGCCATCTTGCTGACGTTGCCTGTTTTCTCTGTCACGGGGCTCAGTTTTACGGATGCGCTGTTTACTGCGACCTCTGCAATCAGTGTGACAGGCTTAGGTGTCGTCGATACGGGCGAGCACTTTACTTTAGCTGGAAAAATCTTGCTGATGTTCTTGATGCAGGTAGGTGGGCTAGGGCAGATGACTTTATCTGCGGTACTGCTTTACATGTTTGGTGTTAGGTTAAGCTTGAAGCAGCAGGCATTGGCGAAAGAAGCATTGGGACAAGATCGTAAGATTAACCTTCGAAAATTGGTCAAGAAGATAATCGTCTTCGCATTAGTGGCTGAATTTATTGGTTTTGTATTGCTCTGCTTCCGATGGGTGCCTGAAATGGGCTGGGCAACCGGAAGCTTTTACGCACTGTTTCATGCGATATCAGCCTTCAATAACGCAGGTTTCGCTCTGTTCTCAGATAGCATGATGAGCTTTGTTGACGATCCATTGGTGATCTTTACCTTAGCGGCTCTGTTCATTTTTGGTGGCTTAGGCTTCACGGTGGTCGGTGACTTATCGAGTAACTGGCGCAAAGGCTTTCAGCATCTACATTTACATACCAAGATCATGCTAACCGCAACTCCGACTCTATTGTTGGTAGGTACGGTATTATTCTGGCTGTTGGAGAGAAATAACTCTGCGACTATGGAAGGGTTATCAACTCAAGGCCAATGGCTGGCGGCGTTTTTTCAATCAGCAAGCGCTCGTACCGCTGGCTTTAACAGTGTGGATTTGTCTCAGTACACGCAGCCTGCTTTATTGGTGATGATTGTGTTAATGCTGATTGGTGCTGGTTCTACCTCAACCGGTGGCGGTATTAAGGTATCGACCTTTGCAGTTGCTTTTGTCGCGACTTGGACATTCCTACGTCAGAAAAAGCACGTCGTGATGTTTAAACGTACTGTTACATGGCAGGCGGTAACCAAGTCATTGGCCATTATCGTGGTCAGTGGGGCGTTATTAACTACGGCGATGTTTTTGTTAATGCTTACCGAAAAAGCCGCGTTTGATCGAGTCATGTTCGAGGTGATTTCTGCCTTTGCAACGGTAGGATTGACGGCTGGGTTAACCGCAAATCTAACCGAACCTGGCAAATACATTATGATTGTTGTGATGGTTATTGGTCGTATCGGTCCTTTGACCTTGGCGTATATGTTAGCTCGCCCAGAGCCTTCACTGCTCAAATACCCAGAAGACACTGTTCTAACAGGCTAGCGCGTTTGTTAATGAATCAGAAAACATAAAGCCAGCGTTATGCTGGCTTTGTTGTTATAGGTGTAGCGTTAATCGCTGAATGCTTAGCCCTCAAACATCTCTACATATTCATCATAGCCTTCTTCATCCAGTTTATCTGCTGGGATAAAGCGCATCGCCGCTGAGTTCATGCAGTAACGTAAGCCTGTTGGTTTAGGACCATCTTTGAAGACATGACCTAAGTGAGAATCACCAAATCGGCTACGAACTTCTGTGCGTGGGTACAACAGTTTGTAGTCTGTGGTTGTCACTACGTAAGCTTCGTTGATTGGTTGGGTAAAGCTCGGCCAGCCCGTACCTGATTTGTATTTGTCTTTTGACGAGAACAAAGGCTCACCGGTAACGATATCAACATAAATACCTTCTTCTTTGTTATCCCAGTATTTGTTGTCAAATGGGCGCTCAGTAGCGTCTTCTTGCGTTACATCGTATTGAAGTGCTGTAAGCTTCGCTTTGATCTCCGTATCAGACGGTTTTACGTATGTTTTAGCATTCGCTGTCGCATTTTTACTGTCGATGATCTGACGTAGTGTTTTAGGGTTGTCCTTTCTATCATCACCGAAGATTTTATCTAAATACTGATCACGACCTGAAGCGTAGCGGTAGTAGTTATAACGAACCTTACTCTTCTTGTAATAATCTTGATGGTAATCTTCTGCTGGCCAGAACTTCTCAAATTTGATCAGTTCTGTTTTTAGTGGTGCACCAAAGATTTGAGCCTTGTCGATCTCCATCATAAAGCTTTGAGCAACGTCTTTTTGCTCTTGGTTATGATAGAAAATGGCAGGTCGATATTGCGGACCACGGTCTACGAATGACCCTTTGTCATCGGTTGGATCGATATGTCGGAAGAATTGGTCAAGTACCTGTTCATAGCTAACAACATCAGGGTTATAGGTCACGTTGATCACTTCGATGTGACCAGACTTACCTGAAGAAACTTGTTTATAGGTTGGGTTTTCGAGCTCGCCACCAGAATATCCAGAGATAACGTCTGTTACGCCTTTTAGTTTCTCTAGGTCAGACTCTGTACACCAAAAACAACCACCCGCGAGTGTCGCGATTTCACTTTTCCCTGAATTAGCCGTTTTATCCATTGTATTGGCAGTGCCAGTTTGGCTGACAAACAACGAAATCAGTGGTAGTGCAACCACGAGTGATACCAATATTTTAGATAATTTATTCATAGATACCTCATCTTGACGTTCTTTTTCATTCGATTTTGAATGTACGAATAGAGACAGGTTTTAGATGGAAAAAATTGCACTATTCATGAAAAAAATATGTGTCAGAGAAAATCTTGCTCATGAATGCTGCCAGTAGTAGGGTGTCGATACTAACAATAAATAACAGACAGTGATGGCGGTTATCGGTCATCTAAGGAACAGCATGCAAGCAGAAGTTAAATGGGTCGAAGGTTTTAAATTCTTGGGTCAATCTCAATCAGGCCACTCTATTGTTATGGATGGCAGTGGTGGTGCAACGGCGCCAAGCCCGATGGAAATGGTGCTTATGGCCGCTGGTGGTTGTAGCTCTGTTGATGTGGTCGATGGATTGAAATCTGCTGGTCAAAGCATTACAGGCTGTAACGCAAAACTTGAAACTACACGTCGCGAAACCGCGCCAAAAATCTTTACCGCGATTAACATCCACTTTGAAGTATCAGGTGACAACCTTGATCCTGAGTTGGTTGCAAAAGTATGCGCTGATTCATTAGAAAAATACTGTTCAGTGTGCCTAATGCTAGGTGCTGGCGTAGAAATGACGCACAGCTGGGAAATAGTCTAGCCTTCTGGCCGTATAGCTTGGCTTTGAGTCATTACTTTTCGGCTTATGAGCAAACATAGATAAAGAAAGGGCGGAGCACTTATCAGTGCTCCGCCCTTATTAGTAAGGAAGATATCGTGATTGCGGCAGAATACGATTATTCCACTGTCTCTACGATAACCTCTTCAAATTGAACATCTTCTTGGTACTCGAAGCTTGGAATTGTTGCTTCAACACGACGGTTTTGTGCACGACCTTCAGCTGTATCGTTTGATGCGATTGGGTTTTCTTCCCCTTCACCAGAAGCGGTAATGCGGCTTGACTCAATGCCTTGCTCTTCGATGTATGCTGCTACTGCTGCCGCACGTTTCTTAGAGATCATCATGTTGTACTCAGCAGCACCTGTTGAATCTGTGTGACCAACAATATTAACGGTAGACTGAGGGTATGTTTGTAAGACTTCCACAATTGGCTGTACAGCGGCTTTACCTTCGTCTGAAAGCTCGGTGCTGTTAGTCGCAAATGTACCTTGAGAGAAGCTCTCAGTTTGCGCTTTGGTAACTACTACCTCAGCTTCCTCTTCAACAACCACAGTTTCTGGCTCTGTGATTGGTTCAGAAGGTGCTTGAGTAACCGCCGCCGCAGAAGCTGCAGCCGCTGATGCGGTTGTATTACCTGTGCCGAAATTGTAGCTAAGACCTACTGTGACAAGGTTGGAGTTTAGATCTTGAATGATCTTATCGTCAAAATCATCGAAGTATTGGTATTCCACTCTCACTGCCCAGTCGTCTGAAAACTGTTTCTCAGCACCGATACCCAGAGCCAGTACAACATCATCTTCATCGTCATGCATGATGTAAGCTGGACCCGCTTTGAAGAAGACATCAAACTCTTGTTTGATCGCCAATCGGTACATTGGGCTCAACGATATTGCAATAATGGAATCGCTGTAGCGCTGAGTTGTCCCGTTGTAATTAAAACTAGTGTCGTAGTCACCTAGGTAATCTGCGTTTAATTCCAGTGCAATGTTATCGGTAAAGTTGTAGCCACCGTAAAGACCACCGGCGACTGAATCATCTTCACAGTTCACACTATCTACACAAGCACTATCAAGCCACCCCATCCCGACTTTCGCACCAACATAAGTGGTTGCAGCGATGGAAGGAGCAGCAGCAAAGCCTGAAGCTGCAATGACGGCACACATAATCTTTGAGAGTTTTTTCATAATCTTATCCTTGGATTAACTCTTATTGTTATCTGAATCAGTCCTTTAAAACGATTTCTTACTGATAGGCACACTGCAAATGTAAGTAAATCAAGGCGTTGATCCAGTTCGAACCTATCTTGGAACTCTTAATACATTGTTAGTCTGATTGCTTATGGGAGTCAATGAAGTTGTTAAGATTTATATATTCAAAGTGCTATTTACAGGCGTTTTTGTCAATTAATTGCTGTCTCAAATGTTGGAAATGAAGAAACCTCGCATCACCTTATATCGGTAATGCGAGGTTTTCGTTTTGTACTGAAGCTTGCCTGAGTAGGAAGGTGAGTGTCTTTAAGGACGCTCGCCAGCCAATAAGCGCTTTTCGATATCAGCAATTACTTCAGGCAAATCGGCTATGGTGTCAATTAGATAGTGCGGGTTTGATTTGTTTAGCTTAAGGCTGGCTTTTTCACGTGCTGCTGCCAGTGTTGTTTCGTCTGCATCTAAGTATTCTTGGTAAGTTAATCCTGCTTCGTTGCCTGATAACACAAGACCTACCGTCCACATGCCTGCGTTGTGACCCTCATCAATGCCCGGGGCTGCATCATCCACTTTCACACAGGCTGCAACGTTTGTTACGCCTAGGTCGATTACGTTTTTAAGTGCCATGAATGGTGCAGGGCGACCACCTTGAGGTAAGTCATCGGTTGCAACCACGTTGTCTGGACGATAGCCATAATCTGCTGCTGCAGGAATTAGAACATCCATCACTTCACGTGGGTAACCGGAACAAGAACCGATTTTTACGTTTTTCTCTTTTAGGTTATTCACTACTTCAATCGCGTTTAAAATTGGCGCTGCGTGGTCGGCTACTTTCGCTTTTTGAAGAGGCATAAATGCCGCGTAAATCGCATCAACGTCTTCACTGGTCATCGAACGTCCAAACTGAGCAGTCCAACGAGCATCAACTGCAGGGATTCGACCCACCGCTTGGATGTGATCCCATTTACCGATACCCATAGGTTCACGAGCTTCTGCTAAGTCGATGTCAAAGTCGAAACCTTGTTTGAATGCTTCAACGAAAATACTGGTTGGAGCAAATGATCCAAAATCAACGATAGTGCCTGCCCAGTCAAAGATAACTGCTTGGATAGGTGATGTTGTGTTCATAGTCGTGTCCTATTTCTGTTCTCTCCCAGCTCAAGTTGCTCTGGGAGACAAATGATTGTTTTAAGTTATTGGTTAGATGATGGTTTAAAGGTACTCAAAGTCTTTGCAGACTTTTGCTATCGCTTTTTCGAATACAGACAGAGCGACTTCTAGTTCGCTGCGACTGATGATCAATGGTGGGCTCAACTGAATCACGTTACCTTGTGACACCTTAAAGCTCAGGCCATCGTTCAGACACTGGTAAAGTACTGCTTCTGCTTCATCGAACGCTCGGTTTTTGGTGATATGGTCAGTGACCAATTCCACTCCCCAAAGCAGGCCGATGCCGCGAACGTCACCAATGACTGGGTATTTCTCTCTCATTTGAAGCAGTTGTTCACGTACGAATGCGCTGTCCGCCTGTACTTTTTGAAGTAGATGTTCTTGCTCAATCACTTCCATCGTAGCCAGTGCCGCCGCGCAGCCAATAGGACTTTTTTCGTGGGTGTAGTGACCAAGTGATACTTGCGCTGCCGTGTTGTATTTGTCTTTAGTGACCATGGCTGCAATTGGAAGCAAGCCCCCGCCAAAACCTTTACCGATACAAAGAATGTCAGGTTCGATATCAAAGGCCTGGTGAGTGAACCATTCGCCACTACGACCCATACCGTTTGGAATGTCGTCGATGATCAACATGACGTTATGCTTATCGCAGATCTCACGGATGCGCTTCCAGTAAGCTTTGCTTGGAACTTGAACGTCTGTGTTACGCACTGCTTCGGCAATGAAGGCTCCAATGCCACCTTCTTTTTCAATGATGTACTCAAGGTAATCGGCATAGTGCACATCACATGCCGTCTCATTGCTATCGCCTGAACTACCTCCTTTAAGCGGGAAAGCGCCACGATAAGAGACGGCTGGTGGAATGCGTTCTACGCCAGCCATTAATGGCCCCATGCCTTCGCGGAAACAAGCTTCACCGCCCACTGAAATTGCGTCCAGTGACGCGCCATGGAATGAGTCCCACAGTGAAACGACCTTGAAGTTGTTGGTGACATGTCGAGCTAGCTTGAGTGCCATACCAATAACTGACGTTCCACCCGGTGCAAACAACACGCGGTTCAACTCACCACCGCAGATCTGTGTCAGCTTTTCAGCACATTGAACGGCTGTTTCATTGGTAAAGCGACGTGGTGAAAACGGCAATGACGCCATTTGTTGAGTCACTTTATTAATGATGTGAGGGTGACCATAACCCAGTTGATGGACATTATTGCCATGAAAGTCCATGTACTTTTTGCCAGTCGCATCTTGAATGTAGATGCCTTCGGCTGCTTCAAGAGTGTCTAGGCAAGGCGTTGACATCGCTTGATGAAGAAACACGTCTGAGTCACGTTTTAACATCGCTTGAGTCGCCTCATCGTTTAGCGACTCGTTCCATTTCTCACGCGCTGGCGTGGTGTTCACATCGCCTTCGCTTCGAAAGTGTGTCGCCTTTAGAACAGAATCTTGATTGGCCATCGTCATTATTTGATGTCCCAGTACATAGCGTTTTTCACTGCGCCAATGAGAGCTTCAATATCTGACGGATACACTTCACCGATGTTACCGATTCGGAAGCAGTCTGCGTTTGAAACCTTACCCGGGTAAATCACAAAACCTTGTTCTTTCAAGCGGTCATAGAATTCCTTGAATTGGTAATCGCTATGAGTTGGAGAATAGAAAGAGGTAATGATAGGTGAATGAAGATCATCATTAAGCAGTGGTTCAAAGCCAAGAGAGCGCATACCTGCAACCAAGGTAGTTTGGTTGGTTTGGTAGCGATTATGACGAGCTTCGATACCGCCTTCCTGTTCAAGTTCAAGTAGGGCTTGGTAGAAAGCACGCACTGTGTGAGTTGGAGAGGTGAAGCGCCATTTACCGTGATTGCTTTCCATGCAGTGCCATTGGTCAAACAGATCAAGGCTTAATGAGCGAGCTTGGCCTTTGCACTTTTCCAGTTCCGATTGCTTAGCAATGACAAAGCCGAAGCCCGGTACACCTTGGACGCACTTGTTTGCTGAGCTGATCATGTAATCGATACCTAAGTCAGCGATATCCATAGGGATGCCACCAAAGCTCGACATTGCATCGAGAATGACGGTTTTGTTGTGCTGTTTTGCCAATTTGGCAATGTCTTCAATTGGATTCAGCATGCCTGTCGTGGTTTCACAGTGCACAATCGCAACGTGAGTAATGTCTGAATTCATGGCCAATGCCGTTTCCATTTCGTTCAAGTCAGGCTGTGATGTTTCACCTGGGGAAACGACATGGCATGGAATGTTTAAGTATTCTGCAATTTGAGCAATGCGAGCGCCGTACGCACCGTTATCAACAACAAGAAGTTTACCGCTGTTAGAGATAACGCTACCGATTGTTGCTTCTACCGAAGCGGTGCCGCTACCTTGCATTAATACGCTTGTATATCCCGCTTGCTTAGTCGCTAAAGTCACTAGCTTGCTACGAATCACTTCAACAACGTCTTTGTTGTATTCATCATCCCAAGTACACCAATCTTTTAACATCGCTTGGCGAACGGTTTCAGAAGTAGATAAAGGGCCCGGTGTCAGCAGTAAGTATTCGTTTCTCATGTTCAACTCTCGTGATTTTTATTTTGGACTATACCAGTATTTAGAGCTACTTTAACAACCAATTTAAACGGTCGTAAATAGCCCAAACATCATTTTCACAAAAGCTTCATATTAAAAATGTTCACTTGTCTTGAGAAAGTTTTCGATCTTTAAACTGCCATTTTTCGTTCATTTAATCGTCACAAAAGCCAGTTAGCTTAACACTCGAAATCTGGTATATACCAATACGGAGGTGTGTGCCAACAACTGGAATGAATTTTTGAATATAGGTGCCTCTCGATAGGGCTTCTAGCTTTAACAACTTTAACTTTGGCAACTTCTCACTTTAGAGTTGGGCCTGACTGGAGAAAATGATGAAAAACCGTTTTATGAAAGGATCACTTGCAGCATTAGTCACACTATTAGCTGGTAACGCTTATGCGGCACAGGAAGTGACGGTTTACACCGCTTTTGAAACTGACATCTTAGCGAAGTACAAAAATGCTTTTGAAAGCGAAAACCCAGACATCAACATCAAATGGGTACGTGATTCAACTGGGATCATGACGGCAAAATTATTAGCTGAGAAAAACAACCCTCGTGCAGAAGTGGTATGGGGCCTTGCGGGTTCTTCAATGGCTCTACTTAAAGAAGAGGGCATTCTTAAGCCTTACACTCCTCAAGGTGTAGAAGCGCTGCGCTCAAACCTCAACGATCCGCAATCTACTCAAGCTTGGTATGGCAACGATGCATTCTTCAATGCGGTTTGTTTCAATGAAGCGGTAGCGAAACAACTTAACCTACCAGCACCTAAATCTTGGGATGACCTAACCAAGCCTATCTACAAAGGTCATATTGCGATGCCAAACCCAGCGTCTTCTGGTACTGGTTATATGCAAGTGTCTGCTTGGCTACAAAACATGGGTGAAGACCAAGGTTGGAACTACATGCAGAAGCTAGACCAAAACATCGCTCACTACACGCACTCTGGTTCTAAGCCATGTGTTCAAGCGGGTATGGGTGAAGTCGCTATCGGTATTTCTATGGCGAGCCGTGGCGCTAAGCTGAAAACTCAAGGTGCACCGCTTTCTGTAATTACGCCTGAAGGTATCGGCTGGGAATCTGAAGCGGTAGGTCTTGTGAAGCCGTCCGATGCAGCGCAACGCGTGGTTGATTGGTCTATCTCTAAAGCAGCAAACGAGCTTTACATCGAAATGTACCCAGTTGTTGGTCACCAAGATGTGACGGCAACAATTGAAAACTTCCCTAACGTCGAAAAGAACATGGCAAAAATGGACTTTGCACGTATGGGCAGCGAGCGTGCAGACGTATTGAAAACATGGTCTGAGAAGTTTGACGCTAAATCAGAGCCGAAATCTTAATCTATCGAGCTACTCAGTTAATTAACTATTAAGTTCATTAGAAGTTAGAAATCAGTAAAGGAAGGCTTCGGTCTTCCTTTTTTAGTTTTACGCCTTTAGGTTTTATGTAAGGTACGACAAATGACAAAACACTACTCATATTGGTTCAAACAAGCACTAGAAAAGGAGTTTGGCGGCATCGATGCGGGGCTAGAATCTGCGAAGCCACTGCAAAAAGACATTAACTGCGACATCGCTATTGTTGGCGGCGGTTACACAGGGCTGTGGACGGCGATTTTGATCAAGCAGCAGCAACCTCAAAAGCATGTTGTGGTGATTGAAAAAGGTTTGTGTGGCAGCGGCGCTTCTGGTGCGAACGGTGGCTGTATGCTGACATGGTCGACTAAGTATCCCACGTTGAAGAGGCTCTACGGAAAAGAGCAAGCAAAATGGCTGGTAAAAGAATCGGAAAAGGTCATTTACGAGATCGAAGCTTTCTGTAACGAACATAATATCGACGCGCATTTGTATCGTAGCGGGACTTATTACACGGCAACCAATGAAGCACAAAAAGGTGGAATGGAGCCCGTAGTGAATGAGTTGGTTAAACAGGGTATCAATAGCTGGAAGAAGTGTGACAGCTCTTTGTCTGATAAAGCAGGATCGGAGCGTCATATCGAAGGTTATTACTCAGAAGCCGCGGGCAGTGTGCAGCCAGCATTACTGGCGAGAGGGTTACGTCGAGTTGCTATTGATTTAGGGGTTGAAATTCACGAAAACACGGAGATGACTTCGCTTGATTATGGAGCCCCAGCTCGAATCCAAACCAAAGGTGGATCTGTTTTTGCCGACAAGGTCATTTTGGCACTCAACGCATGGATGCTCGATCACTTTAAAGAGTTTAAACGCAGTATTGTGGTTGTTTCGTCAGACATGGTTGTCACTAAGCCTATCCCTGAAAAGCTTCAGCAATTTGGCCCAGAGAAAGGGGCGGCAGTGGTGGATTCACGTATCTTTGTTCACTATTACCGAGACACCCAAGATGGACGTCTGATGTTGGGTAAAGGTGGCAATAAGTTCTCGTTTGCCAATCAAGTTGAAAGCATGTTTAACCAAAAGACAAACTACCTGTCGATTCTAAATCAATCGTTCGAAAAATTGTTCCCTAAATTGGAACAAAGTGAGTTCGATTACAACTGGTCGGGTGGATCAGATCGCTCAGTAACAGGATTGCCATTTTTCGGTAATCTAAAAGGCCAAAACAACATCTATTATGGGCTCGGTTACTCAGGTAATGGTGTTGCGCAAACTCGTATGGGCGGAAAGATTCTGTCATCTATGGTACTCGGCACTGACAACGCTTGGACCTGCTGCGGATTAACCAAAGGACCGCTTGGGCATTTCCCACCAGAGCCATTCCGTTGGGTAGGGGCCATGACGGTGCGCAATGCAGTACGCAGAAAAGAGAACGCAGAAGACTCAGGAAAAGCGCCATGGTGGCTCGATAAGCAGTTGGCAAAGCTGGCTGGTGCGGCAGGTAAAGCCGACAAGGTTGAGTGAATCTTTGTTGTAGATTGTGCTTTGCAGGTTAAGCGAGAACCGATCTTCAAGTGGCAACTGAATTGGAAGTTAAATTTGATTTGAAGTGAGAATTGATATGACGACCCCGCTGTATGTATTTGATTTAGATGAAGCACTCATGGATGGAAACAGCGCCATGATTTGGAATGAGTTTTTGGTTGAGAAAGGCTTGGCAAATGAACCTAGCTTTTTGAACGAAGAACGCCGGCTTATGGCGCTGTATGTTCAAGGTATTCTCAATGAAGATATTTACCTTGAATTTGCAACCCGCTCACTAGCCAATAAAACTTATCAAGAGGTGTGTGCATTATTAGAAGAGTGCATTAATCGTAAAGTTCTCAGCAAGATCTTTCCTCATCTTGCAAAGAGGAGCTGGTCGTCAACAACACAAGGGCAGCCGATGGTGATCATCTCTGCCATTGTGTCATTCATTCCTGCATGTGTGGCAAAAAGGCTCAATATTCCCAATGTTGTCGGTATTGAACTCATGGAATCGTCGGGTCAATACTCTGCCAAGATTTTGGGGCTTCCGAGTCATCCGCATGGCAAGGTGGTTAGTTTGAATGAGTGGTTAGAGCAACACGGCCCTTCGCACAACCATAGTCAAATTGGTGCTGACTCGATTAATTATTTACCTCAATATGAAGTGGCGGATCGCCCTCACTTGGTTAATCCACACGAACGTTTAAGCGCTCGCTTGGAATCTGCTCCATGGCGTGCGATCTACTGATTTCAGTATTGGAAGAAACAATAGATATAACCATAAACAAGCATTGATATTTGGCGGTGAAAAGCACATTGGCTTTCATCGCCAAATACCTATTTGAGGACTAGTGGGTTTCTGTAAGATATTGAATATTATTACTTGTTTTGATCTCGTCACCCTCAGTTAGAATGAATTTTATTTCTGCAATATAACTGTCATTTAGCTTCTATAAATTTGTCACTCAACTGAAATATTCAAAGTTTAAATTTGGTATATACCATATAAAGAGTGCTGTAGTATGAGCAACCAAACTTATTTGAATATTGAAAACGTTGTAAAGCAATTTGGCCAATTTACAGCGCTAAAAGACATCTCCCTATCGATTGAAAAAGGCGAGTTCGTCTGTTTCCTTGGCCCATCTGGTTGTGGAAAAACAACCTTATTGCGTGCGATTGCAGGTCTAGACTTACCAACCTCAGGTTCCATTGAGCAAAATGGCAGCGACACGACCTTCTTACCGCCAGAGAAGCGCGACTTTGGCATCGTGTTCCAATCTTACGCTCTTTTCCCTAACCTGACGGTGGAAGAAAACATAGCAATCGGGTTGAAAAACCAAGGCATGTCGACCAAAGAAGCACTAGAAACGGTGGAGTCTTGGCTAGAAACCATCGGCTTGCCAACGTCTGGTCAAAAGTATCCGAATCAATTATCTGGCGGTCAGCAGCAGCGTGTGGCTTTAGCTCGCGCACTGGCCTTGTCTCCTGGGTTACTTCTGCTTGATGAGCCGCTGTCTGCACTCGATGCAAAAGTAAGAACACACCTGCGTGATGAGATTTGCCAATTACAGCGCAAGTTGGGCATCACCACGATCATGGTGACACACGATCAAGACGAAGCTTTGACTATGGCAGACCGCATCGTGGTAATGAACCATGGGGTTATTGAACAGGTGGGGGCGCCTCAAGAGATCTATCAAAAGCCAGCGAGTCGTTTTGTTGCTGAGTTTGTCGGCAGCATGAACTTCATTCAAGCCTCTGTGGCTGTTCAAGGCAAGATGCGTATTGCTGAGTCTATGTTACCACTTCCTGGATTAGACAATCTGACTCCAAAGCAGGGGGATGTGTTCGATATTGCGGTGCGTCCTGAGCAAATCCAGTTCGTTGATCGTTTTAATGAGTCGTTACCTGTCAGAATCGTTTCGAGTGAGTTTCTAGGGGCTTTTTACCGCGTCGAATGTCAATTGCAGCATGACTCTACCGCTAAAGAGATTATCGTTGATGTGCCAGTCAAAGAGTTCAATCGATTGAAGTTACGCCGCAGTGATATTCGTTATGTGGCGTTTGATCAAGAAGGCTTGCGAGCTTATCCATCGAAAAGTGTTCAAGTGATGAAAGACGAGGCGGCGTAAAGAATCATGGAATCGACTCAAATGATGCAACCTAAGCTTCTAATTCAACGACGAGTACAGCCTTTACTGGCTCGGTTAAGCAAGGACAATGTGATTCTATTTGGGCTGTTGGCATTTTTGTCTGTAGTCATGACACTGTTTATTCTGATGCCATTGTGGGCGATGCTGAAAAAAAGCGTTCAGAATACTGATGGCGAATTTGTAGGTTTACAGAATTTCGCTACGTATTTCGCTTCGCAAAGCCTTTGGCAATCTGTGGGTAACACTTTTACGCTTGGCATACTGGTAACGACAGTGGTTGGTGTTTTAGCGTTTGGTTACGCTTATGCGTTGACTTGGTCATGTATGCCTTTTAAGGGGCTATTTCAGGTATTAGGCTCTGCGCCGATCCTTGCGCCTTCATTACTTCCTGCAATTAGTCTGATCTTCCTATTTGGTAACCAAGGCATTGCCAAAGAACTCCTCAGTGGCAACTCGGTATATGGCTTAATTGGCATCTCATTAGGCCTGATATTCTGGACGTTTCCACATGCCTTGATGATTCTAACCACTTCACTCAGAACGTCCGATGCCCGTCTTTATGAGGCAGCACGTGCACTGAATACGTCGTCGCTCAAAACCTTCTTCATGGTTACCTTACCTGCAGCCAAATATGGCTTGATCAGTACGCTTATCGTGGTGTTTACGCTGGTGGTATGTGACTTTGGTGTACCAAAGGTTATTGGCGGTAGTTACAACGTTCTATCAACGGATATCTTTAAGCAGGTAGTAGGTCAACAAAACTTCTCGATGGGGGCTGTAACCAGTATCTTGTTGTTATTGCCTGCATTGCTTGCGTTTACAGTGGACCGCTGGGTTCAAAAGAAGCAAAAGAGCTTATTTGATACCCGCTCTGTAGCTTACCAACCAGAGCCAAGCCCACTGCGTGATGGAGCATGTTTCCTGTATTGTGCTGTGATATCAGCTGCTGTCGTTATCATGCTGGGGATGGCGATATACGGTTCTATGGTCACCTTCTGGCCTTGGAACAAAGCGCTGACACTGAACAACTACAACTTCGCAGAAATGAGTACCTATGGTTGGACACCGTTCTTCAACTCGCTAACACTTGGCGCATGGACTGCCATTATCGGTACCGTATTGATTTTCTTAGGTGCGTACTGCATTGAGAAGGGCAGAGCATTTGGTCCTGTTCGTCAGGCGATGCAGATGCTCAGTGTTGTGCCAATGGCCGTTCCTGGGATGGTGTTGGGTTTGGGTTATATCTTCTACTTCAATGACCTGAGCAATCCACTTAACTTCTTATATGGCACAATGGCGTTCTTGGTTATTAATACCGTGGTTCACTATTACACGGTTGGGCACATGACGGCATTAACTGCATTGAAGCAGCTGCCTGCGGAAATTGAAGCCACCGCAGCCTCGGTAAACTTACCGCAATACAAATTGTTCTTTAAGGTGACGGTACCAGTTTGCCTGCCTGCGATTTTAGATATTGCGACATACCTGTTTATTAATGCACTTACCACCACATCTGCGGTAGTATTCTTGTATTCTACCGATACGATACCTGCGTCAGTTTCAGTACTGAATATGGACGACGCGGGGCAAACCGGTGCAGCAGCAGCCATGGCGGTAATGATCATGATATCTGCAGCGAGTGCGAAGTTGACTCATATGTTAATCAATAAGTTATTTGAGAAGCGCACCCAAGCTTGGCGCAAGCGCTAGCGAACCATTGTAGATTGCAGTTGGCCAAGGAGTGGCTGACGACAAGAATAAGAATGAAGGAAATTAAGTGCAGTACGTAAAAATCAAAGATGTCATCGTAGAGCAGATAGAGTCTGGGATGTTAACACCGCGACAAAAGCTGCCTGCGGAACGTAAGCTTGCTGAGTCGTTTGATACAACACGAGTTACGTTACGTGAAGCGTTATCTTCGCTCGAAGCGGAAGGGCGCATTTATCGAGAAGATCGACGAGGTTGGTTTATCTCGCCAGCACCACTTCGTTACGATCCAACACAAACATTGAACTTCACTAATATGGCTCTGGCGCAGAATCGTAAGCCGAAAACTGAGCTGATCTCTGCCAAGGGAATGCTCGCCACGAAGGAGGCGACTAAGCTCCTTGAACTGCCTCCTTTCTCGGATGTTTATCGCGTAGATAGAGTTCGTTATCTTGAAGATAGGCCTGTTGTGTATGTGACAAACTACATTCGACCAGAGCTATTTCCTAACTTGCTCGATTATGACCTGTCTAAATCACTAACGGACATCTACCGTGAGCACTTTGGTGTGGTGTATCAGAAGATTCGTTACCGTGTGAGTACAACGTCTTTGCTGGGTGAAACCGCGCAAGCACTGCGTGCAACTTCTGGCTCTCCTGCAATGGTGGTAGAGCGTGTTAACTACAATCAAAACGGCGATTTGATTGACTGTGATATTGAGTATTGGCGTCATGATGCAATCAGTATTGAATCGATAGCTCAACTCGAACGCTAATCACTTTGACACTGTGTTAGTTAACTAACGGGTCCCTGATAATTCTGTAGGGGCGTCCGGTTTCAATGATTTAAGGTCTCTCATCCAGAGACCTTTTTTATCACTTCAATTAAGCTGTTGCTTTTATTTTATATTTACTAATGATTTAGGAACGAAATGGAATTCTCTGCCATCATCATCGTGATTATTTCGGCTCTACTGCATGCGGGCTGGAATGTTCTAGGTAAATCAAACCAAGGCTCTGGCTCATCCTTCTTCTTAGCGTCTGGCTTTGCCGCTGCTGCGATATTGACTCCTTATCTTATCTGGTATGTCGATAATGTTGGCTTTGCAAATATCTCTCTTCCATTTTGGCAATTAGTTTTGCTGAGTGGGATCTGCCAAATTATTTATCTAATTGGTTTAGGTGCTGCCTATAAACAAGCTGATATTGGTGTTATTTATCCAATGGCTCGAGCATTGCCTGTGTTGATGGTTGGTTTGGGAACCGTATTAATTGGCTATGATCTTTCCGTTAATCAATGGGTTGGATTTGCACTGATTACATTAGGTTGTTTGTTTGTTCCATTGAAACAGTTCTCTGAGCTGAGGCTGAAAGCTTACCTGAACCTTGGCGTGTTGTGGGCTCTCATCGCGGCTATTGGTACTACGGGTTACTCCATTATTGATAAAGAAGCGCTTTTGTTATTGGAGCCATTAAGCACGTCTAACATTACTAATAAACATACGGCGATTTTCTACCTAGGCATTCAATTTTGGGCGATCGTGATTCCGCTGAGTATTTGGTTATTGGTGACCAATCAAAGAGTCGAGTTTAACAACGCGTGGATACTACGTAAGAAAGCCACGGTTGCAGGCATTATGATGGCATCGACCTATGGCTTAGTGTTATTTGCGATGACCATGACAGAGAACGTCAGCCTGGTTGTGGCACTTAGGCAAGTCAGTATCATCTTCGGTGTCGTGATGGGGATCTACTTTTTAAAGGAAAAGTGGCACATGACTCGCGGTGTAGGCGTTGTTTTGATTCTTATAGGTCTAGTTACCTCACTGATTTAAAAAGCGCCTACTAGGCTATCTTGCTTTGAGAGATAGAAAATGCTCTCTGGCATTAGAAAGTAAAACGCCCTGAACGATGGATTGATCGTTAAGGGCGTTTTCTTATTTGGTCTTGAGGCAGGCTACGTGGTGATTGACCTAGTTTGCGAGAGCTTGAGCATCTTGTTGCTTGATTACCTTATGCCCATCTTCACTGACGCCACGTTTCCAGTAGCTACTGATGTAGATGTTCTCTTTTGCGACTTCTTTTTCGTTTCTGAAGTACTGTCTGAGTTCACGCATGCTTTCAAATTCACACGCTGTCCATACTGAAACCTGACCGTCTAACCACGTTAAGCTGCGAACCGTTTGGGATAGTGTTTCTGATGTTTCATCTTCAATTAGCCAAGTGATCTTGATGCCTTCAGGGGCTTCTAGCTCTTGCTTGTCTGCTGCTGAATTGATCTGGATAACAGCGTGCCCTGTTGCGTCTTCTGGCAGTGTTTTTACTTTTGCGGAGAGCGCAGGGAGTGAAGTCATATCTGCCACTAAGAAGAACCAATCTGACTCTAGGTTCAGCCCCTGAATTAAACCTGGGCCAGCCACTGAAATAGTATCACCAACTTGTGCGCTCATTGCCCATCTCGCAGCAAAGCCACATTGAAGATCTTTAGTGATATGGCGAACGAAATCGACTTCGATGAACTTCTCTACAGGATTGTAGTGGCGAATGGTGTAGGTGCGCATGGTTGGACGCTCACCTTCATTTAATTGACTCAAGTCGGTGGTGCCTAGTGGCGAGAATAGTAGCTTGATGTAGCCGCCTACACATTCAGCAGGGTACTTACTTAATCCCTCACCGCTAAACGTAATACGCTGCATGTTTGGAGTAATGGTTGAGGTTTGAGTAACGGTTAATGTGATAGGGCTAGGCTTGCTCATATAAGGCTCTCTTAGATTTTGATGCCCACATAATAATCTCGAACCAGAAAACACTCAATACTAATAATTATCATTTACTATAATTTACATAATGAAAATCCAAAGGTGAGATTTTTTATAAATCATTAAAAATATAGACAAAAAAGCCCTTCAGAAAACTGAAGGGCTTGATGGGTTAGGTCGGTTGAACGTGAGAGTAGTTAGCTGTTAGCTTGTTCTAGTTCAATCGTTTCATCAGCGGCTTTTGCTGCTTCTAGCATCTTACGAATAATGAAAGATGCACCCATTGCAATACCTACCATTACTACCGCAAGAACAGTCAGCATTTGGAAGTAGTCGCCGTAAACTGTTTGAACGATCTCTTGTGTGATCTCTTGACCTTTCTCTAGTGCAATTGACGTTGAGAATACCGCGCCAACGATACCTGATAGTGCGATTGCTACAGAGAATAAGCTTACAGAGAAGTTCTCGATGTGCTTAGGTGCCACAGACAGGATGAACGCCACTACCATAGAGCCCACAATTACTTCACCGAATGCTAGGAAGAAATGGATCGCTAGGAATACTTCAGGACGAATCAGAACGTCTTCACCAACGGTAGTCACTGCCATCGTCAGGATACCAAAAGCGATAGCCGTCAGGATGAAAGAGAAACCTACTTTCGTTGCTGTAGAGAAGTTGATGTTTTTCTTTTCTAGGCTAGAGAAGATACCGGCGATGATAGGGCCAGCCACCATACACCATAGTGGGTTCATTGCCATTGATGCTTCTGGTGCAACAGGAATGAAGCCAAATAGATCACCACGCATGGTGTTGATTGCCACCATTGTCATCGATGTCATCATTTGGCCGTAGTACACGAAGAAACATGTAGTCAGGAATGTGATGATTAAGATCGTGCCCATTTTCAGCATGTCTGATTTCTTTGATTTCACCATCAAAGAGACAAAGTAGATAATAGCTGCAGCACCGATCGCGTAAACGATGTTTTGGCCAATATCCATGTTAGAGAACATGAAAAATACTAAGCCGATCATTGCTGCAGATAAGCCTAGGAAAGCAGCCCAGTTTTTAGTGCTTACTGGTTGCTGGTCGATCTCAGCACTTGCTTCAACAAGGCCTTTACGGACAAACAACATCATCAGTAGTGCCGCGCCTGCTAGAACAGCAGACAGAAGGAAGCCACCGTGGAAGCCAACAACAAGCACTAGCATTGGGAACAGATATTGACCTAGTAGAGCACCAATATTGTTTACTGAGTAGTTGATAGGGTAGCAGTTTTCAAAATCTTCTTGTGTTTTGAACGTGCGTTTGTAGAGACTTGGGTAGGAAGGAGACATCAAACCACGTGCATAACTTGCTAACGCAATACCACACAATGCCATAGGAACATTGGTTGCTGCTGCGCCGAGTACCAGTAAAACGTAACCACTCGCGAATCCTAGGAAAGCGATAGTTAGAGATCGGTAAGCACCTAAGAATTTGTCGGCGATGAAACCACCGGCAATAGCAAACAGCGGTCCGATTGCAGAGAAAGCACCAACCACCATCATGGTGTCGGCTTCGTTGTAGTTCAGGTCCTCAAGGAAGAAACGAGTCAAGATCACCATGACGCCATAGAACGAAAGTCCAAACATCATTTGGCAGAACATCATTGATTTGTTTAATCTATTCCACATTATTTTATTCTCACATTAGTATTAATATGTAGTGTAATTGCCCAATTATAATACCATTGATAGTAATACATAAACTGAAACATCTATCCCAAACCGGACTTTGCTCGATATATCTTTTCTTATGAGTACATTCATATTTTTCATGAATGAAATTTGCAATGTTAGATTTTGCTAGTGGATGTATGATTGTGTGAAAATTAGTCGGTTTCATTTGTGGCTAAGTAATGAACTATTAAAGGAAAAATTAGCGAGATTCATTCGGTAAATGCTTTTAAGTGAGTATCACTTTCAATTGCCGGTTGGGTTCGAGCCAATAAAAAAGCCAGCTTGGTGGCTGGCTTTGTTTTGATATTGAAAACTAAGTTTACAAGAATGACCCTTCTACAAGGGCATTGTGAACTCGTGTTCTTGTCTGCTATTCACACGGTGGCGCCATGTGGATCACCGCTAAGCCGCCTAACGACGTTTCTCGGTACTTCTTGTTCATGTCTTTACCTGTTTGGTACATGGTCTCGATAACTTTGTCTAACGAGATAAGACATTTACTCGTACGTTTTAGTGCCATACGTGATGCGTTGATCGCCTTCATTGCGCCCATCGCATTACGCTCAATGCATGGTACTTGAACCAGTCCGCCAATTGGGTCACAGGTCATACCCAGTGAGTGCTCCATCGCGATCTCAGCTGCGATACAGATTTGCTCGTTACTGCCACCACGAAGGGCCGTTAAGCCAGCCGCTGCCATTGAAGAAGATACGCCAACTTCACCTTGGCAGCCTACCTCTGCACCTGAAATAGACGCATTGGTTTTGTATAGAATACCGATGGCGCCAGATACCGCTAAAAAGTCTTTGAGCTGTTTGGTATCCAGTTCTTTGATGAAACGATGGTAGTACATTAATACTGCAGGAATAACGCCAGCCGCACCGTTGGTTGGCGATGTGACCACTTGGCCACCAGCTGCATTTTCTTCACTTACGGCAAAGGCAAATAGGTTAATCCAATCCATGATCTCCATTGGATCGTTCTCAATCGAGGCATTCGCTTCAAGTTTTTTCAAAAGAGCGGGTGCTCGACGTGTGACTTCAAGGCCACCATCTAGGATACCTTCAGTATCAAAACCACGCTGCATACACAGTGACATCACCTTCCAGATTTGATCTGCTTTTTGGTCAATGGCTTCCATATCTTGGAAGGATACTTCGTTGCGTAGGATTAATCCGCCAAGGCTCATTCCATTCTTATCAGCGAGCTCAAGGAGTTGGTCAGCAGATGAGAAAGGGAATTCAACTTGGGTTTCAGACTCTTGTTTGCCGTTTTGCAGCTCATCTGCAGTTGCGATGAAACCACCACCTATCGAGTAGTAGGTTTCCATATCCAAAAGTTTACCGCTCGCATCAAACGCAGAGATTGTCATACCGTTTTCATGAAGCGGCAGATTGGTTTTGTGAAAGAGCAAGTCGCTCTCTACATCGAAGTGAATCTCATGGTGACCACTCACCATAAGAGACTTGTCTTCAATCGCTTTGCGCATTGCTAGATTAGCACTGGTTATTTTGATGGTATCAGGGCGGTTGCCAAGTAGACCTAACAGGGTTGCTCGGTCAGTGTGGTGGCCGATACCTGTTAATGATAGTGAGCCGTATAAGTCGATTTGAATACGGGTAACTTGGTCAAGTACAGATTCAATCTTTTGGGTAAAATTAAACCCTGCGATCATTGGTCCATTTGTATGGGAGCTAGAAGGCCCAACCCCAATTTTATAGATATCAAAAATAGACAGCATAGTAACTTCCTGTGAAGACGGTTCGATGGACGAACTCTGTGTAAAATTTGTATTTTGTTCGTTTCACTTATATGTGTGAAAGCGTTCTCTGTTTAAAACTAAAACTAACGCTAACCAGCGTAGCCCTGTGGACCCTATGATCGTGCTATTGTGCTTTTAAGCTGCACTTTGATTGTCGAGTACCTTATGGTGTTGCTTTGCAATAGTGAGCATTATTGCGAGCAACTTATAAGAATTTCAAAATACTTTTGTTCACAAGTATTGTATACATAATTCACTCCATCTAATCCCCAAAACGAGACTTGAACATAAAATGAGCATTAATAACCTCCTTATTGTGCTGGGTAAACGGCTTAATGAGAATGAATTGACTGAGGAAGGAATCAGTCGAGTTGATGCTTTGGTGAAGTATCTGGCGGAGTCCTTGAACGCAGAGCGTCGCTCGTCTACAGCGGTCGCTTTTTGTGGTGGGGTAACCAAAGGGCAGAGTGTTTCGGAAGCCGATGCGATGCACCGATACTTTCGAGAGTTGGAAAGCCTCCGCGAAGTCCCGTTTACTCTGGGAGCGATTTTATTAGAGCAGCATTCAACCAATACTGTAGAAAACATCCAAAATTTAGCTGCTGAGATGATAGAGAGTGGTCTGTTTACTCGTGGGCAAGGTGTAAAGATAACGTTTGTGTCGAATGACTATCACTTGCAACGAATCTTTGAGATTCAAACGCTAATGGACGAGCAAGGTTTGCTCAAAGTTCTCATTGAAAAGTGTTCGGCGCTTGGCGTAGAACTGCAGATAGATCGCAAGTTGGAGGCTCATGTTGCAGTCCCATATCCTCACCAAACGACTCAAGGTCAGCTGTTTTTATTGATGGATGTGCTTACAACGTACCGAGTGTATCTCGAAGGAGTATGTGCCGGAGCGTTTAAGCGAGATTTGAAGATGGTGAGGTCGGAGCCAGAAAGGCTTTCCTTGGAAGCCTTGGCGAAAGCAAAAGGCTTAGTCGGAAGTTCACCTAAGTTTAGTATTGTGGAAAGTCTGCTTCCGGTATTGGAAGGCTGTATTCGAGGTACTCCAATAGGTACGGATATAAAAAAAGTCAGGGAGTACCTAGCGTTACTAGATACCAACCTAACTTTTCTGAATCGATTGTTAGACCCTGAATCGGATCATACGCATCGCTGGTGGCGATAAATCGTTATTTTTTTCTGGTGATGGCAAGAACTGTTTTTAGGCTAGCAAACGCAATTAAGCAGTAGGCGAGTAGTTCTGTGCCTTCTTCTGCAATGTTTTTAACGGCGCGAACGTAATCATCGCCCATCACATTGTGCCAAAAGCTACCCATACCGAATAGGCGGGAGAATACTAACAGTAACATTACGCCTGTCACTAACAGGTTCATGTGCGGAGAAGCCAAAATAAGGGCAAGTTGATCGATAGTGCGCTTGCCGTTTTTTACAGCATAAAAAATAGCGCTACCAGCAACTAGCGCAGCAGGAACAACCCATGCACCGTGTGCGATCTTATCGAACCAAAAATCCATTTCACGAATGAACAGTACAGCGAAGAAGGCGCTAATGAGAGCCGCAGCGTGTTTTACTTCACATCTCTTTCTCGCTAGGTAAGCAAAAGAACCTGAAGTTACGATAAGTAGCAGCTGTTGCAACATCTCTGTCACTGAGATCTCACCAACATTTCCGTTCAACAATACAAAATCAATTCTTAGCGCTAAGTTAGCAATAATACCAATAGCGAGAACGACTAAAGCGGTTTGGCAACGCTTGTAGATCACTTGAGAGGTCGATTGAGAAAGGCTGAACTCAGGGAGTTCAAAAGACATGTGAGTTTGCTCTTCCGTTTTAGATTGGTTTTTCATTTCAATTCAACCTGTAAATATTTGTAACAGGCCGGCATTCTATCTGTTTGGAATTTGACAATGTCAGAGAAATGTCATTAATAAAACAGTGTACAATTGGTGTGTATATACGGTAAACCGCTGCCAATTGGCAGCCAGTTTACGTAATTGGTTGAATTAAAGAGGGGAAGGGATTGGTGGGTATCAGAGTGGAGCGCTATTCACTTTTAGCTTCTGAGTCTTGCTCATGATTATTTCGGTAATATTCCCATTGCTCAATACGTTCACCGTCATCAAAAACACAATAAGTGGTGCGTTGATTGTTTTCTGTGACCGTGTCTAATTCGCCATCCTGTTGAACACAATAAACGGCCGCTGGATTAGCGACTGAAACACGTTGGCCTTCGCTATACTCTGCATAGTCGTTTGCACAACCACCTAATACAACGGCAAATACAGCCATCAAACCAATTTTCTTCATGTTTATCTCCTACGTGATAACTCTATAGTTGAATACGTTAAGTTCTACAGAACCCAATTAGAAGCTCTATCAAATGAGTATATTTTAGATTTCAGAAAAGGTTGTTCTAATTTGGTCAAGATATTGAAATAGGTTGATATTTCGCCATGTTTAGCTGCTTTTTGAGGGCTAGATCAAGCTAAGCTAGCCGGGCGATAGAAGGGCATGAATTGTTGAGTGAAGGCTTTTCAGAGGCTATGTGATGTTTTCTTGCTTTATCGGCTATGAGGTACAAAGTTAGAAGGCGTGTTGATGTGAACCGCTATGAACCTCGAATCTATGAATGATTATGATATGATGCCGCCAAATTCAGTTGAGCAGTTAGAGCCATGAGACACCTAAAAACCACCATTCACCCAGATATCGATCACCTAGATAACAAAACAGTTTATAAGCGTAATGCCGCCAGAGCGATTGTCTTAGATGGTGAAGATATTCTGATGCTTTATACCGAGCGTTACCACGACTACACCATCCCTGGTGGTGGTTTAGATGAAGGCGAAGATGTGATTGCGGGCATGGTCCGAGAGCTTGAAGAAGAGACGGGTGCAAAGAACATTCATGGCATTAAGCCGTTTGGAATTTTTGAAGAGTTTCGCCCTTGGTACAAAGATGATGCAGATATCATGCATATGATTTCTTACTGCTATTCCTGCAAGATCGATCGTGAACTTGGTGAGACGGCTTACGAAGATTACGAAGTTAAAAACGGAATGAAGCCTGTGTGGATGAACATCCATGAAGCGATTGCTCATAATGAAAAGACGATGGCCGAAAGTCCTAAAAAGGGTATGAGCATTGAGCGCGAGACGTTTTTGTTGCATTTGATCGCAAAAGAAATACTTTAATCTCACCCAAGCTTATATTGCAGCAATAGCACAGCAGTAATTGTTCCGCTGTAACTGCACTGCAGCCGACATTGATCTTTGAGCTGTTTAATTTCACCCCGGCATTTAAACAGTTCATTGTTAGTGCTTTCAGTCATCCAACTTTGTTTATAATCAACAGCCATTATTTCTCCAGTTTCTCGCAGTTTGAACAACATGTTTAATCGCTTGGAGTCTAATTCTCACACTCCTTTCAATGACAAGTTGTCAAGTTGACTCATTCCCTCATCAAATTGATTCCTATTTTGAAGAAAGTGTTTTTTTACTCTTGAACTTAATAAGTCTGTAGAAAAATAAATGCCCACTTTCAATGCTTTAGGTTTATTTTTTAAGTATTCAAAAACTTGGCTCTTCTCTTGCTTCATTGTCTTATGCAACTCGTTTTGTCGGCACCAAAATAAAAAAGTAAACATCCTTTGTCTCGTAGCATCAGATTTTAGGGACACATTTATTTAGCTTTGCCGTTCAGAGTTTACGTACTTTTCAAGGAAATCGCCTAAGCGAAGAAGAAGTCGAGGTTAACTATGAAATACAAGCAAATTATTTATCTCATCGGAGCAATAGTTAGTGTCCCGGTCCACGCAACCATAGTGGACTTGGATTTTTCAAATCACATAGAATCAACAAACGGCAGTAGCAGTTGGGCAGGGCCGACCTACGATGGCGCCTCCATGCACTTCCTCAATGTCGGTACACACAATGGAAAGACCATTGATGCTAAGGTATCCAGTAGCGTATTTGGTGATGCGACATTTGTGTTTCATGCACCTAATTACAAAGTCGGCGCAACACAACCGTCAGGCGATATTGGTTTCCTCTATCAAACTAACTCAGCCGGTTCTGCAGGTTTGATTTATACCTTTGAGTTCTTTGACGGAACAGATGGTCTATCAGGTACTTTCTCGGTCCCTTACACCATTCCTGAATTTGAAATGATCGGTTATGACATTGATGGTGAGCCCGTTCAGTCAGAGCAAGTTCGTGTATTTAAAAGCGAAGGTTTTTACAGTTATCAGCTAGGGAGCGCGAGTGCCAGTTTGACTGCTGAAGAGAGTGCTGATGGCAATTCAGTTCTCTTCACCGGACCAGGTACTAATTATTCTGAAACCGATACGTCAGGTGCGGTTAAATTTACCTACAAAAATACCTCTATAGTTACCCTCCAGTTTGAAACTGTTACTACCAGTGGCAGTGGTTTCCCTAATCCAATCTTTTCAGCGTTTGATGGTAACTGGGATTTAAGTGGTTTTACTAATCCGATAGAGAGTTCCGACGAGTCTGATTTCGGCGATGCGCCGGATACCTATGGAACATTACAAGCAAGCAACGGTGCGGAGCATGCTGTTTCTTCAACGCTCTATCTCGGGGCTAATATCGATGCTGATTCTGACGGACAACCGGGCGCCTTATCAAACGGTGATGACTTGGATGTTGACGGGAATGATGACGACGGTATTACGCTACTAACTAACTTAGAAATTGGGTTGGATAGTCTCATTAACGTTAACGTTGTGGGTAATGGTTACCTACAAGCTTGGGCTGACTGGGACTTGAGTGGTACTTTCGATGATGATGAACAAATCTTGAAAAACCATTCGGTTGTTGAAGGGGGCCAAGTGGTTCCAATTCGAGTGGCTGATGATGCGAGTGTGGGGACTGTACAAACACGTTTCCGTCTAGCGAGCAGCCCTAACATCCCAAGTGATGGTTACGTTGGTGACGGGGAAGTCGAGGATTACGTGTTCAACGTGACTGATCCGGGTACCACAATTCAACATTCTAACTACTACACTGCAGCGTTCGAAGATAACTGGCCTGAAGTGGGTGACTTCGATTTAAACGATGTTGTTGTTTATTACCGAACCACCATTCTGAGTAAAGACGATGCTGTATTGCGTATGGATATCAGCGGTAGCATCATGGCCTACGGTGCCTCTTATGGTAACGGCTTAGGTTGGAAATTGAGTGGCTTTGATGAGTCGGATGTCGACTTACAGACCGCCAGAGTGCAGAAAAACGGCGCAACTCGTGTGAATATCTCACCGTTTACGGGCGAAGATAAATCGGTTGCATCGCCAGGAGGTGACCTTGTTGTTGTCGCTTCGTTGAACTTAAAAAATGATATCCCGATTAACGATGAGTGTATGTTCCACCGTACCAACCCATCTTGTAATCCGTCTCTTGAGTCTGACCAAATGACGTTCAGTATCTCACTACCGTTTAACGACGACGATCAACCAACGGTAAGCTCACTTCTACCATTGAGTGGTTTCGACCCGTTCATCTTTGGTCCAGGTGAAGGCTATTACCATGGCTCTAGTTTTACTGGCTCTCCGGGTAAAGATCTTGAAATTCACACAGCGGATCTTCCACCAACGTCACGTGGTACGTTAGTAAGCGACTTTTACGGTGTGGCACAAGATGATTCAGACCCAAGTAGTGGAAAATACTACAGAACTACGCAAAACATGCCTTGGGGTATTTTGATTTCATCTCCTTGGAATCACCCATCCGAGTACATTGATATCAGTGAAGCGTTCCCAGACTTTGCAGAATGGGCGACGTCTGGCGGTTCTTCTAAACCGACTTGGTATCTAAACCCTAACTCAGACAAAACTTGGTCTACTGAAGATTAATCAAGGAGGATTTATGAAACTATCAAAACTAATGCTAAGTAGTGTGACTCTTGTCTTCCTTGCTGCGTGTGGCGGAGGCGGCGGTGGTGGTGGCTCTACCACATCAGCTCCAAGCTCTGTCCCACCAGCGGATGATTCTTCATCAGGCAACTCGTCATCTGCTAATAACACAGTGACGTCTAGCGTCGCGCCTGCGGCACAAGTGTTGAGCTCGGTCGAGCTGACCATACCGGAAGGCTTTGATTTCTCAACTGAGAGGGAAGTCGCTGTGACGGTCGATGTCGCAAGTTCACAAAGTTCGCGGGGCTTTATGAGCTTGTACACTGAGTTTGATGGGGACGTTGTCGACTACACCTCACAAGTGTTAAGAATGCCTATTAATGAAGACACTGACTTTTCAACAACGCTATTGTTGCCCAACCATGTTGATAAAGTTTGGGTCGAAGTGTGGTACCCATCAGCATTGGGTAGCGAGGTGAGAAACTCATATAGCATAGAAAATGATAAAGTGGATGTGCTTCTTTAAAGTCATTACTGGATTGGAGCCTTAGCTTTTAATTATCACTTCTAATACCTTTGCCGCCATTATTTGGCGGCAAAGTTGTTTCTACAATACGAAAAATGAATAGCGATGACGAATTATTGAATGTGGTTGATATTGTCAACTAAGTATTTTTGATGTATCTTTGCCATATCGTGAAGTGCTTTCTAAGCAAAATCACCAAATAGCTATACGCCTGCCCTCAATAAAGAATGTTATGAATAAAAGACAGTTTATTGCCCATTACTTGCGCATGAATCGCACCTCGTACTTACTTGCGGTTGTGTTCATTTTTCTCGTTAACTGGTTACAAGTAGAAATCCCTCGTTATATTCAATTGGCAATAGACCTGATTGATGACGCCTCTTCAAGTGGACATCAACAGTTGCAGTCCTATGTGTGGATTGTCGTTGGTATGTCGGTTGCTATGGTCGTTGTTAGGATTCTGTCTCGCATTTACGCGCTTAACCCCGGGCGAATTACAGAAGCTTCACTTAAGACCACTCTTCTACGAAAACTGAATCGCTTGCCAAACAGCTTTCACAAGCGCTTTGCTTCTGGCCGTTTAATCTCAATCATCAACAATGACCTAAGTGGTATTCGTTTGATGTTTGGTGTTGGCTTTCTGCAATTCTTTAATGCGTTGCTCGCTCTATCGCTAACGCCGCTATACATGTGGCGTATATCGCCAGAACTAACCCTGTATTCGATCATTCCGATTTCAATTGCATTTGTTATCTTTAGAGTCGGCTTTAAGCGTATGAAAACACTTCATTTAGAGCATATGAAGCGCCTTCAAAACTTGTCTGCGCAACTGATGAGTTATCTGTCTGGGATTGATCTGATTAAAAGCCAGCAGATGTCACCTTGGGTAAAAGCGGAGACTGAGAAGCTGAATCAGTTGTTACTTGAATGCCGCCTTAAAATCACGCGTATCCAAGTCTTCTTTATGCCGGTTCTCGATTACGCCAATGACCTAATGAAAATCATTATTCTAGGTCTAGGTGGTTTTATGTTGATGAGACAGGAACTGACTCTTGGTGAAATCACAGCATTCCTAACTTACTCAGTTTTGCTCGCCATGCCGCTGATGCAATTAGGACGAATCGCGACGATTTATCAGCGTGGCATGGTAGGTATTCAAAGCGCCCAGACTATTCTTAATGCCAAAATACCAGAGTTGGATGAGCAGAAACTGTCTGAGCTCGATGTGGAATCCTTAAAAGGAAAAACGTTCTCTGTTCGTAACCTTAGCTTTAGCTATCCGGGCGAGGAGCGTCTGATTCTGGATGACATCAGTTTTGATATTCCCGCGGGGAAGAAAGTCGGTGTGTTAGGTGGTATCGGTGCGGGCAAAACGACGTTGGTGAACTGTTTGAACCATCACTTAGACACTCCACAAGGTTCAGTACTGCTTGGTGAGAGAGATATCACTAGCTTCTCGCGTAGCGATTTACGTCGTTACGTTAAAACCGTCACCCAAGACCCGTATTTGTTTTCTGCAACTGTTGAAGCGAATATTCGTTTTGGTAGCGCCGATACCGAGCTAGCAAAAAGCCAGGTTGATGAAGTGTTAGAGCTTAGCCAACTAGCCAGTGATGTGACGCGCTTTGAGCAGGGCGACCAAACTTTAGTCGGTGAGAAGGGCATTATGTTGTCAGGGGGACAAAAACAGCGCCTGAGCATTGCTCGTGCTCTATTACAACCAACCGATCTCATCATTATGGATAACGTTCTGTCTGCCGTTGACTACGAGACAGAGAGAAAAATCTTAGAAGGCCTATTCAAACGATTGGAAAATCAGTCGGTTCTTGTCGTCTCGCATCGTGTTAATGCACTTGAATATATGGATGAAGTTATCGTGTTGAATGAAGGAAAAGTGATTGCTAAGGGCGACCATAAAACCCTACTGAAAACTTGCGATTACTACTACGAGACATGGCTACTACAGCAAAATGAAACGGAGGCAGCAGCATGTTAAAAGGTGTTGACCTCAAGTACCTCAAGCATTTCTTTAAGTTTGCTAAGAAATACAAAGGCTCGGCGATTTTGGGCATTGCGATGCTTCCGCTTTCTGTCATCACAAGCTTGTTGTTCCCTTGGTTGATTATTCAAGTGATCGACGTTCAGTTGAGTCATGGTGATATGGACGGGCTATTAGAATACGTTTTCTACCTCGTTGCTGTACTAATCGTCAGTTATGTCGTGGATACCACTTACGCATATAACCTACGTAAAACAGGTCAATACACGATTACTGACATGCGCTCAGTTCTGTTTGCTCGTGTTTTGAAATTGCCACGCAGCTACTTTGACAATACACCAATCGGTGTCACGCTCTCGCGTCTAACCAGTGATTTAGAAACCATCGGTGAGACGTTTGTTCAGTCGGTTGTCGGTTTGGTAAAAGACAGTATTAACACCATTGCGCTGCTGGTCATGATGTTCTTAATTGATTGGAAGCTGACGCTGATCGTATTGATCATCATGCCTCCGGTCATGTATCTGACTGTACATGTTAGAAATCGACTTCGTGCTCTGTATAAGGTGACTCGTTCGTCACTGGCTCAAGGTATTGGCTTCTTGCAAGAAGTGCTGTTTGGTATGAAAACCGTACAGATGTACCGAGCAGAAGAGCAAGTCGAACAACGTTACCAAGGCTATACCGACGAGTTTTTGAGAGCGCAGAAAAAGATCAATAAATACGACGCTATTCTGTTCTCATTCATTTCTGGTATCACATCCATCACCATCGCGGTAATGATTTGGTACGGTTCTGAGCAAGTGATAGAAGGGGCGCTCACCTTGGGTGTGCTGATTGCGTTCATCAACACCTTAGAAAAAGTGTTCGTGCCGATCCGAGATTTTACTTCGCAAATTGCATCAATTCAGAGCTCATTTGCCGCGTTCGACCATATCGAAGAGTTGTTTGTTGAACCGACCGAAGAAGAGGGGCGTAACTTACTGCCATCAGAGCAGGTTGCTAAACCGTTAGAGCAGTTTGAAAGCCTTGAGTTTAAGAACGTAAGCTTCCGCTACAAAGGCGATGCTCCGCACGTTCTAAAGAATGTCTCGTTTGTATTGGAGAAAGGGCATCAAATCGCACTGGTGGGCTCTACAGGCTCAGGTAAGTCAACGATTCTGCGTTTGATCTCGAAAACCTACCAAGACTATGAAGGCAGCATACTGCTGAATGGCATTGAGCTGTCGCAGATCTCTAGTGAAGACTCGGTACACCTGTTCTCGATGATGATGCAAGATGTGCATTTATTCGAAGAGACGATTGCTTTCAATATAGCACTAGGTAAAGAACATTTATCAAGTACCGAGATTGAGCAGGCGGCGCGTTATGTTTATGCCGATAAATTTATTGAGCAGCTGCCTCAAGGCTATGGCTTCCAACTAGATAAGAACGGGGCAAATCTATCGGTTGGACAAACTCAGCTTATCTCGTTTGCAAGAGCCGTTGCTCAAGGGGGACAACTGATGATGCTGGATGAGGCAACCAGTTCGGTAGATTCGATTACCGAGGATCTCATTCAAAAAGCGATGCAGCGTCTGTTCAAAGAGAAAACCGTGATTGCGATTGCCCACCGTTTGAGTACTGTTCGTCACTCAGACACCATTTTGGTGTTGGAAAAGGGGGAAATTGTTGAGCAAGGTAATCATCAACAACTGGTGGCGCACAATGGTATTTATGCTGGCTTGTTACAAGAATCGATTGTAGAAACTGGCGATTCTCAAGCTACGGTAGCCTAATTGCCTAAAATCAGGCTGTAGCTTTCAATAAGACGAATTGGTCTTGTCTATGCTTCACCAATTTGTTTTCTAATATTCCCAGTAGGTTAGGGAAATTAAACATATTTTTCGATTATTAATATGTTATGATCTCCCTACTACTAAATGGGTGTCTTTGGGCATCGGGATGTATGCGAGCAAATTTACGTGCTTGTGTCAGTCACTTTCTGGCGAATATGGAATCGAAAATGTTGTTGGAAGAAGTTGTAGAAATCATTGAATTAACCGACTCAGACCATTTATCTCATGCAATGGACCTGTTTAACGAGCATGGCTTTGTTTCCGCAGAGCATTTACCTTTCATGTCGGTGGTTTTTGAAACCGCACCTGAGCATCTAGCGAAGAAACTGTCGCAAATTGGCTTCAAAGGTTTAGTGCAAGTAGAGAAAAGTGAAGACGCAACTGGCTTCGTGATCGTTGACGCTGAACGAGCTCAGCTTAGCAAAAGCGCGTAATCAGAAACGCTCAATAATATCCGTTATGACAATTTGAGGTTAACACAGTGACAACAGCTACCGTTTCAGCAACAGAGCAACAGATCTCCAATGAACATGCACTTTTGGGTGCATCGTTACTAGCGGCCCAAAAAGTAGAGTTGGCGCTGTTTAATGTGATCTCTAAATTATCAAAAACCTTGTCAAAAGATGCTCAGAAAGAGCTAGGTTTAGACCTAGATACTTTTTTGAGAGAGAAGGCGAGCCACCAAGAAGCAACGCTCAGCTTGTATGAGAAGACGTTCGGTGAACAACTAACGCTGAAAAAAAACGAACTTAGCGATTTTATTTATCATAGAAACGTAGTGACTCGCAGTTTCTGGCGAGTGACTGGTGCTGATGTTAAGGGCGGCGAGAAGCTAGCTAACCCTGAACTCTACCTAAAAGAGTTTCTTGCTAAATGTGAATACTGGCAAGTGATGCTGGATAACCAATCCAATTAATCACGCCGAAAAAGAAAGCCATAGCAGAAGTGCTATGGCTTTTTTGTTGGTCGAGCTTTAAGTCCAAAGTCTCACAGTATTATTTAAATCATCATTTTTAATACATAGTTCTTAGAGACGAAGTGGTGTTTAAGTGCTGCGCTAATATGTAAAACAATCAAACAAGCTAGGGCAATACAACTGGCACGATGTAAATAAAAGAAGAAGCTGTTGATTGCTGGGTTGCTAATTAGGTTTTCGACTGTGGTTAGCCAGAATAATGAGTATGGCTGTTCCAGCATCAAATAACCTGTACTGAACACCATAAACATGGCGAGGTACATTAAAGAGTGAGCTAGCTTAGCCACACACTTTTGCCCCTCTGGTATTGATGTCGGCATGCTTGGAGAAGAGCGAAAGTGGCTCCAGATATAACGAACCATGAGCAATGGTGTCGCAACGGTCGCCAATGACATGTTAAGTACAGATAAGAATGAAAACAGCTCTGGATGACTGGTCACATAGTGCATCACATAACCTGCGATTGTGGCATAAATGATTACAGAAGCCATTACCCAGTGCAGTACACGGCTTACTAAATCGTATCTTGGATTATTCAAATTAACCTCGCTCTGATCGTTATTAATATAAGTTTCATCTCGATGCAATAAATCAAATGACTCTATATTCGCATCGCGAATTAATTATATAGAACAGTATTACTTGGTATTTTTATAATTTAGAAATTAATGATGTTGCTTCAGGTGTTTTATAATTATCAATGATGTTTTAGAGTGTTAATTCCAATATGGATAAGGCAAACTTGCCGACTTCCTAGCTTGTATGCCTATAACGAGATACAGTTAGGTTAAAGCTAAATATATAAGGATTGTATAATGCTTCGAATCTTATTGATTGCAGTTATCTCAGTGTTCAGCACGATGAGTTTTGCAAGCGAAGAAAATAAATACTCGGATCAAGAGTATTTGGATAGACCCTTGATGGAACGTTATATCTTGGATGAGTTGAAGCAGCTGAGAATCGAACAGCAGGATCTTGAAAGACGTCTCACCATTCAGATGACCGATCGCGAGCTCGCAGTAGCAGATAAGTCGCTCAACTACGCCAATGTTACCGTAACGTATTTCTTCTATATCATTGCTGGTGTTGCTTCGTTAATTGCACTGGTTGGTTGGCAGTCGCTCAAAGAGTTAAAACACACCACTAAAGAGATGGCAGATCGACGACTCAACGACATTGCACAAGACTATGAGAAGAAGTTTAATGTTCTAGAGAGGGATCTTAAACGCAAAACCAGAATCATTTCAGAGAACAACCGAGAAATCGAAATCATCAATGAGATCCACAATCTATGGTTAAGGGCGCAAAATGCGCAAACCGCGGAACAGAAAATTGAAATTTATGATGAGATTTTGAAGGTTCGTCCCGGGGATTTGGAAGCATTAACCTACAAAGCGGACGCAGCAATGGATATTCAAGAGTACCATTGGGCGATGAGCTTATGTAATCGCGTGTTAGAGGTGGATGACCAGAACGCTCATGCTCTGTATCAGCGGGCGTGTGCTTACGCAAGGTTAGGGGCGGAAGGACAAGCTATTGACGACCTAGAACGCTCTGTCGAAGCCAGTGGCTCAATGCGAGAGTTGTTGGCTGAAGAACCGGACTTCGAAATGCTTCGAGGCTTAGAGCGTTTTGAGGCGCTTCGTGAAGAATAAAGCTTTGATGCTATGGTGGGTTTCTTAAGCCCACCATATTTTTGTGCTTCCAAAAGAACGGTTTCTTACATTTCGTTTGTTTTTTTGATTTGATTGTTATGTTATAACACTTTTTAAGTTCCTTGTTATAACTGCTAATTTTTATGAAGTACCTCCGCATTATCCTGATTGTTGTTGCGATCAGTGCATTTTCACTTGCCGCTTTGCTCTCTTTCCATCCGGAACCGGAAAAAGAAATTTCAATAAAAGTAACGCCTTATCAAGAACTACACATGGACGGTGAGGAACAGGCGCACCCACAAGCTAATTCGAGCTCATTGATCAAAATTCACTACTTTGTAAAAGTAGGGGACACACTGAGTAACATATTCGAATCGTGGAATCTGCCTTATGAAACGGTTCATAAAGTAATGGAAGCGGATCTTGAATCCTTGAAACTCGATACAATAAAACCCGGTGACCACTTAGAGCTGCTTTTAGATAGTGACTCCAAACAGCTTGTTGAGTTGGTGTTCCACGAAAGTCTGGTTGAGCAAGCTGCCTTTACTCGAAATGATGATGGGAGCTTCACCTATAAATTCCACGAGATACCAGGCGAATGGAAAGAAAAACTCTATGCGGGCAGTGTTCATGGTAGCTTTTCAACATCGGCATACAAAGCGGGGCTTACAACGGCTCAGATAGCCAATATTACTCGTACGCTGAAAGATAAAGTTAACTTCGCTCGTGAGCTTAGAGCCGGTGACAGCTTCAATGTATTGGTCAAAGAGCAGTACACAGACAATCACTTAACGGGAAAAACAGAAGTTCAAGGCATCTCCATTCAATTAAGAAACCGAGAAGTAGCAGCGTTTTTAGCGCCAGATGGCCTTTTTTATGACAGAGAGGGTAACAGTCTAGAGCAAGCCTTCGATAGATACCCTGTCGACAGAAAGTTCCGAAGAATTACCTCATCGTTCAACCCGAAACGAAGACACCCTGTGACAGGCCGAATCTCGCCGCACAATGGTACTGACTTTGCGACGCCAGTGGGCGCTCCGGTATATTCAACGGGTGACGGCCGGGTTGTAGCGCTTCGTGACCACCCTTATGCCGGTAAATACTTGGTGATTGAACACAACAGCGTATACACCACTCGTTATCTTCATTTGAGCCGCTTTTTAGTTAAGAAAGGGCAGCAAATTAAACGAGGTCAGAAAATTGCGCTATCGGGTGCAACGGGGCGTATCACTGGTCCTCACTTGCATTTTGAGGTGTTGGTTCGTGGTCGAGCCGTTGATGCGATGAAGGCGAATTTACCGATGGCAAGTTCGATTATGCCGAAAGATAGAAAAGAGTTTTTGGCTCGAATCGCTTCTTTTGATGCCATGATCTCTGAGCCAGCAGGTCGTGCGAGTTAGAGATATTCAAACCTAACCTAGCAACGCATACAAAAACGCCCCTTAGCTAGTGATTTAGCTAAGAGGCGTTTTTATAGGTAATCACGACTTAGCGAGTAATTAAGCTACTACTACCGCTGTGCCGCTGGCTGATACCATTAGCATGCCGTTACCTGTTCCAAGTACTTCGTAATCAATATCGACACCGACCACTGCATTTGCACCAGCTTCAATGGCTTTCTGTTCCAGCTCTTTGAATGCATAGTTACGGGCTTTTTCGAGTTCCTTTTCGTAGGTGCCAGAGCGCCCACCAACAAAATCACGAATGCCAGAAAACATATCCTTGAATACGTTCACCCCTAAGATAGCTTCTCCGGCAATAACTCCTTTGTAGTCGACAATGCGTTTACCTTCGACAGATTGTGTGGTGGTAATGATCATAATGGCCTCTTGTAAGTAACGGTTCTATTGGACGTTGTCGTTATTCTATTCTTGTGTTGTATCGCTAAGTGTCATGTCTGAATTGGCAAATTCATGCCTTAACCATGTTCTCAGTTGTAGCACACTTTCTTGTTTTAACTTGTTTTTTGGGCAAACAAAATAGAAATCTTGATGTGGGTTAGCAACGGGGGCACCAAGCTCAACCAGCATGCCGTGGCTAATGTCATCTTTTACAAACAAGCGATGGGTGACTAATACACCTAGTGAACGAATCGCGGCTTGTACCGCTTGAATCGACACATCAAACGTTAGGTTGCTGTGAAAATTTGGCATCGGGATTTGGTAATGATCACACCACACTTGCCAGTCGTGTTTTCGCCTCGGGTTAAAGACACCAATCGTGGAGTTTTGCTCAACAAGCTTTTTGACGCTTAAATTCTCATTACTTTTGAGGAGCGCAGGGCTACACACCAACACCAGATCATCATCGCCCAGTTTTTCGCTGTAACACCGCTCCCACTCATTGGGCTTGCCATGTACAAGAGCAATATCAACCCCTTCTTGTTCAATATCGAAAGGGCCTGTTAGTGTCGAAATTCGAATATCAAGTGATGGAGCAAAAGATTGAAAGTCAGAGACTCGAGGGATCCACCAGTGCATTGCAAGCGAATTCACCATATTGAGGGTAATGCGATGGTCATTGGGCGTCCTTGCTAGTTCTTCAGTCGCCTCTATCACTTGCTCCAATGCAGGAGCGACCTTTCGGTAATAACGTTTACCAGCGGCATTAAGGACAACACGGCGACCTACTCGCTGAAACAGAGGTCTATTGACCTGTTGTTCTAAAGACTTAATGGCTTGGCTTACTGCAGAGTGGCTGACATACAACACACGAGCGGCATCGGTCATGCTGCCAGTTTCTGCGACAGCAATGAAAGCGTAAACGGATTTAAGCGGAACGAGCTTTTTCATTGGTAAGTTTTCCTTACAGTTATGGTTAATATTACTCGCTATTTTTAATGACGTCACGCTTCTAAAATAGACAGCATAGGAGGTGATAATTATGTCTGATATTACCAAGGCAACGACTTTCATGTTGTTGTCTACGTTCAGTTTGTCTTTAAGCGGTTTAGTAGCGAAGTATTTATCGGAAGCGATGCCTATTTCATTACTGAGCTTTGTGCGTTTCTTCTTACCTAGCTTGCTCATATTCTTGTTTCTTATCTTTTCTAAAATCAGCAGGCCGACAGGAAGTATGTGGAAGCCACTGGTCATGCGGGCGATATTCATGGTGGCATGTCAGTGGTGTTTTCTTACGTCGTTACAAACTTTAACGCTGGTGGAAGGTGTGGTGCTATTTAGTACTGGGCCGCTATTTATTCCTTTGTTAGAAAAGTTAATGTTTGGAACTAAAATTCATACAACAACCATATTTTGTTTAGCGATAACCTTTGTTGGTGTTGTGATGATGGCTGGGGATTGGTCGCAGTTTAAATTTGGCTCTGAGTTCTTGAGGCCTGAATTGTTGCTTGGTTTGTTGGCCGGACTATTCAACTCAGCGTCACAAGTGAGTTTGTATCGCGCCTCTAAAACTAGTCTCACGCCTGCAGAACTTAACGCTTGGACGTTTTTAGTTGCAGCAATATTGGTTATCCCGATGTTGGTATTCACCTCAGTACAAGGCGTTTCTGGAGTGCAGGCAGACTCAAGTATTCTTAATACTTTACAGACGGTTGACCAAATCGGCTGGATTGGAATCGGGGCATTTGGATTAGCGCTATGTACTGTTAATACACAGATCTTCCGTTCGAAGGCTTACAAGCTTGCAGAAAGTGGTTCTCAACTGGCTCCGTTAATTTTCACCAACATGTTGTTTAGTGCACTGTGGCAAGGTGTGTTCTTTGATGATGTATTTTCTACTCAGCAGTTGGTCGGTATTAATCTGATTGTCGCTGCGAGCATCACAAACACCTTGTTAGCGAAAAAGTACAGTAAAGCTGGGCAAGCAGCCAAGCCGACGAGCAGTTCCAAAGAAAGCTCGATGTTGGGTTTGCAGCCAATAGTTAAGCGCTAAACCTTGTCAGTAACGGTTTAAAAAAGTGAGCGAATATACTCTTTTACTTTTTCGATGTGTTTCGTTTCATCGATATCGCATCGTTGGCTTAACTCAAGGAATTGCTCGGCGTATTTGTCGTAGATTTTGTTTTCTAGAAACAGTAAATAGAGTTTAGGGTCGATATGGCCGTTGGTGGCCATGTCGGTCATGATATTGAGCGATTCACTGAGCAGCTTGCCTTTTTTATACGGACGATCGCTCGAAGTCAGAGCTTCAAATACGTCAGCAATTGCCATGGCTCTCGACGGAAGAGGTAACTGGTCTTCGTTCAATCCTCTTGGGTAGCCCTTACCATCAATGCGTTCATGATGCCCACTGGCAATTTCGGGAATATTTTGCAGGTAAGGTGGGTATGGGATCTTGTTTAACATGGTGAAGGTCTGAATGATGTGGTCATTAATCATGAAGCGTTCTTCTTCGTTGAGAGTGCCACGATTGACCTTCAAATTATGCAGTTCACCTTGGTTGTATTTGACTTCTCCCGGCTTAAGAACAAAATCTTCTTGCCACAATTCTGCTGGGTTAAAGCCGTTATCCCATGGGATCTTGTGTTCTGGCTTATCTGCAAGCAGTGGTTCCATCACTGGTAATGTCTGTTCACTGTTATCTGGTGCAGAATCGGCAGATTGCGACGATTTCTGCCACGAGTTGTACCTCTCTTTTTCAGCCCAAGATATTCCAAGTTGATCATCTAACGTTCGTTTCCATTGACGCTTGGCTATTTGGTCCAATCGTTCTAACTGTTCTTGTGTCATTGATTCTCCGCCAAGGTTGCACTGAGCAACAAAGGCAAACTCTTCATCGAGGTCGGAAAGGGTTTGTCCTAGGATCTGTAGCTGCTCTTCTTGAAGTCCACCATTCGCCATCGCTTTCCAGTAGTCAGTTTCGGCTTGTTGTTTGAGTAGTTCAAATCGCATACGAACTTCGTGGATTCGGTCGTAAATGGTCTCAAGTTTGGTTGCTTTGTCTACCACATACTCTGGGGTGGTGACTTTCCCACAGTCATGTAACCACGCGGCTAACATCAACTCTTCCCACTGTTTGTTGTCCAGAGAGAACTGAGGGTAATAACGGTCGTCATCGATAGTCGCTTGGGTTAACCATTTGGTCAGCTCGGGTACTCGTTGGCAGTGACCGCCAGTGTATGGGGATTTGGTATCAATCGCAGAGGCGATCAGTTCAATAAAGGCGTTGAGCATGTCTTTCTGTTGCTGCATTTGATCAATGTTGTCTTTGGCTATCTCTGCAAAGCTCAATAACTCTCTTAAAAAGGCGTGTTTATCTGCTTGAGCTTTGGTAATCGGTCTTTCATAGCCAATCGCCACAATACCAACCAACAGTTTTTCGCGGTTCAATAATGGGAACAAGTACAGGTCTGAGTTGAAGATAGAGTCTTGATAATAGTTGAGTACATTGTCTTCTCGATTTAAGTGGATGGTCTCTCCTGACTTGAGTTTGCACAGTAACCAAGGTGTATGTTTGATGAAGTCATTGATGTCTGCTTTAAAGGGAATGATCGCTAGGTTGGCGGCGGTATCAAATACATCTTTCTCTTCTGATTGAGTAAACAGCACAATGGTTTCGGCTTTGGTTATCAAATAGCTTTGGTGAGCGATGTTCTTGGCAAGTATCGAGAACTCCTGATTCCCTGCTGTGTCTCGCAGCAAGTTGATGAGGTCATGAAGCGTGTGTTCCATTAATTCGATGGAGTGGGCGAGGTTAGCGACCTCTTTAATCATGCTCTTCGGATAATGGGTACGACGGAAATCGAACCGAGCGATGTTATCGGTAAGCTGCATCAAGGTATTGAGTGGCTGGGATAGACGATTAGCAACCAACCACACGATACCAAAGCAGATAAACAACATCCCAATCGCGACGGCGACTTGTTTGTCACGCATCGAAATGAGGTCAGAAAGCAGTTCATTGTGTGGTGTCGCTTCTGCCAAATAGAGGGTCACGTTTTGGGTGAGCTCAACCGGAGTTAAGGTCAGTGCCCATGTGTTCAGGTTGTACTCGACGTTTTTGAGATTGAGGTTAAACTTTTCCTCATCTGAGATTAGCGGCCCCAATACTGAAGATTTTAACGCTTCCATTTGCTCTCGTTTGGGGATGTTGAAAAAGCTCTGCTCCTGCTCACTACCAGAGAGTTTTCCTGCGCCATTTACATTATTAGTACCGTCATGGTTAGCTTGGAAGGTGAGGTTAGAGGTCGTTAAATCCAGTTGATGCTGACCCAGAAGGTTAAAGTGTTGGTCAAATAGAGCCAGTCTGGTCTGCGGAGAGTAGGCCAGCTCACTGATCTGAGAAGAGAGAGAACTCAGCGTGAAGTCGGCGCCTACCACGTGCTTGCCATCAGCTGAACGCCTAGACAGTGTAATGCCATTGGTTTTAAGGAAATAAAAAAGATAGGGCTCGGATAGGTGGATTGAACCATCGGGCTTTGCATTGCGATACCAAGTACGAGTCGTTGGGTTAAATTTACTCTCGCTTTGCACCGTGCTGATGACCTGATGCGCACCATCGAGGTAGGTAATAAAGTTCTCACCATCCAAATTAGTGCTACTGACCATCATGGTCGCTTTGGCAGGGGCATTATTTTCGGCCCTTTGTTTATTGGTGCTCAAGGGGCGGAATATTCTAAAGTCGCCATCCTCCGAGCCATAGAAGAGCGCGACTAAATTAGCATTCTGTTTGAAGATGATATCGACTGATGCTAGCCAAGACTCCTTCTCGGTAGAGGAGCTTTGTTGATTAACAAACGGACTGACCGCCATCACATTCAATGTGGTAATGACCGGGGCTATCGCTTGTTTGAACACCGACTCTAGCTTGTCACGGTGCTCATTACTGACCTCGCGAACGGTTCCCAGTAGCAACTCTTGAGAATGCCGATAGCTTATTGATATCAAAACTGCACCGACAAACGTTGTCAAAATTAGGAAAAGGCTAGTGATGTGGATACTCAGCGGATAACGTCTTCGTCTCATCTAACACTCCAGCGTGTGAACTGGTTTAAGTATTGACGAACTTGGGTAGGTTGCAAAAAAATTGGCTCAATTACCAGGCTTGCACGTAGCCATGATTATGAAGCCGACCGATAGAAAATTGGGTGAAGGTAGAGGTGACATATGCCCTATAGCAACTGGGCAATTAGTTACAAGAAAGCGTTAGGTTAAGGTGCTAATTGTCACTTTGTGCTGATAAACTGGTTCTATTGATAACATAAGGTACTCAATTCCAAGCAGAGGCTTTAGGTTTATTTTCTGGAAAGTTTAGATATCAAGAGAGGGCATTGATTTATGGAATTAAAGGTAGACACTCACACCCATACATACGCCAGTGGCCATGCCTACAGTACATTGATTGAAAACGCTAAATCGGCAAAACAAAACGGCCTTGCTATGTTCTGTACCACTGACCATTCAGAGTCAATGCCGGGCGCGCCACACTACTGGTTCTTTAGCAATCAGCGTGTACTTCCTCGTTTTATCGAAGGCGTTGCGATTATTCGCGGTGTTGAATCAAACATTATGAACACTCAGGGGGAAATCGATATACACCCTAGTGTTGATAAGAACTTAGATTGGGTGATTGCGAGCTTTCATGAGCCTGTATTTCGCCCGTTAGACTCCGAAGCTCATACTGAGGCTCTTTTAAATGTCATCAAAGGTGGACGAGTCGATGCACTCGGTCATTTGGGGAATCCTAATTTTGATTTCGACTTTGAAGCGGTCATCCAATGTGCGGTAGAACACAATGTCGCCATCGAGATTAATAACACGACACTTAAAGGCAATAGCCGCGTGGGCAGTGTTGATCGTTGCTACGAAATAGCAAGAATTGCGAGAGAAAAAGGGGCATTTATTACCACAGGGAGTGATGCACATTTCTGCCAAGATGTAGGCGGTTTAAATCTTGTTGCTTCATTACTTGATGAGGTGGGCGTAGATTCGAGTAAGGTGATCACCCATTCACCGCAGCAATTCTTGTCATTTTTGGCACTACGTGGTCGCAACGAGATCCCAGAATACTCTGCACTTGTTTAAGAGAATGTCGGCAGGTTTGCATTTCGACACAATCAATTTTTGTGCCTGACGGATTTTTGTATACACTAGCCGGAAAATAATAAAGTCGAAGCGCTGCAATAATGACGGCGCTATCTTCAAAGTCACAGTTTCACTTGGAGAAACAATGAAAACTCGCTCAATCCTTTTATCTGGCCTAATCGCTGCAGCAGTAATGTCTGGCAACGCATTTGCTAACGTTGACCTTAAGAAAAACATGCAAGAAATGAAGCTTGCATTCAAACAAGCGGCAGAAGCTCAAAGCATTGAAGAGATGCAAAAACCTATCGTTCGTTTAGATACGCTAGTGGCAGAACTAAAAACGGGTGTGTACCCAGTAGAGAAAGAAGAAAACTTCATGGAAGGCTTCAAGAAGATCAGTCTATCGATCGATAGCATTGAACAGAAGCTAGACCAAGGTGATTTCGAGGCAGCAAAACAAGAGCTGCGCACGATTGATGGCCTTCGTGAAGAGTACCACGACAAGCGTAACCCAAGTATCTGGAGCAAGATCTTCGGTTAATGGGTTAATCAGGAGCGTTTGCATGTTAGACGTTTAACAAAGCCCAAACCTCAAGATTCGATTTCTAAAACGCCGCCTATATTTACCTTTATTGGAAAATGTAGGCGGCGTTTTTTATTGGTGGCTTTCTGACCGGGATCTGTGCGCGTAGATGAATAATATGGGTTATGTTCTATTCGCGTAACCAGTTTTTAACTAAAAAGAGTGTGCGTTGGCTTCAACTTTTTAACCTGATGTTAATCTTTACGTTTACCTATATAACAAGTGCCTCATAATAAGGGAAATTTATAAAGATTTGGAATAATGCGCCGAACCTCGTTCAACCTCTCTATGTTACTTGCCACAGCGTTAAGCTGGGCTTTAGTGACATTAATGCCTGTTATCAATGCTCATGGTAATAGTGCGGGAGTGTGGGCGTCGTTGTGTACGGTCAATGGCTTTGAACTGGTTCAAATCGAAGAGGGTGAACCGAATACTCATAAAGGTAAGCCGTGCCCGTTTAGCCATTTTTCCACATTTCACCAAGATGAACTTCCAACTACACTACTCACAACTCGACTGAGTTTTATTGTCTCAGACAGCTACGCTTTTTTGGCTCTAAGCGAACGCTATTCGAGGCAAGCCCCCCGCGGCCCTCCCTTTGTTACTGCTTAAACCTAACTCATTAAAATAATTAAAAAATATAGTATTAAGTAAAGTTAAACATGCCTTAGCGACTTTCTGATTTTCAGAAGGTTCGTTTGCGCATGTCAAAGGAAATAATAATGTTGAGAAATGAATCTCAAACTACTGCGAAGGCACAAGCGACTTCGCAGTCTACAAGCAGTGCAACAAGCGGTTCGAGAACCAATATTAAAACCAAAGAGCGCAATAAAACTCTCTACTTCCTCACCTGGCGCTGGCACTTTTACGCTGGTCTATTCGTTATCCCATTCATGCTGATGCTAAGTATTACTGGCTTAGTGATGTTGTTTGACGATGAGATCGAACTGGCTTTTCATCAAGAGGCGATTGAAATTGCAGCATCCGGTGAACCAATCAAGGTTTCGCAGCAGTTAGCTGCAGTGCAAAATCACTATCCACAAGGTTCAGTGACACAGTTCGTACCGAGCAAATTGCCTGATATGGCCAACCGATTTTCAGTATCACTGGAAGATGGCACATCTGTTTTCGCCACCGTGAATCAATACACAGGTAAAGTCGTCGGTGAAGTACCACGCAGCGACAGCCTGTACCAGTTGGCAAACGACATCCACGGCACGTTATTAATTGGTGATTGGGGGGACTATCTGATTGAAGTCGCAATCAGCTTGTCGATTCTGTTGCTCGTCAGTGGAATTTACCTATGGTTGCCACGAGACAACGCGAGCCGCGCAGGCTTTCTTAAGCTGAGAGTGTCATCTGGCCCACGCGTACTGATGCGTGATCTGCATGCGAACATCGGTGGCACGCTATCTCTTATTCTGCTGCTCTTTATCCTGTCTGGTTTGGCGTGGACAGGTTTCTGGGGCGGTAAGCTCGTCCAAGCATGGAGCACTTTCCCTGCTCAAATGTGGGATGATATTCCGCTGTCTGATAAGACACACGCATCGCTTAACCATGGCTCAGAAGAAGAACTGCCATGGAATCTGGAACAGACACCACTGCCGTTGTCTCAAGATAAGCCAGCAGAACACGTTCATCATGTGGAAGAGGCGTCCGAACCTCATGATCATTCTAAGATGGGTGATGACCACTCTATGCATGTCATGTCTGTGAGTAGCTTTGCCATTGATGATGTTATTGAGAAAGCACGAGCTCTTGGCTTCACGCAGTACAAGGTGAATTTCCCACGTTCTGAGACGGGTGTTTACACCGTGACAGCAAACACGATGGGCGGCGATATCATCGATCCCACTCAAGATCGTACCACGCACCTCGACCAGTATTCAGGTCGTATCCTTGGTGAAGTGACCTGGCAAGATTATAACTTTATCGCCAAGACATTAGCGGTCGGTATCTCTCTGCACCAAGGTGATATAAGTATTATCAACAAGCTTTTAAATGCCTTGTTCTGCTTGGCGTTCATCGTGGTGTCAGTCACGGGCGGTGTGATGTGGTGGATGCGTAGACCATCAGGTCAACGTAAGCTTGGCGCGCCACCTAAGTTTGGTGATGCTGGCTTATGGAAAGCTGGTTTGGTGAGTGTTGTGCTGATTTCAGTACTATTCCCTCTCGCAGGAGCAACGATTGTGACGGCCATGATATTGGATTGGCTACTGTTCTCACGTGTTGAGAAGTTCAAAATGGCGTTGAGCTAATTGAACCAAAAACGGACATTTTCGGCTTGAGAAGGTCCGTTTTTTATTCTGGCGGGAAGCTGATTTTTCAAGAAAGTTTAGATTTGATAAAGCCTATTTTTGATAAAGCTCTAGCGGCAGGCCGTCTGGGTCTGCGAAAAACGTGAATGACTTCCCTGTAAACTCATCAACTCGAATCGGTTCAACGTCGATTCCTTGTCCTTCTAAATAGCTTTTTACTTGTTGAACGTCCTCAACACAAAAGGCTAAGTGTCTCAATCCTTGAGCTTCTGGAAAGCTCGGTCTTTCAGGTGCATCAGGGAAACTAAACAACTCTATTTGAGCACCATTAGGGAGTGCTAGGTCAAGTTTGTAAGACTGGCGCGCTGCTCGGTAATTCTCTGCAATAATTTCTAGCTTTAAAATCTCAGTGTAAAAGCGTTTTGAGGCTTTGTAGTCTGAGCAAATAATGGCGGCGTGGTGGATTCCTTTTAGCATCAGTTTATTTCTCCTGCCAACTTTTCACCCAAGTGTTCCATCGCGTAGTCAATGAACACGCGTAGGCGAGCGGGCATATACTTGGTTTGTGCAAACTGCATAGCGATGGCACCGTGGTAGTTACTCTTGATGGTCCAGTCATTCAGTACTTGAACAACGCTGCCTTCTGTTAACGCATCTTGAATCACAAAGTCATGGAAGATGCCAATCCCCAAACCTTCTTTCACACCTTTTAGTCGCATTTGAGAGTGGTTCACGGCGTATCGACCACTGACGGAAACGGTGTGAAACTCATCATCTTTGAGAAAGTCCCAAATGTGGTCTTTGTCCGTTTCTGCAAGGTACAGGCAATCGTGCTGACTAAGATCGGTCGGGTGAGAAGGGATGCCTTTGTGACTCAAATAATCAGGGCTCGCACACAGTACTAAGTTAGTCTTGCCTAACTCTTTTAGCACTAAGCTCTCATCGGGCTTATCGGTAAGGCGAAACGCAATATCGATGCCTTGGCGTAGTATGTCGATATCACCATCAGCAGCGCGTAACTTAAGTTGGATCTCTGGATACTGATTGAGAAATGGCACCACAAAAGGCTGAAGTACAGAGTTCAAAAACGCTTCTGGCGCGGCTACAGTAAGTGAGCCAGAGGGCTCGGTATGATCAGACGTCGATAACTCAACCGCTTGCTGTGCTGCGTTAATCATGACAACGCTCTGATCGTAAACCAGTTGACCTGCCTGAGTGATAATAAGCGTACGAGTAGTTCGCTCAAAAAGCTTTACTGACAGTGCCTTCTCTAAACGCGTAATGAGCTTACTGAGTGCAGAGGGCGTTACCCCTAATTGCTTGGCTGCCGCAGTAAAACTGCCTTCGTTTACCACTAGGATAAACGAGGCTAGATCTGGAAGTAGGGCGATGAGTTTGGGATTGACCATAAGTATCCATGAGAGTCAGCGATGAGCGTAATAGTAATTGTGAGTGATCTAACTTAATTTGTGAATCAGTTTCATTAATTGGCTAAAGTAAAATGAGTCGTGATGATGTTTAACCATCGATTGTTTAATTACCGATTTGCCTCTTCTTCAGCTCAATGCATTTGAGCAAACCATCCAACGCCGGCAATATTTAGACTCATGCTACTAAGTGGATTATCCATCTAACTTACTGTCAATAGCTATCTGACATAGCCATACCAAATATTACAAACTCGCGACATTAAAGCCGATATGATTCAAGAACTTTATGTTCATAAGATGGTCACAAGACTACACAAAAATAATCGGTATCAATAATGGCAAAAATTTGGCTAGTCTCTGCTGTGAGCGTTACATTGCTCGGCGGCGGTGCGTATTTTTATCTGCAATCTTCCACTCAACCAGAGGCGTTTCCAACGCTGGCGGTGGAAAAGGGAACCATTGAAAAACAAGCGGTAGCGGTCGGCAATATTGTTCCTGCGCACTCAGTGTCCATTAAGTCGCAAATCGATGGCATTGTGGGTGAGATGTACGTGCAGGTCGGTGAAAAGGTTAAGCAAGGCCAACCATTGATTAAGGTTCGTCCGAACCCGACGCCTCAAGCGCTTACTGATGCTTCAACAGACTTAATGCGCAGTGAAGCGGACCTCGAATCAGCCAAACAAAAGCTCGCCAACCTAGAAAGCTTGGTGAAGCAAGACATCATTCCAAAGAATTACGATGAATACGTTAGTGCGCGTTCAAGCGTGAAATCGGCTCAAGCGAACGTACTGCAAAAACGCCAAAACCTCGAATTAATTCGCAGCGGTGAAGCTTCCATTGGTGATGCCCGTTTAACCTCAACCATTTATGCACCAATTGATGGCACAGTATTAAACCGCAAAGTCGAAGTGGGTGAGCCAATCATCTCGACTGAATCTAGCCAAGCCGCGACAGAAATGATGTCTCTGGCGGACATGAACAGCCTGATCTTCAAAGGCAGCGTCAGTGAGCACGATGCCGCGCAGCTCTCTCCGGGCATGCCTGTATTACTTACCGTTGCGCCTTATCCTGATATGGAAATTTCCGGAGTGTTAACCAAAGTTGCAATCCAATCAGAGAACCTTAACTCGCCAGAAGGTAACGCGACGGCAAAAAGCTTTGATAACGGGTTTGAAGTGGAGGTTGGTGAACTGAAGATCCCGAAAGAGATCTTACTGCGTTCAGGCTTCTCATCCACTGCACAAATCACACTGAAGAGATCTGAGAACGTCTTAACCTTGCCAGAACGAGCACTGCAATTTGATGGCGATACACCAAACGTATTGATCCCAGATAGCTCAGAGCAAGGTTTCCACAAACAAAAAGTGCAGCTTGGTTTGTCGGATGGCATCAACGTAGAAGTATTAGACGGCGTTAAGCTAGACGAAGAAATCATCGATAACAGCATGATGATGGGAGCCGCGCATGGCTAAACGAAACCTATCTAAAATCGGATGCGCGATCCTGGCCGCCACACTCAGCTTACCCAGCTATGCTATCTCGATTAAACAAGCGTGGCAGCAGGCGAAACAAAGTGACCCAAACTACGAGAAAGCCAAAATTGGTGTTCAACTTGGCGAAGTGGGTGTGGATGCAAGCCGCAGTTCACTCTTACCCGATTTAAGTGCGACGGCTTCGGCGAATTGGAATGAATCCACTGACAATACCAACAGTTATGGTGCATCGCTTTCTCAAACTATTTGGGACAGCAGCTTGTGGTCAGATTTGGATCAAGCTAATGCCAACTACATCAAAGCTCAGCTCGAACTGGCTCAATCACATAATGAATTAGCACAAAGGTTGCTTTCATCGTATTTGGATGTCGCAAGTGCACAAGGTGATTTGCAGTTGGCGCAGTCCAAGTTGGAAGAAGGCAATAAACTGCTGAAGATCATCGAGAAGCGTTACCTCGCGGGTAAAGTGAAATCCGTTGACGTTGAAGAGATCCGTGCGACCCAAGTTGCTGATAAAGCCGGTATTTTGAATGCGCGCTCAGATTTAGAAGTCAAACGAGCAGAGCTGTCGGCCTTGATTAACCAAGTTCCACAAGACGTTGACCAAATTCGCACTGATTCCCTTGTTCAACCGCCAATGATGGTGGAATCGCAAGAACAATGGCTAAAGCTTGCTAAAGACAGCAGCCCAGAATTGCTGGTGGCAACACAGAACGTCAAAGCCAGCGAGTTTGCCAAAGACTCAGCCCAAGGCGGTTACTACCCAACGGTGAAAGGTAATGTTGGATATAACGATGATGACCGACGTAAAGACGGTGAGTTCAGCGCTGGCATCACACTAAGCGTACCGATTGACTTGAATGGCGCAACGCGTGCCAGAGTGGACGAAGCGTCACTCAATACTTTCAGCGCAAAACAAGACTTACGTAAAGTTGAAATCGACATCCAAAAGCGCGTGATCCAGCAATTTACTCAAGTAGACATCAACTGGAATCAAGTCTTAATGGCGAACGAGCTGGTGACTTCTCGTCAGAAAGTGTTGCGCAGCAAAGAGAAACTTTACGATGCGGGCTTGTTAGAAGTCTCGGAAGTGATTAGTGCGCACAACAGCTTGTTTGAAGCCAAAAACAGCCTGCAAAACAACCTGTATAACTACTGGCGTCAGCGTATCGGCTTGTTGCAAACCGCAGGTAAGTTAGATGACGACACCATGGTACTGATCTCCCGAGCATTTAATTCATGATCCGTCTATTGCAGCAAACTTTATTACAGCAAACCTTATTGCAGCAAACTTGGCAAACACTGATGGCGCATCGCATGAAGAGCATGCTGGCCATCGTGGCTATTGCTTGGGGTGTGATTTCGGTTGTGGTTTTGATTGCATTGGGTGAAGGTTTTTATCGCCATCAAACTCAGCAGTTGTCATTTATGGTCAACAATGTGCAAGTCGCCTTTCCGTCGAGCACCAGCAAACCTTGGCATGGCTTACGCCTGAGACGCCAGATCCAGATCCCACAGGATAAGGTCGATATGATCGAACAATCGGGTTTTGTGAAACAAGCATCTAGCGTTTATGCCAAGTGGGATGCGAACGTCACCAATGAAAAAGGGCAGAACCTGACAAGCTTCGTCAGTGGCATTGATTCCCATTACTTCTCGTTGATTCAACGTAAGTTGGAGTCGGGTTCGCGGAACCTTTCACCCAGTGATATTGCCAACCACACCCGCGTTGCGATTTTGGGGGATCAAGTCGCAAGAATGGGGGGAATTCACGTTGGGCAAACCACCAAAGTCAATGGTATTCCATTTTTGGTAATCGGCATTATGAAAGACGAAGATGCGGGCATTTCATTTGGTGATAGCCGTAAAGTCTTCATCCCTCAGACCACGTATCTTGATTTGTGGGATGCCAAACCTTGGATGGTGCTACTCAAGCCTGTCGACGGTATGGATAGCAATGCATTCCGACAAGCCATCGTTAACTTTTACGCTAAACAATTGCACTTTGACCCGACCGATAAAGAAGCGATTAACTTGCCAGACTTTAGCGAGGGAGCGGCGGTAATCACGGGTATTTTCCGCGGCATTCAAATATTCCTGGGAGCAAGCGGCGCAATGACCATGGCAGTTGGTGCGCTTGGCGTTGCAAATATTATGTTCCTCTCTGTGACAGAGCGAACTCGAGAAATCGGCGTACGCTTGGCGATTGGTGCAACGCAAAAATCCATACTCAACCAGTTCATCCTTGAAGGACTCATTTTGGTGGCGGTCGGTACAGCTCTCGGCTTAATGGTTGCTTATTTAGTGGTCGCGTTGCTTGGTTCCATTACCTTACCGGAGTGGTTAGGTTTTCCTGTGATTACGGGAGATTCGATTACTTTGTCATTGTTGGTGACTCTCTTTCTAGCGCTGTTGGCGTCTTACTTTCCGGCAAGGCGAGCATCGCGTCTCACCCCCGTAATAGCATTAAGTGCGAGGGCGTAAATATGTTGCTACCAATGAGACAAATCTTTCAAGAAATGGCAGCAGAAAAGCTGCGTTTGGGATTGACCATTCTTGCCGTTGCATGGGCAACCCTATGTATCGCAGCCATGCTGGCGGTGGGCGAGGGCATTCGTCAAGGCGTATTAAGAACCGCGCAAGATGGCAACGGGAACCTGATTTACTTAACCGGGGGCATGGCAACCGTCGATTATGGCGTGTTCCACCAAGGTAAGTTTTTAACCTTAAAAGCCGACGATACCGAGGTAATTAAAGCCCTGCCAGAGGTGAAAAGCGTTGCGCCAACCGCCGTTTGGGATGAGCGCATTACAGTCGGTGATCGAGGAATATGGCAAAAACCACTAGCCGTCACGACTGACTTTGCATCTATGACCAACTTAATCCCAATGGATGGCGGACGTTGGCTCAATCCACTTGATCAAAAAGAGATGCGTAAAGTCGTTGTGTTGGGCTATTCACTTGCTGCGGATCTGTTTAACCCTATTGAAGATTTCAGCTGGTTTACCCCTGTGACACTGCAAACCAACCCTGTCGGTGAAAAGGTCAAGATTGGCAGTGAAGAGTTCACCGTAATTGGTGTGTTGAAGAAGAACAGTGCTGAAATCGAACAGGGCGACCAAATCAACTACGCCAGCTTCGTGCCGTTAGCAACGTGGCAACGCTTTTATACTAACGGCGATATCGGAGGCATCAATGTCGAGCCGCAAGCTCATGCTGATCGTGAAAAACTGGCAAAGACCATTCGTCAGGTGATTGCTCGTAAACACGGCGCCAGTGTGAGTGATGAGCAGGTCGTCCAAGTGGAAGACATGTTCCTTAAACAGAAAAGCATGCAGCAGTTCTTGATTGGCTTACAAAGCTTTCTTGGCATCATCGGCTTTGTCACGCTGGCTGTGGCGGGCGTAGGAATTGCGAATGTCATGTACGCGACCGTAAAACGTTCCACCCGAGACATCGGTGTGCGCATGGCAGTCGGTGCCACGCCAACAGCCATTCGTCTTCACTACCTAGTGCAATCACTGATGACCATGATACTCGGCGGTTTGTTGGGGTTAGGTGTGACTTACACACTTGTATCGGCCATCAGCGCCATAAACCTAGAAGGCAACACCTTCTATGAACACCTTGGGAAGCCGGTCCCTGAGCTGTCTTGGATCGTTGTTGCGATTGTGATTTCTACCTTGGTGTTTATTGGTGTCGCTTCTGCATGGCTGCCTGCAAACCGCGCCGCCAAAGTGAGCCCATTGGAGGCGCTGCAAAGTGAATAACAAAAACTCTGGAGATAAGATGTCGAACACACCACTGGTTGATTTGACCAACATTTGTAAATACTACTCAAGCGGAGAGGCGGAAGTACGTGCGCTAGACGGTGTCGACTTGACCATCAACCAAGGTGAATTTCTTTCCATTCTTGGTCCGTCTGGCTCAGGTAAATCGACTCTGATGAACATGCTGGGCTGCTTAGATAAACCGACCGATGGCCAATACCAATTGGGTGGTCAAAACGTCGCAAGTTTAAGCCCGAATGAGCTAGCCGGTATTCGTAACCAAAAGATAGGCTTTGTTTTCCAAAGCTTTAACTTACTGGAATACGCGACAGCATTGGATAACGTGGCACTACCATTGGTTTACTCGGGCATCAAAGCCAAAGAACGTCGCCAGCGCGCCGCGAAGCTGCTTGAGCAAGTTGGGCTAGGGGATCGCCTCGACCACAAACCAAACCAGCTTTCTGGTGGTCAAAAGCAGAGAGTGGCAATTGCAAGAGCCCTAGTTAACGATCCGCAAATCATCTTAGCGGATGAACCAACGGGGGCATTGGATTCAAAATCTGGTGCAGAGATAGAGGCTTTGTTTAATCGTCTTCATGCGCAGGGACGAACATTGATTATCGTGACACATGATAATTCGCTTGCTGAACGAACCAAGCGAATCGTGACGATCAAAGACGGAAAGGTATTGTCTGACCGCAAAGGGCAACATTACTCAGCCTAGTGCGTTGATCTTTGACTAGAGGCTGCTCTATTACGTTAACTCTAGACCGCTCTTCGTTAATGGTATTTTGGCTGTGTGCATCTGCTAATGTGAAATAGGTATGGAGGTGCCATAATAGACACAGCTTTATTGAATACTCTGTATCTATTCTACTTACTCTATATACTGGCTGAATAATAACATTTAAATCAGTCAGTTATAGAGGCGTTATCTATGGATAGATCAGAAAGCTTGTTTCAAAAGCAGCGTATAAAACGGTTTAATTTTTCAGTATGGACAGTTCTTACTGGAACGTTACTCGCCCGAACAAGCTACTTTATGGCATGGCCTTTTCTGATCGTCTTTCTCTATGAAGATTACGGTGCGTCTGCGATAGAAGTCGGTACCATGCTAGCGGTATCCGCGGTTGTTGGTGCTGGAACTGGGCTCTACTCGGGTTACCTTTCGGATAAGCTAGGACGTAAATGGGTCATGGTGCTAGGCAGTTGGATTGCCTCGATATCCTACACTGGCATCGCATTAGCGAGTGAAGTGTGGCAGTTCTATGTGTTGATCATGATGACGGGTCTAATGCGCCCAATGATCGAAGCGCCAGCGAAGGCAGTCATAGGCGATAATCTCAAAGACTCCAAAGATCGTGAGTTAGCGCTGAACATTCGTTACTTCTTGCTTAATCTGGGTGGCGCACTTGGTCCATTGATTGGTATCACTTTGGCTCTTTCTCAGCCACAAAACCTGTTCTTTGTTGCTGGTGGTACTTATGTCGTTTACGGTTTCTGGCTGTTGTTAGGAATTGAACGAAAAGGTACTTTTACCAAGCCAGATCCCTCTCAACTGCTTAATTTCGCCGCGACGCTTAATGTGATTCGTAAAGACAATATTTTTGTAAAACTGATGGTCGCTAACTTCATCATGATGTTTGTCTACGCGCAGGTTGAGTCGTCAATTCCTCAAGTCATCGTGCGCTCTTCAATCGCTGATGCCGCTCAACTCATTGCTGGGTTAGTTTTGGTGAATACGCTGACGATTATCGTTTTCCAGTTCCCAATGCTTAAATGGCTTGAGCACGTACCGTTGTTTGTAAGAACTCGAATCGGCATGATTTTGATGGCGATTGCGCAAATTGGTTTTCTTTTTACACCAAATGATTGGCCACTAGGTTGGGGAATTGCTTGTTTTATATTAAGTTTAGGAGAAGTGATTGCTTTCCCAACCCTGAATGTACAAATCGATAGAATGGCACCGCCACATCTGAGAGGCTCTTACTTCGGTGCGGCGGCACTTTACTCTCTTGGCTTTGCTATTGCGCCATTGCTTGGTGGTGTGGTGATAGAGATGTTGAGCGCCTACTGGCTATTTGTGCTCTGTTTCATCCTATGCTTGGCGATGATTTGGTTGTACTGGTTGGCAGAGCATACTGAAGACAGTGTCGAAAGAGAGTCGATGACCCAGACTTAGCGAGATGAGCCTTGGGTGTTAAGCGACTGATAATAACTAAGGCAATGTGAGTTATGGATAAATCGAATTTTGCACAAAAGTTAAAGTATCTGCGTGAAGAGAAAGCTTTATCTCAGGAAGAGTTTGCTGAGCTACTTTCTCATTCTCACCGAGCATTTTCTGGTGTCAATCAGGTGATGGTGAGCCAGTGGGAAAGGGCGAAGACACTGCCCAGTTTTGTTCGTCGTTTGGGGATTGCGAGCTTCTTTCAGGTGGATTATGACTTTTCTGTTGAAGAAATGGTGCAAGTGAAAGCAGCAACCAAGAACGCTGAGCGCCCGTTCAGTGTTGATATTGGTTACGATTACGAGGTGACCAGTGTCGAATCACATAGCCTTTGCTCACTCCCTGCAAAAAGGCTTAAGTCGATTCAAGGAATGCATCAAAAAACTTACGGCAGAGATTTTATCGAAGTCGCGAGTCATTTGGGTGTGAAGAGAGAAGAGATGCAGGTGCTGTGTTTTCTTTATGAGGGCGTCATCATTGGGCATGTGGTTTACGACGGTGTCAGCAAGATGCTGTGCAGTGTAGGGGCCGTGAGTATTGTCATTCGCCGCAAGATCTTTGATTACATGGCAGACAACTTAGCTGATACTGAATTCTGTTTTCCTACTCTTGATCCAGCTATGTGCCAGTTTCTTTATGATCTCTATTTAGAGCCATACATGAGCAAGCTTGGCATGCCTTTCTTCAAAGCTGATATTAAAAAAGTGGTGAAAAATCCCTTTTCTCAGAATATCCAAAACAAGCACGATATCTATTTCAAGTACATCCGTTACCATGACCTAAAACAGAAGAAAAAAAGCGTTGAGTTTGTTTTAAGCTAGCCCACTCCTTAGTAGAGCAGAGTCATTACATGACCAGTCTAAGATCCGTCAACGGAAGTGGCTTCGAGTATAGGAAACCCTGACAGCGATCGAAGCCAAGCTGGTGGACACGTTGATGTGTATCTACATCTTCAACACCTTCAGCTACGGTTTTAATTCCAGACGCCTTACAGTAAGCCAAAGTTTGCTGGATTAGTTCAGAGCGAGAACTGTCTTGGCTATTTACAATCGACTTATCAAATTTCACTTCATCGACATCAAGGTTCATCACTTTATTCATGTCTGAGTAACCCACACCGAAATCATCGATAGAGATTTTAATACCAAGCGCTTTATAGCGTTTAATCTGTTCGCAGAGCTCTTCATCCCATTGATCGGCTTCACTGAGTTCGAACGTTAACTGTTTTGCTTTGAACGAGGTATTCCAAAGTAGTTCACGTACTTTTTCTACGTTGTCTGGGTTCGCTAGTACTTTCTTGCTGATATTAACGGCCAAGTTCAAGTGTGCTGATAGCGACTTCACTTCAGTTAAAGATTGCTCAAGAACACTAAAGAAGATCTCTTCTTCGTAACCTAGCGCGAACGCACGATCAATGAACACACCGGGTGAAAAGACACCTTCTTCGGGAATATTCAGACGAAACAGTGCTTCTACGCCTGTTACTTTCTCTGCACTCGATTCTACTTTTGGTTGATAAAAGCAGGTGTGCCAGTCGTTTTCGAAGGCTTCTTGAATGATGTGGTCGGATAGTGTCATGGGCTTGTTTCTCATCTTATCTTGGGCATTTGTGTAACGGCCGCACATTCTGAGAGAAACAGTAATTCACCACTATATCGTTTTGAGATTAAAAATTGAGATTTGATATGAAAGCGAAATTAGGTCGAATTTTCGGTGAACATGGCGTTAAAAAAGAACAAGATAAGGACGTTAATGTGCCCTGTGTCACTGGGATGAACTATTATTCGTGCCTCAGATTCATTAATGTTTTTCCAACTGGAGGGATAATCGAAAAGGGGATGTTCAACTAGAATATAGAGATTAGTTTTACAGTGTAAATGATCGTTTTAGGATCGTTTATATCCCTACATAATGCGGCGCGCGATGCTGCTGAATAATAACTAGGAAGGAATGAGACAATGTCTTCTGCATTTTACCAACAGATTCAAAATCAAATCGAAGAAGTTAAAGAAGAAGGTCTTTACAAGTCTGAGCGCATTATTACTTCTGCTCAAAAAGCAGCGGTTTCTATCTCGACTGGTGAAGAAGTACTAAACTTCTGTGCAAACAACTACTTAGGTCTTGCGAACCACCCTGAGCTTATCGAAGCTGCGAAAGGTGGTATGGATCAGCACGGTTTTGGTATGGCTTCAGTTCGTTTCATCTGTGGTACTCAAGATTCTCACAAAGAACTAGAGCAAAAGCTGTCTACGTTCTTAGGTAAAGAAGACACAATCCTATACACATCTTGTTTTGATGCTAACGCTGGCCTATTCGAAACGATTCTAGGCAAAGAAGACGCAATCATCTCTGACGCGCTAAACCACGCTTCAATCATCGATGGCGTTCGTCTATGTAAAGCGATGCGCTTCCGTTACGCGAACAACAACATGGAAGAGCTAGAGCAGCAACTTATCGCAGCTAAAGAAGCTGGCGCTCGCCACACGCTAATCGTAACTGACGGCGTATTCTCAATGGACGGCGTAGTAGCTAACCTTCCTGCTATCTGTGACCTTGCAGACAAGTACGATGCACTAGTAATGGTTGATGATTCTCACGCTGTGGGCTTCATGGGTGAAAACGGCGCTGGTACTCACGAGTTCCATAACGTCGTTGACCGCATCGACATCATCACTGGTACGCTAGGTAAAGCAATGGGTGGCGCTTCAGGCGGTTACACGTCTGGTAAGAAAGAAGTGATCGACTGGCTACGTCAGCGTTCTCGTCCATACCTATTCTCTAACTCTGTTGCACCTGCAATCGTATCCGCGTCTATCCGTGTTCTAGATCTTCTAGCTGAGTCTGGTGACCTACGTACTCAACTATGGGAAAACTCTGCTCACTTCCGTACTCGCATGGAAGAAGCGGGCTTCACTATGGGCGGTGCTGATCACGCAATCATCCCAATCATGCTTGGCGATGCAAAAGTAGCGGCTGAATTCGCAGAGCGCGCTCTAGAGAAAGGTATCTACGTTGTAGGTTTCTCTTTCCCTGTAGTACCAAAAGGTCAAGCTCGTATCCGTACGCAAATGTCTGCAGCACACTCTCGTGAGCAACTAGACCGCGCAATCGATGCGTTCATCCAAGTTGGTAAAGACATGGGCATCATCTAATTTTAAAGGGGTGCCACGAGCATCCTTTAATTAGATGGAACACCACCCAGTCGAACATATAGATTTTTGATTCTCGCCTTACAGTTCGGCGAGATGAACTAGGTAACATTATGAAAATTAAAGCACTTTCTAAACTTAAGCCTGAAGAAGGCATTTGGATGACCGAGGTTGAAAAACCTGAAATGGGTCATAATGATCTTCTTATCCGTATTAAGAAAACCGCAATTTGTGGTACAGACGTACATATCTACAACTGGGATGAGTGGTCACAAAACACAATTCCAGTACCTATGGTTGTAGGTCACGAATACGTAGGTGAAGTTGTTGGCATCGGCCAAGAAGTTCGTGGTTTTGAAATCGGCGATCGTGTTTCTGGCGAAGGTCACATCACATGTGGTCACTGTCGTAACTGTCGTGGCGGCCGTACTCACCTTTGTCGTAACACTACTGGTGTTGGCGTTAACCGCACTGGTGCGTTCTCTGAATACCTTGTGATCCCTGCGTTCAACGCGTTTAAGATCCCTGCGGAGATTTCAGATGACCTAGCATCAATCTTTGACCCGTTCGGCAACGCAGTGCACACAGCGCTTTCTTTCGACCTAGTAGGTGAAGACGTGCTAATCACTGGTGCTGGCCCAATCGGTATCATGGCTGCTGCGGTTGCTAAGCACGTAGGTGCTCGTCACGTTGTAATTACTGACGTAAACGAATACCGCCTAGACCTTGCTAAGAAAATGGGTGTAACGCGCGCTGTAAACGTGATGGAAGAGAAGCTTGAAGACGTAATGGCTGATCTAGGTATGACAGAAGGCTTCGATGTAGGTCTTGAAATGTCTGGTGTACCATCTGCGTTCAACAGCATGCTGACTAACATGAACCACGGCGGTAAGATCTCTCTACTAGGTATTCCACCATCAGACATGGCAGTAGACTGGAACCAAGTAATCTTTAAAGGCTTGGTTATCAAAGGTATCTACGGTCGTGAGATGTTTGAAACTTGGTACAAGATGGCTTCACTAATCCAGTCTGGCCTAGATCTATCTCCAATCATTACTCACCACTACAAAGTAGACGACTTCCAAGCTGGCTTCGACATGATGCGCTCTGGTATGTCTGGTAAAGTAATCCTAGATTGGGAATAAGCAAATAGGGGAGACCCTTAGCTAGTTCCACAATGAAAATGCCCCAAAGAAATTTGGGGCATTTTTGTTTTTTGAGGGCGAACAAATTCCCATGTCGCCTAATGGCTATTTTGAATATCGGCAGTCTTTAAAATACGCGTAAATACACAGCGTTTATATTTAGAGAGGGCTTAATGGCTTGTAAATCACTTGCTGTAATAATGAGTGGATTATTATTAACGTCTACTGTCGCGATTGCTAATGAAGAAAGTAATCAAACAGCAGAGCAGGCAGCAAAGGAACTTGCAAACCCGAACACGGCTTACGCGAGCCTGAACTTAAAACTTCAATACTCTGGCGGATACGACGGAGGAGGGGACAGTTTTGCTACGGTTCTTCAGCCGACGCTACCATTCCCTATGGAGAACGGCGACAAAATCATTTTCCGCCCGGCTATCTCTTATGTTCAGAATGATTTCAATGTGAATACGCCGACAAGTTCCCAACATATGGGTCAGTCGGGAGTGAGTGATATTTCCTTTGACCTAGCTTATGCGCCCAAAATGGAAGGCGGGACCATTGCCGCTTTTGGTGTGTTTGCTTCGTTACCAACCGGAAGTAGTGAACTCACGGCGGATCAGTTTGCTGTTGGCCCTGAGTTTATGTACGGCAAAGTAAGCGCCGATCGCGTGGTAGGTGTGTTCCCAAGCCACCTTTATGGTGTATCTGGCAATGGCGCGGATCACTCTGGTACACGCATCAACAAGACATCTACGCAGTTGTTTTGGGTAGAGTTGTTGGAGGGAGGATGGACGGTAGGCTCAGCGCCGACACTTTCCTATGACTGGAAAAAAGAGCAGGCTGAAATTCCGTTGAATATTAGCGTAAGTAAAACAACGGTGTTCAACGGTCGTCCTTGGAAGTTTGGTATTGAAGCTAATTACTATATCGAGAAAGATGAAAAGACTCGCCCGGACTTCATGTTGAGCTTTAACGTCAGCCCAGTCGTTGAAAACAAGCTAGCATCTTTGTTCGATTAGTAGGGTTTAAAAGATAGAGGCTGAACGGTCGTCGTTTGGCCTTTTCATTAAAACCAATAAGTTAGCCACAAAGCTAACAAAGACATAGCTGAGAGTGTAGCAATCCACTTGCTAAACATAGGCTTGTTCCAACCAAGGCGAGCAACATCTTGCTCTGTCAGTTCTAGGTTGATTTGTTCGCAGTATCTATCGAGTTCACCCATCGTCATCACCTTGTTAATCACTTTGATAAGCAATATAACTGGATAGATGTGTTCGTATAAATCAATGATTTTCTAACAGATGTTTAGCTAGCCTGAACGATGGTTTGTTTTAGTATCAATAGGATGGAATTAAGTCTAAATCTTCCTACATAAAAGCTAATGAAAACAAAACCGAATGAGGTTTGAAACTAAGAATAAACTTAAAACACACGATTCATTTTGAAGTGAGATACGATCTATTCTCTATGATAGATTTCAAGCACTTAATCTAATTATTGGTGTTTAAAATGGTACGAGTAGACGTTAGAAAATTATCCAACACATTGATTAAGGCAGGCGTTCCAGAGAAGAGGGCGGTGTTACTTGCCAAAGCATTTAAAGATTCAATTAATGAAATCGACCCGGTATCTCAGTCGTATGTGAACAAAAAGATTGAGAAGTCCAAAAATGAAACTCTTCAGTATCTGCTGGCATTCTTGGGGCTACAGATGATCTTAATTCCTTGTTTTCACTACATCATGACTAACCTGTAGACATAAAAAGTCCGATATTGGCGTACCAATATCGGACTTTGATGTTTAATGGATAGCTTAAGCTAAGGTGAACTCAATTAACCCGCAGCAGCCTGCATGATTAGGCCACAGATGTAAGCGCCGTATGTACCTAATGCGTAACCTAGTACCGCCATCAAGATACCTACTGGAGCTAATGCAGGGTGGAATGCTGCTGCAACCACTGGAGCTGATGCCGCGCCACCAACGTTAGCTTGGCTACCTACTGCCATGAAGAACAGCGGTGCACGAATGATTTTAGCCATCGCAATCATGAGTAGAGCATGGATAGTTAGCCATGTGATACCAATGAAGAAGTAACCTGGGTTGTCAAAGATAGCGGTAATATCCATTTGCATACCGATGGTAGCAACTAGGATATAGATGAACGCTGAACCAATCTTCGATGCGCCACTGTGCTCTAGGCTACGTGTCGATTTGAAGCACGAAGCGATCAACGCGAACGTTGTAACCATAACGATTAGCCAGAAGAAGCCAGATGTTAGGCTGTATTTTGCTAGTTCTGGAGCATTCGTTGAGATCCATGGTGCGATTAAGTCACTGAAGAAGTGAGCAAGGCCTGTTAGACCAAAAGCAATCGCAGCGATCTTCATGAGATCGGTTGTTGTTGTCGGGCGAGCGTTTTCTTCTTGGTATTTAGATACTGTCTCTTTCAGTTCTTCGATTGAAGAAGTGTCTGCTTTTAGCCATGCGTCAATTTTCTTCTGACGGCCAGCCATGATCAGTAGTACTGCCATCCAGATGTTTGCACAGATAACGTCAACCGTAATCATTGCTGAGAACAGTTTGTCATTTACCTCGAATACTTCTTTCATCGCAGCTTGGTTTGCACCACCACCGATCCAAGAGCCAGCTACTGTCGTTAGGCCGCGCCATACGTCACCAGAGACAAGGTCAGGGTTTACTTGGTCGATAATTAGAATCGCCAGAGGACCACCAATGATAATACCAGCGGTACCGGTTAGGAACATGATGACGGCTTTGGAGCCAAGACCAAAGATCTTACGAAGGTCTGCTGAAATGATCAGTAGAACCAGTGCGCCTGGTAGTAGGTAGCGGCTTGCTACAAAGTAAAGTTTTGAGTTTGACGCATCGATGATACCAAAGCTGTTCAACAATGAAGGAACAAAGTAGCAGAGCAATAGGCCTGGAATGAATGAATAGAATTTTTTCAGTGCGCTGTTTTGGCTACTTTCCGTGATAAATACACCGCCAAGAATAACAGCTAACATGCCCATAATTACGGCATCATTAGTGATCATTATTATATCTCCTTTAAGGTGAGCGCATAGGTCTCACTTTTTTGATGGCAGGACTATACCGACAACTTCAATTCGTTACAAATTGTAACGATAGACATCCTTTGAAACATTTGTGTTAACTAGATTGGCTTTGGTTTGTGAATTAGACGCTTCAGATATTTGCTGTGTGAATGTTTTTGTAAAGGTTAGTAAGGTCGGCTTTGATATATGCAATGGTGTTCAACGCCCTGAAACTGGTTGTTGGAATTTTAGCTGAGTTCAGTATAGTTAAAGGAAGTGCATATTAAGCCGCATTTTTACTGGGGTTTATGCAGGGTGGGTATGTTTCAAAAATGTAAAAAGTGAATTCGTTTTTGAAGAGAGGGATGAGATTAAAAATTATAACTTGATCACATTAATTGCGATTATTATCCGCTTAGGTATCAATAAATGGCACTTGTTTGCGGTATTTAGGGGCCATAGATAAAGAAAAAGCGGCTAAATAGCCGCTTTTAATTGGGATTGAGAATCGAAGTCTATGATTCCTCTTCCTCAAAACCGTCTGCATAACCTTTTGGAGGCGGTGTCCAACCACGCTCTGAGCGAGAATGCTTATCGGATCGGTCTTTCTTCATGTCTTCTTTCATCGCTTCTTCAAGGTGAATAAATATCTGTCGATAGTTATTGTCGTACCTTGGGTTGTCTTCAGCTTCCGACCAAGCTTTGAACAGCTTTTCAGACTTACGGCTTTCAACACGTTGATAGGTCGATTTCTGCTGTTCTACGAAGAATGGATGATGACCCAACGAGCGTAGGGCTTGTGCGCCCATTTCTAGTGCTGAGTGGTAGGTTTCTGATTCCACGAAATCAGCACCAGCCTCTCTTAAGCGGTAACTATGACCACGGTCGAACGCACGAGCCAAAATTTTTACGTTAGGGTAGGAGTGCTTAACGTACTTGACCAACTCTACGCTTGAGTCTTGATTGTCGATGGCAACAACAAGCATTGCTGCTTCTTCGATACCCGCAGTGTGCAACAGATCGTGACGAGTCGCATCACCAAAGTAAGATTTGATATTAATAGAGCGCAACACGTCGACTTGGTTAGCCTGATGGTCTAGAACCACCGTTTTGACATCGTTCGATACCAATAAGCGGTTAACGATCTGACCGAATCGCCCGATACCCGCAATGATTACTGTGCCTTTCTCTTCGATAGTATCTTCTTCACGGTCATTCGATTTTTGCTCGTAACGAGGCAGAATCACCTTATCAAACAAAATAAACAGGCCCGGAGTTAGGAACATTGAAAGAGCAACCACTAGTGAGAGCGTTTGAACAATGTCAGCCGGCAATACGTGGTTTTGAGCCGAGAAGCTTAATAGTACGAATCCAAATTCACCGGCTTGCGCCAAGCTCAGTGTAAATAGCCAACGATCGCTGTTCTTGATTTTGAAAATCAATGCCAAGGTAAAAAGCACAGCTGCTTTAAGTAACATGACACCCAGAGTTAGCCCTATGATTAGGATGAAATCATTGAATAGAACATCGAAGTTGATTCCCGCACCTACCGTAATAAAGAACAGGCCAAGTAGCAGTCCTTTGAACGGGTCGATGTTCGATTCCAGTTCGTGTCTGAATTCACTGTTCGCCAGTACAACACCCGCAAGGAAAGTGCCTAGTGCAGGCGATAAGCCGACAAGGCTCATCAGTGCAGCAATACCAATAACCAGCATCAGTGCCGTTGCCGTGAAGATCTCACGCAGGCCAGAGCTTGCGACGAAGCGGAAGAGTGGACGGCTTAAGAAGTGCCCGCCAACAACCACAATCGCGATAGATGCGGTAATCACAAGGCCATAAGCCCAACCAGGTAGACCAGCAACCAGACTTAACTCTTCATGGTGGTCAGAAGCTGAAGTGACCGCGCTTTGTGCAGCTTCAATTAATTCTGGCAACGCCAACAGAGGAATGAATGCCAGCATCGGAATAACGGCAATATCTTGGAATAATAGAACCGAAAAGGCATTCTTACCGCCTTCAGTCTTAGACAAGCCTTTCTCGTTGAATGTTTGAAGTACAATCGCGGTCGATGACAACGCAAAGATTAAGCCGATAGTGAGAGCGATAGTCCAAGGTTGGCCAAAGGCTAGAGCAATGCCCATTACAATCGCTGCTGTACCTCCTACTTGTAGGCCACCAAGCCCCATCAAGCGGTTTCTCATTGCCCATAGCATCTTAGGTTCGAGCTCAAGGCCAACCAAGAACAGCATCATTACCACGCCGAATTCGGCAAAGTGTTGAATGGTGGTGGTTTCTTCACCGACAAGGCCGATGATAGGTCCGATAACCACACCTGCGATTAAATATCCCAGTACTGAGCCTAAGCCAAGACGCTTAGCTATCGGCACTGCGATCACGGCGGCGACTAAGTAGATAAAGGCTTGTAAAAAATATCCAGTCATTCTTTAGTCCTTGTTGATGATTTCGTCGAGGTAGTGGTTTAACTTCGCGGCTTTCTTTGCTTTTTTGTAGTCAATATTGCCCGCGACTAGCGACTCCAACAAGAATTTATAGCGCTCAACATGCCCGGTGATGCGGCTCTCCTCCAAGGCGGTTCGCGAGCCAAATAGTGCATAAGGTGCTAAATATTCCATACCACACAAAGCAGCGGTTTGTTCAAGAGGGTGGAGTAGCTCACGAATGGTAAAATGATTGTAGCCGTCAGTTTGGTAGGCATCCTCTTTACCCCCTGCAGTAATGCTGCAAAGGAACTTCTTACCTTCTAATTCATTGCCATCCGTGCCGTAGGCAAAACCATACTCAAGAACAAGGTCTTGCCACTCTTTCAGAATTGCCGGAGTTGAATACCAATAAAGTGGGAATTGGAAAATGATGATGTCATGGTCCAACAGGCGTTTCTGTTCACGATCGATGTTGATTTTGAAAGTTGGATATTCAGCGTAGAGATCAACACAGGTCACGCCATCAATACGCTTGGCTTGGTCGAATAAGGGTTTGTTTGCTTCAGAGCGATGCTGAGAAGGGTGGGCGAATAGCACCAAGACTCGATTTTTCGACATAAAGCCCTCTTTGTCCGTTAACGAATAATGCTTATTGGAATTATAGATATACAATAATAGAAGAATGATTGAAGAACAACGAATTAGCCCATACTTATCTAATTAGATACATGGGCTTATCGAGTGCTTAATTATATAAAACACTCGTTAGTTTGCGTATTTCTGGCACACGTAGACTATGACTAAGTAAAACTAATTATTCGCGAATAATAAAAGCGAATAGACGTATTTTATGTCAACGTTGGTAGCGAACGTAAATAATTCAATCTCTCTACATAGAACAACAATGAATAAAGGAAAAAGTATGAGCATGGACTTGCGTCAACAGTGTAATTTGTTTCTTTCAGGTCACTTAGATCCGACTCCGGCCCAAACATTTGCTCAGATGGCTGAATGGTGTGAAGAGCACAACATACATCACGATACTTACGGTGATGGTGAGTTCATCGAAGGCTTTGAAGCCAAAGTTGCAGAGCTGCTTGGATATGAAGCGGCTGTATTTGTTATCACTGGCACTATGAATCAACCAACGGCACTAGAGATCGCCTGCCAAGAGAAAAGAAACCCGTTGGTCGCGATGCATGAATCGAGTCATATCCTGCGTCATGAGCGCCAAGGGTACCAGCTCCAGAACCGCTTTAATGTGTTGCCAGTGGGCAATGTGTTTCGCACTTGGAATGTCGATGACTTGAAAGCGTGGCCAGATGAAATCGCAGCAGCGCTTTATGAGTTACCGATGCGAGAGATAGGTGGTCAGCTACCAGAGTGGGAAGAGCTCGAAGCGATTAAGCAGTATTGCAACGAACAATCCATTCATCTGCATATGGATGGCGCGCGCTTGTGGGAGTGTGGTGCATATTATCAAAAACCTTACAGCGAAATCGCAAAGGGCTTTGATACTGCTTATGTCTCGCTATACAAAGGGCTAAATGGACTTGGTGGCTCACTGTTGTTGGGTGGTAAAGCGTTTGTTGCGAAGGCGTCAGCTTGGATGAAACGACAAGGCGGTAATGTGTATCACCGTACACCTTATGTTGTATCGGCAGCTATGCAGTTTGATCAACGACTAGCGCAGATGCCCGCTTTGTATGAACGCACGAAACAGATCTACCAAATCTTCTTAGATTACCCTCAATTCAAAGTGAACCCACAACAACCGCAAGCGAACATGCTACATCTTTATTTGCCGGCAAGTTACGAAGATGGGGTTGCTTTAAGAGACAATATTGCTAGTAAGCATAAGGTATGGATAGGAAACCCAGCTATCTGTGAGTTACCGAATCAATGCAAAATTGAGTGGTATGTGGGGGATAACTTATTAAACCTGCCGGATCACGAGCTTATCGATATCTTGGACCTCATTAGCGAAGCACTGATTTGATTACCGAACGGCTGGACTGAATGTAGTGAGGAGTGCTAACTAGGATGAATACAGGTGTGTTTACCTGTATTCATTTAAGTCGGGACAATAGAGGGTGTGTTACATATATTGGTTGATGTACACGTCGACTAGGAACATGAATACTGGAACGGTGCTAAGAACTCCGAAGAAGACGATAGGCACCCAGTTTTTCATTTTCTTTTTAGGTTGCTCTGTATTGTTCATAGATTCGGCCTTAAATTCGTTGTTGAGTCTGCGCTTGGGTTAGAACTGAATGGTATCAAATAAATTAGCACTGCCCTATGCGGATTTGGTATTTCGTGGTGTGCATCAAACACAGAAAATCGCGTTGATTCATAAACGGTTCATAAAGGCTCAACAATAATGAACCTATTGAAAGAAGCACAGCCTTATTTGGCATAGTAATTAAACAGCATTCAAAGAGTTGGAGAATACAGGTGAAAACAATAGGTAACATCATTTGGTTTCTGTTCGGTGGCGTATTTATGGGATTGGCGTGGTGGTTCTTTGGGCTGCTTGCATTTCTGACCATCGTTGGTATTCCGTGGGGCAGAGCGTGTTTTGTTATGGGTAACTTCTCGTTCTTTCCATTTGGTCAAGAAGCGATTTCTCGTGATGAGCTGACCAATGAAATGGATATTGGTACCAGTCCGTTAGGTATGATTGGTAACATCATTTGGTTCTTGTTTGCAGGTATTTGGCTTGCGATTGGTCATATCATGTCAGCGGTGGCATGTTTCATTACCATCATCGGTATTCCATTTGCAATTCAGCATCTTAAGTTAGCGGTTATCTCGTTGGCGCCAATCGGTAAAACCGTAGTAGATAAGCGCGAAGCGGAAGCGGCACGAGTAAGAAATTATAAAGGGTAAGAATTTAGTTTAACCTTTATCTGAAACCAAAAAGCACATCATTTGATGTGCTTTTTCTTGGCTCTTGGTTCTCGATTTGTGTTATCAAGCTTATCTAGCCGCTATACGTTATTGAACAAGACTTCAATTCGAAGCGTGATATTCGCTTCTTCCGTGTGCTTCTCGTAAGGCTCTCGCTCCCACTGATAGCGCGGAGTAATCTCGTAAAATAGCCACTCTTTCCAAATGTTTTCTCGATAGGTAACCGACACTTGCGAGTATTCGTAGTGGTTATATGGCTCGCTGGTCGCGGTTATCGTGGCGTTGTATTGCAGAGCTTGGTCTTGAGAAAGGTAATGGTACAAGGTAATGCCCGTACCATACTCCCAGCCTTTGAGGTCATCGTTATAGCCAGCAAAGTTAGACCAACGCGCTAAGAAATCGTCACTCAAAGAGAGATCAAAATCGATATCAGTGATCTCTCCCGTCTCTTTCTTCTCTTGATACACACGTTGAGTTAGCCTGAATACTGCATCTGTGGTGAGCGGGTAGGTAAAACGATAGCGAGCCTCTATTCTTGGGCGCAATGTCGCTTTGATATTGAAACTACTGTAACCCTTGGCATAGGCGTCATAACGAAGGCCAAGAGCATTCTCTAACTCTTCAGAATCTTGTGGGAAGAAGTCTAAGAATTCTTCATCGCCAACAGACTCGTAGATTAGCTTAAGCCTTTTACTGACAAAGGGTAAATGTAAGCGTGCGTTTAGTTTGGTGGAGTAATCTACGTCACCGCCCTCAGAATAGATGAAATCATTATACCAACGTACAGAGGTTCCTGCTCTGGCGTCTTCGGTAATACGGTCATCCACAAAGAAGTTATCGAACCATATTGCGGGCTGACAAAACTTGCTGTTTAGGTAGTGGTAAGCTTTTTCGACGCGCGTGTCTTCTAACGGTTGGCTGTGACACTCATCCTGTTCCTCCGCGAAGGCAGAGTGGGAAACGAGCGATGCTAATAATGAGGAGCTAACTATCCAACGACTCAATGGAACCTGTTTGTCATTCTATGTATCAATAGTTTGACTATAACTAAGCAGTTACGACAATGCGACTTTTAAAGAGATTAATCTGAATCAGTGGCTATTCAAACAGAGACTCGAATCGTATATGGCAGGTAAAGAAAACGGGCCCAGCAGGTGAGCCCGTTTGTCGATAAGTTTATAAGTGACTTAATGGCAGATTACATTGCCGCTTCGAAAATCGCAGAGATTTCTTCGTGGGTCGCTTGTTTAGGGTTAGTAAAACCACATGCGTCTTTCAGTGCGTTGTCAGACAGAGTAGGGATATCTTCTAGCTTCGCACCAAGTTGCGCGATACCTGTTGGGATGTTCACGTCATTTGCTAGTTGAACAATCGCTTCGATCGCAGCTTCTGCACCTTGCTCTGGTGACATACCTTCAACGTTAACGCCCATTGCTTTTGCAACATCACGTAGACGCTCAGGACAAACTTGCGCGTTGTAGCGTTGAACGTGTGGTAGCAAGATAGCGTTACATACACCGTGTGGAAGGTCGTAGAAACCACCCAATTGGTGCGCCATCGCGTGAACATAACCTAGTGACGCGTTGTTGAACGCCATACCCGCCATGAACTGTGCGTAAGCCATTTGCTCACGTGCTTCAATGTCTTCGCCGTGCGCTACTGCCGTTCTTAGGTGAGCTTGTACAAGTTCAATTGCTTTAATCGCTACAGCGTCTGTTATTGGTGTCGCTGCGATAGAAACGTAAGCTTCGATTGCGTGTGTTAGCGCATCCATACCTGTTGCAGCAGTCAGTGATGCAGGCTTAGCAAGCATTAGTTCAGGATCGTTTACTGAAATAAGCGGTGTTGTGTGCTTATCAACGATAGCCATCTTAATGTGGCGCTCTTCATCTGTAATGATGCAGAAACGTGTCATTTCTGAAGCGGTGCCCGCAGTCGTGTTGATAGCGATAAGAGGCATCATAGGTTTTTCAGATTGATCGACACCTTCGTAATCTGCAATCTTGCCGCCGTTAGAAGCAACTAAAGCGATACCTTTTGCGCAGTCGTGTGGAGAACCGCCACCTAGAGAAATAACGAAATCACAGTCGTTGTCAGTCAGTAATTCAAGACCATCATTTACGTTTGTGATGGTTGGGTTTGGTTGAGTGCCGTCGAATACCACAGCGTCTACACCGCGCTCGCTAAGAAGGTCTTGTACCTGCTTAACCACGCCAATTTGGTTTAGGATTTTATCGGTTACGATTAGACCTTTTTTAAAGCCTTGAGACTGAATGCTATCAGCAGCATCCTTTAGACAGCCAGTACCCATGAAGTTGATTGTAGGGATGTAAAATGCACTAGACATTGGAAAACTCCGGTTAATTATGATTTTTAATTGCCTATATGTTGTCGGCAAACAACTGGTCGACCATTGATCTGGAACAACTTTGATTTCGAACTACCACTTTCTGGTTATTGGTTGTGATAGGGCTCATATAGCAATCGTTTTTATGGTTTTCTGATGTGTATATTGCCAGTTATGGATAGCGAATGATTGATAGATTTCTGGCCAGTATGCTGCTCTATAACCATGAAAAATAAAGGTTATTCAGACAGTGCCGGTTCGCGTTCTTCTTCTGTTCGCTCTTGAACAGAATCAGTACTGCACTCGATCTGAGTTTCTGATTGCTCAGGTGAATCTGACGCCTCTTGAGGCTCTTCATCGTAGTATTTGACCAGGAATGGAGTGAGCATGACGGATGACGGTAAGAAGTGCTTCATAGTACCTCCCGGTACATTTCGTGTATTTCCTTTATGGTATTGGTTTAATATGTGGCAAAATTTGCGATACATCATGACTTGTTGCTTGTTTTCTATAAATTCTTAGAACTATATTCAGGCTCACAAAAATGGTAGTAGAATGCACTCTTAACCGTTGAGGTTAGGAAAGAACAAAATATAAATTCGGCTCGATAGCGCGAATAATAGGACAGATAATGAAGTACGATTGGATATTCTTTGATGCGGATGAAACCTTGTTCCACTTTGACGCTTTTCAAGGAATGAAGCTAATGTTCTCACGTTTTGGTGTGGATTTTAGCGAGCAGGATTATTCCGTTTATCAAGAAGTTAACCTACCACTATGGGTAGACTATCAAGATGGCCGAATTACGGCTGATCAACTGAAGCACACACGCTTCGAAAGCTGGGCAGAAAAGTTAGAAACAACAACTGCAGAATTAAACAGCGCATTCCTAACAGCAATGGCGGACATCTGTTCTTTGCTACCGGGTGCCAAAGAGCTAATGGAATCGTTACAAGGCAAAGTGAACATGGGCATTATTACTAATGGCTTCACTGAGCTGCAATCGATCCGTTTAGAGCGCACTGGCATGACCGATTACTTCGAACATGTGATCATTTCTGAAGAAGTCGGCGTTGCTAAACCAGATGCTGAGATCTTTGAACATGCACACAAGCTTGTTGGCTTACCAGCAAAGCAGCGCATTTTGATGGTGGGAGATAACCCACACTCAGACATTTTAGGTGGCTTAGATTTTGGTATCGAGACCTGTTGGTTAAACAGCCAGGAGAAGGCAACGCCAGAAGGTATTAACCCTCATTACCAAGTTAAGTCTCTAGCTGAGCTGCAAGCACTTCTGCTAGCGTAACGGCTTACTGACTTTAGCTTTATTCATTGATCATCTCTTTATTCGTTGATCGTTAGGGCGTGTTGATCTTTCGAGCTGATTTTTGCAGCGAGTTGCTGGGTATTTATACAAGGCAGAGGCTTTGATGTGTAGCTAGCCTACATGAGATGCCGATAACGCAGTAGAAATGACCAGCAAACGCTGCCCGAAGGGTTCGGCTAAAAGCGTTTTACTCTTTGTTGAGGGAGATTTGCTTAGAATGACTAGGCTACTTCTCCCTCGCCGCGATTAAAGCGCTTTTATCTCGAACAAAATTTAACCACGAAAGTTCAACACGCCCTAATAGCCGAGTACAATTCTGTGCTCGGCTACTTAATTTCTACAGGTTTCACTTTTCGATTGTAGTACTTAAGCGTATTTATGCTTTAAGCTGCCACGATAACTACTCATAATAAATAGAAGGAATAAGCGTGCTGAAATCTCATCGCTATAGCTGCTACGGCATTGCTGCCATTTTACTTTGGAGCTGCTTAATTGCGTTATCTCGTAGCGTGTCAGAGCAATTAGGCCCAATTGGCGGCGCAGCCAGTCTTTACACAGTGAGTTCACTGTTTTTGGTTTGCGTGATGGGGTTACCTAAGCTGAAACGCTTCTCAAAGTCTTATTTGTTGATTGGTGGCGCGCTGTTTGTTTGCTACGAGATCTTTCTAGCCTTGGCATTAGGCATGGCAAATAACCGACATCAAGCCTTAGAGATGGCGGTTATCAATTACCTTTGGCCTGCGCTGACAGTATTGTTTGCGGTATTACTCAGCGATAAAAAGATAAATTGGCTGGTTTACCCAAGTATCTTTTTGGCTTTCTTTGGAGTGGCTTGGAGCATCAGTGGCGACCAAGGCCTCTCTGTTGAACAGATTGCGGCAAATATCGCGACTAACCCCAAAACCTATTCGATGGCGTTCTTCGGCGCGATTATTTGGGCGGTTTACTGTAATTACACTCAGAAAGTTGCGAAAGGGCAGAATGCGATTGTGTTGTTCTTTATCGCTACAGCGATCACCTTGTGGATCAAATACGCACTGAGCAGTGAAACCGGTATGGTAATGACGAGCAGTGCCGCGATTGATTTGGCTCTGGCGGGCGTGTGTATGGGCGCGGGTTACGCGCTTTGGAATACCGCGATATTGGGTGGCAACATGGTCTTTCTCGCAACTATGTCTTACTTCACGCCAATTTTTGCAACCTTACTCTCTTCTATGATTTTAGGTTTAACGCTGACTATCACATTTTGGCAGGGAGTATGTATGGTGACGATTGGGTCACTGGCTTGCTGGTGGGTTACAAGAGAAAAAAAGCCGACGGTTAAGGCGTCGGCTTCTGAAGAGGTTCAATCTTAATAGCAATTGTGTTTATCTACCGATTGCTGGGGTGATAAGTTAGCTCGCGATGTTGAGGTTCAGTTGAAGTTCATATGGCATCTTAGATAGGCGTCGCTTTAGTTGGCGGCGCGTACGTTCAATATCATCGACCGCAATCGCTTGTTGGTCGTTGGTATGAATATCAACGTTGATTCTTAGCTCAGGACCAACCTTAGTCACACCGATTAGCTCCAAATCTTGTTCTGCTTCTTTGTCTACCGCGACAACGTTCTTATCTACCGCGTCACAAATTTCTTTGTTTGCCGACATCATTAGTAGCTCACGCATAGCTTCTCTTAGCATATCGAACGGTACTTTGATGAAGTAGAAAGACATCAGCAACATCATCATCGGGTCGGCATACACAGCGTACTCTGCGAACGGCGAGAATGTCATTGACCAAGCCACGACGAAACCTGCTGTTACCGCGACACTCAACAGTGTATCCATTTGCCACTGCTTAGACTCAGCTTGAATCAAGCCTGATGAAATGCTCTTACTCTTCTTAGCGATATACCACCACGCATAACCACAGCCCAATACGTTAAAAATACCAAACAGAGTTGCGATTGAAGCATCAACTTCACGACCTCCTGTCATCAAAGCGCCAATCGCTGAATAGAGTGAATAACCGACCACAAGTAAAATGACAGCGGCTTTAATCGTGATGACGATAGGTTCAATGATCGCACGACCAAACGGGAATTCACGATCAGAAGGGCGATTAATGTATTTTGAGGCAGCTAGTGACAATAAAGTTAACAGTAAGCTGATAAGAGAGTAGACACCGTCAAATACTATGACCAGAGAGCCAACGAGAAGACCCAACACCAATCCGCCAATAGCGAAGCCTGATGCTAAAAGGGCTGAGAACAATAGAACTCGATTTTCGTTTTGGCTTTTCCTGTCACACATAATATTTTCCAGATGTTTTTGATAATTTCATTGTTCTAATATTGAGCGAGATTTTCAAACTTTATCTGATGATGTTTATGTTACAGAACATGGTTTTTTATATTATTCATTTTAATTCAGTTATTTACATTAACTTTCAGGTGTCAGTAAAATTGACGATGACTGTTTTCGTGGACTAGTGTGCAACTGAATCAAGATCGCTTATCATTAATAATACACATCATTCAGCGGTGTTTTATAGCGCAGTGAAGGGCATTAGCGCTTGGAATAGTGGGAAAGAAAGGATGACGATGAAGTTTGATGATATTAGCGATAGCGATTTGTGGGCAATCGCTAACCCTATTATGGATAATTTGATGGAGGGCTCAACCAATGTTGATCATGCCCAACATTGTCGCGACTTTACTCAACGAATGAAGGACATAGTGACACCTGAGTATTTAGAAAAGGTGTGCCATCATTATCAACACAGCAACGGCTTTTTTGCAGAGCGCGAACCTGTAGCGGTGTTTAGGCGTTCTGATTCCGTCGCATTTATATGGAAGCAGGCATACACCATTGCTAAAGGCGAATTCGTTGCTGAAATGGTGCTAGTTGAAGAAGACGGACGCTATTTAGTTGACCACGTGATGGTCTTCTAACAAGCGCTAATTAGAAATCAAACAAGTAATCGCTCAGCTGGTCCGCAAGCCAGTTCATACCTGGGTGTTCTGCCATCCCGGCTGCCGTAAACATGCAGTAATCTTCTTGAGTCAGGCCGTAGGTGTGTTTGATCACTGCTAGTTCTTGTTCACGCAGTAAGTGACGAATCAATGGCTCTGGCATTACGCCCCATGCCTCTTCACGTAAAATCGTATCCAGCATAAAGTCAAAGCTAGAGAAACCAATGTAACGACGAGAGAAGGGCTCAAGCTCTGGATTATCTTTTTCATTGAGATAAACCATGGTCGCTTGCATCGAATTTCTTAGTACTTCGTCGGAGACGCGGCGCATTGCACTCAGGTCGTGTCCTTTTTTACACACAGACATCATCCGAATCTTACCAAGCGGGTTATAGATGATTCGTGGGTCGTCTACACGTTCGTAATCAACACCGAATGCAAAATCAACTTGTTGAGTTTCGACGAGGTTGGCTAAGTCGCCACTCGATGCTAGAACGAAGTTGAAAGAAGTAGAAGGGTACTTGTTATTCAGCGTGTGAGATAAATCTTGCCACATTTCATCGGGTAGAGAATCATCGCGAGCAATCCATATCTCTGCGTTGAACTCACCAGAAACATGGAGGCAGGTTTGTTTAATACGCGCTGCTGTCACTAACATTCCTTCGCAATCTTTATAGATGGCTTTGCCTGCTTCAGACAGCTCGACGTGGTTGCCGCTGCGTACGAAAAGTTCTACATCTAACTCTTTCTCCAAGGCTTTGATAGACATACTAAGCTTGGTTCGGTTGCATTCTAGCTGCCGTGCAGCTTCAGAGACTGATCCTAAATCAGCAACAGAACAGAAGGCTTGGACTTGAGAAAGGTTCATTTCATTTCCAGATTAGGCGGGTATTGATGCATATTATATTGAATATTGTGCTGGCTATCTTAGAAATAGTCCATCTTTGCATGATAACTCTATGACGAATTGACTAATTTAGTTTACTCTGGGCAGGTTCCGAACCTACAAGAAGTAAAGATGGAGGCCATGATGGCGAAACAATGGGACGAGTACGCCGTTGATTGGGATAAAGATCCCGCGACCGCAGTATTCGCACAGTCCGTATTTGACCAGTTAACACAGCTCGTTGATTTAAACGGAACCCGTGTCCTTGATTTTGGTTGTGGTACAGGACTACTCAGCCAAAAAATATCTCCTTTAGCAAAAGAGATTATCGCACTCGACATGTCTGAGGGGATGATTGAAGAGCTAGATAAGAAAGAGCTATCCAACGTTGAACCGGTTGTTGATATTCTATCGCGCGGGCTAGCAGCGCAGCATCCAGCATTCAGAAACCAGTTTGACCTAGTGGTAGCATCGTCAGTTTGTGGCTTTCTCCCGAACCTACAAGACACAGTTAGCCTAATTTATACGCTACTCGAAAACGATGGCACATTTGTTCACTGGGACTGGTGTCTAGAAAACGATAGCGATGACTACGGCGTAAGCCCTGAGCGCTCAGAGAACGTATTGAGTGCTGCTGGATTTTCTGTTGTTGAAGTATCGGTACCTTTCTCTGTTGATACCCCACAAGGCAAGCTAAAAGTACTGATGGGCGTTGGACGTAAGTAGTTCATTTGAAGCTTATGGCTAAGTGATTAGCGAGAACTAAAATCCAAAACACGTTTTTGCGAACAAAGTAAAACATAAATAACCGAACCCACATCAACGGCCTTAGTGCCAGTTATGTGGGTTTTCTATTTTTAATTGTTGAGATTTATGACACTTATTAACGTTTTAAACGCATAAATCCGCCCCTCGAAAATCACCCAATTACAAACTACTTATTTCCATTTTGGAAATATATCCTTGCATACATTTCACTAGTGGAAACTAAATGGCCAGATATAAAATAAGCCCATAACAATTTTAAGGGTTTTATCATGAGCCACCAATCTGCTTCTCCACAACTTTCCAAGCAGCAACAACGCTTTAGCAATATCATTTCAGATGCCAATCTGTCACCAAAACAGAAGTCGAGCTATCTTGCCTTAGAGGCTGAAGCGAGCCTACCGTACATGCCGGTAAGTAGTGAAGTAGAGCAAGCCTTACAGCAAGGCGTGTTATGTGACATGTTTGAAGGTCACGCCCCATTTAAGCCGCGCTATGTGCTTCCCGATTATTCTAAATACTTACATCAAGGCTCAAAGTACTTAGAGCTTAGCGCGGCAACTAATTTCGATGAAGCATTGAACATGCTTACCATCCTTTACCATCACGTTCCATCGGTAACATCTATTCCTGTTTACTTAGGTCAATTGGATGATGTATTAATGCCTTTCGTTGGCGACTTAACAGAAGAGCAGGTTTATCAGAAGCTTAAGTTATTCTGGATCATGCTGGACCGCACACTGCCAGATGCGTTCATGCATGTGAATATCGGGCCAACAGACAACGTTATCTGCCGTACTATTTTGCGAGTTGATGCTGAACTCAAGCAGATTGCGCCAAACCTTACTTTTATGTATGACCCTGCTGTAACACCTGATGATTTGCTACGTCATGCTGCGAGCAATATTTGTGAATGCAGTAAGCCACACATCGCTAACTACCCAGCACACGCTGCGGCATACGGTGATAAGCGCTTTGGCATCGTGAGTTGTTATAACTCTCTTCCTTTGGCTGGTGGTTCAAACACGTTAGTACGTATGAACCTAAAACAAGTAGCGTTGAAGTCTGAGGACAGTGTCGATTTCCTACAGCAAGTGTTACCACACTACAGCGCTATCATGGTTGAGCTAATGAACGCTCGCAGCCGCTTCTTGCATGAAGAATCTAATTTCTTCAAGGGTTTCTTAACCCAAGAGGGTCTGATCGAAGAAGACCGCTTCGCACCAATGTTCGGCATCTACGGTATGGCTGAAGCTGTGAATATCTTGATGGAGAAAGAGGGTAAAGCAGGGCGCTATGGTCATGACGAGCAAGCCAACCAACTTGGGCATCGCATTTCAGAAAAACTGGCTGAGATCGTTGATAGCTCTGAAGTGAAATATGCTCTAGAAGGCAAGGCTCTATTGCATGCTCAAGGTGGTATCAGCTTAGATGAAGGTGTAACACCAGGTGTGCGTATCCCTTATGGAACCGAACCAGATCCTGTCTCTTACGTTCGTGCGACAGCGGGTCACCACAAGTTCTATACCTCAGGTATCAGCGACATTTTAACCATCGACGAAACAGTGAAGTCGAACCCTGAAGCTATGTTTAACCTGTGTAAAGGTGCAATCCAAGCGGGTTACCGTGAGTTTACCGCTAACGTTGCATCAAACGACTTAGTTCGTGTGACAGGTTACATGATTAAGTTGTCTGACATCGCTAAATACGACGAAGAGGGTTCGCGCACCAACACGACTTTCTTAGGAGCTGAAGCGGCGAAAAATACGGGTATCTTAGAGCGTAAACCACGCGTGGCAAGCTTAGAGATGTCGCCAACGTACGAATAACCTGGTGTTCGAATCACATTAACTATGAAAATTTCTGATCTAACAACTCAAATGGCTAGGGTTAATAACAATAAGACAGAAAAACAAGCGAAGGTCAGCCGTGTGCTGACCTTTTCTTGTGTTGATGGACCGGGGAATCGGCTTGTGCTGTTTCTACAGGGGTGCAATTTCGACTGTATAACCTGTCATAACCCTCATACCATCAATCACTGTAATCATTGCGGAGATTGCGTTAGTGGCTGCCCAAGTGGTGCCTTGAGTACTATTGGTGGCAAAGTTATGTGGGATCCGGTGGCTTGCACCAATTGCGACCAGTGTATTGATGTTTGTGGTCATAAATCGAGTCCGAAAATTACCACGATGACGGTTTCAGAAGTACTAGAGCTTGTGAGACATAATCAGTTCTTCCTGAGTGGTGTTACCGTGTCGGGCGGCGAAGCGACCATGCAGCTGCCGTTTATCATTGACCTATTTGAAGCGATGAAAAGCGATCCGCAGCTAGCGCATCTCACATGCTTTATCGATAGTAACGGTTCGCTGTCAAAACAAGGCTGGGACAAGGTGCTGCCTTATCTTGATGGAGCGATGATTGATCTTAAATCTTGGCAATCAGAAACCCATAACTGGCTAGTGGGAAGAGGGAATCATCGTGTGTTTGAAACCATCAACTATCTAGCGGAACAAGGTAAGTTACACGAAGTGAGGCTTTTGCATATTCCGGGTAAGAGTGACCTTGAGGAAGAGATAAACCAAGTTGGGTATTACTTAAAAGGATTGCCAAGTGACGTTCGGATTCGACTCAATGCTTTTCAACATCACGGCGTGATTGGCGAGGCGTTGGAGTGGCCGAAGTGTACAAAACAACAGATGCAAAGCTTCCACGATCAGCTCTATACGATTGTGCAAAGACCGATGCAAACGCCAGAGGTGTACACTTAATATTCTCGGTTATCAATGACCAAAGAGCTAGGCTTCTAAAAACAGGTCACACAGCCATTTGATCGCCTGATCATTCATGTTTGGCTTGTTCCACACTAAGCTGTACGCCACTTTTCCGTAATCGAAGGGGAGTGGCTTACTCACTAATCCATGCGCTTGCTTGGCATGTTCAGCCCACTGTTTCGAACAAGTGAACAGGAAGGGGGTATGGTGACAAAGCACAGCTGCTGCCCCAAAATCAGCGACCGAAATAGCCATCTCTCTCGGCTTATGACGTTGCACCAAACTCTGCTCAAAGTAAGGCTGTGACAGTTCATTATCTAAGATGCCAATGTGCTTGTAGTTTAGGTAACCCTCTACCGTCAGCTCTTGCTGTGCGAGCGGGTGATGAGCACCCATCAAGCAAACCATCTCATCCGGCAGGATCGTTTCCCACACCAGCTCTTTGTTGTCTGTTGGAGGTTGAGAAATATCGTGAGGCAATAAGATCAAATTAACCTTGCCGCTGAGCAAAGCATCGAACCCAAGCTGCTGTTTCGAATAGATATGAAGTTTTGCTTTCGGAGCAAGCTCTGTGGTGATTCTGCTGATTTTAGAGGCGAATACTTCAAAGGTACTCTCACGCATCGAGAGTGAAAAGCTGCCTTGGTATTCCTCTGGAGCGAAGCTCTTCTGATGAAGCAATCCGTTCATGCTGGAAAGAATCGCGTGAACCGTTGGAGCGATTTGAAGAGCAAAGGGCGTTGGGATGAGCTTAGTGCCATCTCGGTAGAACAGCTCGTCGTTGAGGATCTCACGAAGCTGAGACAGGGTCTTACTCACACTTGATGGGCTAACACAGAGCTGCTCAGAGGTTTGAGTCACGCTATGGGTATTTAGCATTATATGTAGAGCAGTGAGGTGCTTAAGGCTCACTCTCGATAAGTGTAAGTAATCCATGTATGACTCACGAATTCAAATTGGCTTGTGACTTTGAATTTACACCAAAACCGAAAAAGCCAAATTGATAAAGGTTATTTACGAGCTAACTTATGGTGAGCTCGTGAAAAGTGGCCTGCACAAAATGCACCAACGATGGAAAGCTCACCGGCTAAACACAATGCAGCACAAACCTCAGCTAAGGCTTGGGATTTACCATTGCCGTGCAGCCCTAGCAAATCAAGACACGCTTTTTGGCTTGGAAGGCTTGTACCACCACCAACAGTACCCACCATTAGGTTAGGAAGTGTTACGCTTGCGTATAAGCCACCTTCTTTGTTCAACTCCATGCGAGTCATGCCTATGGCAGATTCTGCAACACACGCTGCGTCTTGTCCGCAAGCAATATAAAGTGCAGCCAGTGCATTAGCGTAATGGGCATTGATACCGATAGTGCCGCTCAGAGCGCCGCCCACAGTGGTCATTTGACCAAACTGAACCATCTTCTCTGGCGTGGTATGTAGATACTTAGCAACAAGTTCTGCTGGGATATTAACTTCAGCGGTTACCTTTTTGCCGCGCACGCTGCGCAAGGTTTGGGTATTGGCTTTCTTATCACCCGACAAGTTACCATCAAGGAAGGCATGGTCAGGCTTAACTGGTGTGTGTTCGATGATGTACTCAAATACCGCGTTGGTCGCGATGGTCACCATATTCTGACCAGATGCGTCTCCCGTTAGAAACTCAAACACCAAGTAAACATGGTTGCCTTCAATGTTGATATTGATGTCGGTCAGTTTGCCGTGAGAAGTGGTCGATTCTGCTAAGGTTTTAAACTTTTCATATTGGGTCACGGCCCATGCCACAAATTGCCCGGCTTCCACTAAGCCTTGAAAGGCAAACCCTGGGGTGCGCGTAACACCTTCATTGAGCAACATCGCACTCGCGCCGCCACAGGCACTAATGAGTTTAGAACCACGGTTGTAAGACGCGACAAGTGCTGCTTCGGTTGTTGCCAGTGGAACTAGGTAATCACCTTGGGCAAACAAGCCGTTGACGCGCAATGGGCCAGAGATACCTACAGGTACCTTAACAGTGCCAACGAAGTGCTCGATGTTTTTTTCATAGGCTTGCATCTGACTTTCGGTATGAGGGTCGAGTAGCTCTTTTTGTGATTCTTGATTATCGAGAGCAGTCCAACGACGTGTCACATTCTTTTCTGTCAGGTAAGGGCTAGGTGTCAGCTTGTTTGCTGGCTTTTCAAAATGAGGTTGGAGTTTATTTTCTAATTCGTCTGCGGAGATATCGCCCCCTAAAATAGAAACATAGTCACGGCGATGCAGATTTAGTTTTGGCATAAATAGTATGAAGTAAAGTTTGTGCAGCAAAATGGTTTGCGCTGATTCTACCGAGTAATAAACCAGAAACAAGCGCCAGATATAATGAGTTACAGTTTGTGTGCTTATTACGTCAAAAAGTATTAAAAGTGCTTGAACCAAAGGGATTCAGACTACAGGAACCGGACGTTAAATTCGATTATAGATCAGTTCAACAGATCAGCACGGCCTAGATATGGATATCGAGTAGGCTACCAATGGCTTCATTTTGGCGATCAACTACACTAGCACCGACTCGGTTATAGCTAGCACTTTGGGTTAATTTGATCAGTGCATCGTTTGATGAAGAAGAGGGTTCTGACTCTTTGTCTTTGAATGAAAGGGACTGTTCGGGTTCAACTTGATTAAAGCTGAAATCACTGTCTTTGAAAACATCATCAGATTCAAAAGTATCTTTAGAGACTGGGGGGTGCTCAGACGCTTGTTTGAGCTCGATCGCCGCTTCTTCAGCCATGTTGGCAGACTGCTGAATAATGGCGTAACCAGATTGAATACCAGATATCGACATAGCAGGACCTTTAATTGACGTATAGGAAGAGTCTAGGTGGACGATATTTTAAGCGCAATGTTGAGAAGGGGAAATCTACGGTGAAACGGTGAACTTAAGCTAAAATAGTGATATCTGTCTATTAACTGAACAGATCGTTAAGTGCATTTAGCTCTTCGTCGGTAAGCAGAGTTTCTTTCTCTGTTTCCAGATTACCGTCAATCTCACCCTGCAACGCTTTTAGTTGCTCCGGGTTAAGAAGCTGGATCTGCTGTTTAAATGCTTCAAATTGTTGTGTATTCATAATGTGACCTTGCTGCAATTCCATATGCTCTAATGAGCATAGACTACTGTTACCGGAAATCAAACAAGATTAAGTGAATATTAAAATAAATTTGTCGTTTCCTAGAACTAAGACAACTATAGGTTTCTGTGGTCGTTTTTTGTCCGAGGAATGTTAAGCAAAGTTATGGCTTGGTCAATCAAGGTCAGAAAATTCTTACAATGTAAAAATCGTCCTAGCCCTTTTGTAGTAAGGGTAGGCAAGGAGTTACTCTACCCAGTTATAGGTATTTGTGAAGAGAAGTATTACTGTAACAAGTGATCAAAAGGTGAGCGATTTATGCTATCTTTTTGTTTTTACAGTATTTTGTTTGCTTTTCAAGAATCTTCTTTATCGAGTGGTTTATCAATCTTTACCTTAACCGCAAATTTGGTCGCTAGCGTATGCAGTTCTGGAAGCATTCGATAGATCAAATGCAGCTGCTGTAGGACCATCCTGACAGAACTCTCATCTTCTTCTCGCCATTCACTTAAACGCTTGTCCAAATCCGGATCGTAAGTATTTTTAACCTCACATTGCTCGCAGTGCGAATAGAGCTGATCATTAAGTGCGTCGAGGTGCTCATGTATCACACGGTGAGAGTCTAATACTAGCTTGTGTGTTGCTTCGTCGTCGATACGGGTTCTATGGGCTCCTAACGCCGAAATGTAGCTTAATAGGGCGTGGTTGAGCGTTAGGAAACGGAAACTCTCATCTTCAGAAGTACGATATTTCCCAGGTTCGACTAACATACTGCTGATCGCTACGGTTAGGTTCGCATCGTTATTGTGCGCACTGCGACGAGCGATACGGTAATTCAGCGTGTCTTTTTTGCCGACTCGGTACTGACCGATGATTTGCGCTAGATAGTTTTTGTTGGCGTCCAGCGCGTCAGCCATTACCTTGTGTAGTCGCTTTGATTGCCAATCGGGTAACACATAAACCACTGCCAATACCGCCAAAGCACAGCCAATGAAGGTATCTGCAAGCCTTGGCAGAACCACAGCGTAGCCTTCACCAAGTTGGTTAAAGCAGAACAGTACCAATAGGGTGATGAAGCCTGTCGCGAAGCCGTAGTTATTAATACGGAACGCAAAGAACATCACACCACTGATCACAATGAATACCAACTGGCTTTCTTGAGAAGGGAAGAAGGTCAACAGTGGCACACCGATCAACAGGCCAGCAACGGTACCAATAACACGCGCAGTCAGCTTTTGGCGGGTAGCACTATAGTTTGGTTGGCAAACAAACAATGTCGTTAACAAGATCCAATAACCGCGTTCGATCTCAAATCCTTGGATGATTCCGTAGCCAAGTGTCAGTGTGATTGCCATACGAATAGCATGGCGAAAGAGCATAGAGTCAGTATGAAGGTTGGCTTTGATCTTTTGCCACATTGCCGAGAGCGTATGTGGGTTGGTGTCGTCTAATACATCTTCCTCTAGCTTTTCCGCATCTGGGTTACTGATGTTTGATAGCTGCTTCTCAACGGTCGCTAGGTTATTGAACAGATAATCCAGTTGGTTCAACAACGGCTTCCATTCAGGCTTATTTTGTTGATGTAGGTGGTTGAGTGAAGACATTAATTCATCCAGCGCTAACACTGACTTATCACCATGTTGATACTCGGTGCCGACCTTGAGTGAGCTCGCCACCTCTTTACATGCCGTTGCCTGCGCTTCCAGTAGGTATTTGAAGCGGAATAGCACATCAGAGCGTTCAAAGTGTTTAGCAAGCTCTTGATAACGATAGTGGGTCGAACTCACACGCTCGTGAATGTCTTGCGCGATGAAATAAGTATTTAAGAAGCGGTCACTAGGGCCATCAATGTGCCCACGCTTAGAACGGTTAAGTAGCGTTGCTTTACACATGTTGAGCGCATTCACGGTACTCGCATTCAATTTGGCTTCAATAATGCGGTGTGGTTGAGGAATAAGGTCAGAAACAGGGTAGAAAAGCTCAGCCTTAGATTCCATGTAGGTGCCAATTTGGTCAAACACCGTAGCAAGGTTCTGCTGTACAGGTTGCATCGGCCACACGATTTGCCAAATCATCGACATGAAGTAGTACCAAGCCGCGCCCGTTAAGAGTAATAAAGGTTGAAACCATAAGTTGATGCTCTCATGGGCGCCGAGCATGGTGTATATGGCCACTAGCAGAGAACCAAAGGCGATACTGGCGTATTTAGGCCCGATTGCACCCAGCATGATGAATGAGAATGTTGATGCAAATAAACCTAAAGCGAACAACCACGGCGTGTCGAAAAGAAGTTCAATAGAAAAGGCAGCGATTGCAAAACAGATAAAGGTTAGGGTCAGGGCTTTTAAGCGACCGGTAAAGCTGTCATCACTTTCGGCCAATGCCGCAGCGATAACACCTAAAATCAACGGGGTGATGAGTGTGTTCTGTCCATAATACCAAGCAGGTACGACTACTCCGAGCAGAGTGATGAGAATTAATACGCTGTAATTTATGGTTTTATTCGCCCAATAGAGGCGTAATTTGGCTGAAAAGTCCACAGTCACTCGCTTGACGCACTAAAAACCATAATCCTAACAGAAATCAAGCACAAGAATTTGATACTTATCCATAATTGTCCATAGGTGGTCATGAAAGCGTCGATAAGATATGAGATATTATTAATTCTCATTGCATCATGATATAAATTCAATATTCCCAATTAAGAGCACACTCCAATGCAGCTAAGCGCTAACAAGACTGCACAATTTTTTATTCAAAATGAATACCATCAGGTTGAACTCGATGGTTCACGTCTGCTGTTGTCGTCAGTGGGCAGTGAGGAACGTATCCCGTTTACTATTTGGAGTGGCAAGATCGCGATCAAACGCGGATTGTTTTGGGGATCGTTACAGTTTTTTGCTAACCAACAAGACGGAAAGCAGCGCAGTTGGTTAGTTCAAGGTCTACCTTGGGACCAGTGTCGTCAGTTTGCACGTGCATCTGTGGCGGCATACCAGAAATGGCACGACACACAGTGTGAGCAGCTGGCCGAACACGTACCTCAATGGGAAGCTGAGTTATTACGCTTAGAGCAACTTCCAGCCTTTCTTCCTCATTCTAAAGTCAACACTTGGGTTGAGAAGGTTAACTCTGGCCTAGAGAGTATGACGATGACTTTGGACGAAGCTGCGCAGCGTATGCCAAATCGCATCGCAAGAATGCAGCGGTGGTTGTCAGACACCGAGGTTAAACAAGCGGAAAGAAACCAGCAATGGCTTGAGACCGAGAGAAAAAACTGGGAAGTGTTGTTTGCTCAGTGTGAGTCATCTCCGTTGAACCTGTCACAGCAATATGCGGTTTTGATGAACGATGACCACAATCTGATTCTTGCAGGTGCGGGCTCAGGGAAAACCAGTGTTCTGACAGCACGTGTCGCTTATTTATTGCAAAGTCACCAAGCGCAAGCCGAAGAGCTTTTATTGCTTGCCTTTGGTCGTGAAGCGGCCGAAGAGATGAAGCAGCGCCTCGACAGTAAAATTGGGTTGTCCGCTGAGAAGGTTCAAGTGAATACCTTCCACCAGTTGGGTTTGAAGATCTTGAATGAGGTTGAAACCGAACGTGTGGTGATTTCTCCGTTAGCACTTGATGATAACCAGCGCCAAGCATGGTGTATTGATTGGTTGAAGAAGCACTGGATGACGCCTACCAACTTCAAACGTTGGCAAAAACACTTATCTAAATGGCCGATTGCTTACCTGACGGGTGATGACGAGCTAGGCAGCCACGTTTCAAACCTTAAACTGATTGGCTGGCTTGAAAAGCAACTAGAACAGCTGAACGCATCAGGCTTAACCAAGAAAGAAGTACAGCAGCAGCTTATTGACCACCGCGATTACACACGTCTTAACAGTGAACTATCACTTTGCTGGCCATGTGTTACGGCGTGGCAAAAGGCACTGAAAGAAGAGAACCATATTGATTTCTCTACCATGATCAGCCGTGCAACTCAGTACGTCGAAAAAGGTAAGTTTATTTCGCCTTGGAAGTTCATCATGATCGACGAATATCAAGATATCTCACCCGATCGCCTTGCCTTGGTAGAGGCGCTGTGTAACCAGTCTAAAGCGGAGCACCAAGCGTCTATTTTTGCCGTGGGTGATGACTGGCAATCCATCTACCAATTTGCGGGTGCAGACGTTGATTTAACTACAGGTTTTAAAGATCGTTTCGCGAGCTCGACAATTCATCACCTCGATACCACGTATCGTTTCAACAATCAGTTGGGCGCAGTAGCGAATCGCTTTGTGCAGGAAAACCCAATTCAGTTGCCGAAAGAGCTGAACAGCTTCAAGCAACAGAAGCAAAAGGCGGTATACAGTGCGCCAAGTAAAGAAGTTGAGAAGATTCTTGATCAACTTAACCGTCAATCTAAAGGCAAAACTAACAAGTCGGTGTTATTGCTTGGTCGTAACCACTATCACAAGCCAGAATTATTGGAAGACTGGAAGAAGATTTTCACCTCCATTGATATCAATTTCATGACTTGTCACGCCAGTAAGGGTAAAGAAGCAGACTTCGTTATTATCCTTTGCGTGGATGAAGGACAATTCCCAGCGAAGAAGAAGCAACTGCATATTGATGGTGCATTGACTGAATCGTCAGACGTGTTCCCATACGCGGAAGAACGTCGCTTGTTCTACGTAGCGATGACACGTGCTAAAGAGAAAGTGTGGATCACGCACAGTGGCGATGGTTCTGGCTTCGTACAAGAGCTACACGGCTCCGACTACCCTGTAGTCCGTAAAAAGTAGTCGTCTAGCTAGGGTGTTTAGGTAGGGGTTTAAGTCGCATTCGCCTGTATTTTATTTGCAGACATAAAGCAGAAGGACATGCATATGGAACATGGATCAATCAACTATATCGAATTTGCCGCGAAAGATATTGCAGCGACCAAGGCGTTTTTCAGCCAAGCGTTTGGTTGGCGCTTTGAGGACTATGGTCCTGAGTATTCCGCTTTTGAAGGTAAAGGGTTAATGGGCGGTTTCTACTTGGGTGATTTGTCTTCTGATGCAGAAAAGGGCGGGGCATTAATGGTTTTCTACAGTGAAGATCTCGAACAGACCGAACGTGACGTGCTTGACGCGGGGGGAGAGATCAATCGTGAAATATTCAGTTTCCCAGGTGGTCGACGCTTTCATTTTCGTGAGCCAAGTGGCAACGAAATGGCGGTGTGGAGTGACAAATAGCCTTTTTTCATAACTCTATATTTAGATAAAAAGAAAGCCTGCGATTAAGCAGGCTTTTTTGTCTGTGACGTACTCATCTGTCTTAACGAGAATTAGGTACGCTCAGCCAGATACGCTTCGTAATCTGGAATCTCGATAACAACTTCTTCTTCAAGTAGTGAAGAGTTGAAAAGGAAGTTCGCAGTAGCGCGGTTGGTTGCTACAGGAATGTTCCAAACACTCGCGATACGCAGTAGTGCTTTTACATCAGGGTCGTGCGGTACGGCATTGAGTGGATCCCAGAAGAAGATCAGCATGTCGATCTTGCCTTCTGAAATTAGAGCGCCAAGTTGTTGGTCGCCACCCATTGGGCCACTGATCATGCTCTTGATTGCTAAACCTGTCTCTTTGCTTAGCAGAGAACCCGTTGTACCCGTCGCATAAAGGAAGTGGCTTTGTAGCTTCTCTTTATTCTCTTTTACCCATCTTAGAAGCTCAGGTTTGAAGTGGTCATGAGCGACTAGAGCGATATGTTTATGCGTTGGCATAGTACGCGTTGTTTTTTGCATGAATGTTCCCTAAATTATTGTTCGTATTTTTATAGTTATTGAGTGCTTGGTTCAATATAACACTATGGATTCACACTGAATACCGGCCGAAACTCAGAAGGTGACAATGAATCGGCAATAATTTGATCTTTGAGTGTTGCAGGGGTCAGAGCTTCAATTTTTGGTGCACTGTGCATCTCGTAAGGTTGGTCTCGTAGATAGCTCACCGCTTGTTTTACCGACAAGCGACCCTGTTCCACCATTTTGTCTGTTGGTGCAAAAAGTACCTTGTTTCGCAGCAAACCTCGGTAAGTCCCGTGACTTAGGTAGCTAGAAATCAGCCCAATCTCATCGGTTTTGTCCGCCGCTCTTAGCTCGCTGATTGCAGCCTCAACCGCGACGGCACTGCCGACAATGTATTTTACGTGAGCTTGTTCTATTACTTGTTGTACAAGATTGCGTTGTAGCTCTTTGTCGTTGTCAGCCCAATAGCTCACATCGATTTTTACATCGCTATCTTTAATCGCGTCATAGAATCCTAACGCCACAGGTTTGGTGCCGCCACTCGCTTGAGGGCCAAGCAAGAGTGCAATGGGTGTTTCGCCTGAACCTTTAGGATGAAGCTTGGCAAGGTATTCACCTACTTGAAAGCCCATCTTATACCAATCAACACCAACCGTGCCTTTCAAGACTTTTTGCTGCTCCTTGCTTAGTGTTAACTCATTCACGGTCGCAAACACTGGTGTCGATCCAACCCAGTCGGTGAGGTTATCGTGATAGGCGTCTGGTGATACTGTGCCTAAAATAATGGCATCGGCACCCCATTGAGTACAAAGCACGAGTTGCGAGGCTTGCTTGCCGATATTTGGGTAGCCTCCAGCTTCTAGCACTCGTAGCTCAACCTGCAATTTTTCGGCTTCGGAAATCATGCCGTAATTCACAGATAACCAATAGGAATCCTTGAGGTGTGGGTAGATGGCGCAAATCTTCTCTTTTTGTGACGTCGCAGTTGCCGGTTTGATAGGGCTTAATAGCTCATCAGCGCTAGCGGAAGAGGCGGCTAACGCAAATAAAGATAAAAGAAGTTTTGACGCGAAGGATTTAGTGCGCATGAATTGCCGTTTTATTGGTTTTAGATAAGAAACACTGCAAAATATAGCGTATTCTGCAGGGGTAAAGAAGAACGTTTTAAGGTTTAGGTTTTATGTTGTTAGCTTCAGCAAGTATTGGACGCAAGTTGCTGGCCTCATTTTTAGTGATGGCGATGCTCGTTCTTTTGTCAGCATTGATCGGGGTATCTGGGTTTAGCTTTGTTGCAAAAACAGAGAGAAACGTTGTTGATTCAGCGCTACCAGCGATGATTGAAGCTCGTCAGGTTTCTGAGTTGAGTAATCGTATCATTTCGTCTGTGCAAACTCTTTCTAATGCGAGAAATGAAGCTGAGCGAAAAGAAGCTGGCACACTGCTGTTTGATCAGCTCGAGTCTTTGTTGCAACACATCAAAGACCTGGGTGTCGATAGTTTCGACTCAGAGCTGCTGCATAAACTTGAAAATAACGTGCAGAGCGTTATCAACACGCTAGCTGAACTGGGCGTTTCAGTAGAACGTAAACTCTGGCTAACCAAAGAGCTGACGTCGCGCGTTGAAGAGATGCGCTTATTGGCTGAAGAGCTAGAACAGCTGACTCGAACTCAAGTGCTGAATACCGCAACCATAGCCGTTGCTAACGTTACCCATATCTATGACCTGCTAGAAACTAAAGAAACCGATAAAGCTTACCAAGCCTTGGATGCGCTGGTGGAAGTAGACCTTGACCTATCAGAGCGTCTTCACGAATTACACCTTCTTGCGTTTAAAATGCTTAACCAAATTGAGGAAACTCAAACGGTAACCAATGTTGAGCGTATCCACCAAATCCAGACCGAGTTTGAAGCGAATCATAGGATCATGGTGCGCCGCGTGAAAGCGGTAGAGGATCCAACACGTTCAGAGCAAATGTCTCAGCTACTCCATGAATTACAAAAGCGCCAAGTGGTGTTTGATATCTCTTTGGAACAGTATGAGAACACCAAGAAGTCTGAGCTATTGATGCAGAACACATTAAAGCTATTCTCAGAGCTGAACACCACGGTAAACCAACTGATCGACGACTCCAACTTGAGCACAAAAAAGGCGGTAGATGAACTGACTTCTACGTTAAGCCTCGCGCAATGGTCGCTGTCGGTGATCTCTATTATTGGTTTGGTGATAGTGGCGTTTATTGTGTGGCGAGTGGTGTATGTGTCGGTCGTGAAACGCCTTGCTGAATACTCTGCTGCCTTGATGTCTATTGCTCAAGGGCGTCTCAATATCGATATCTCGGTAAAAGGTAACGATGAGCTTGCCCACATGGGTGAGGCGATCATCACAGCAAGAAACACTGCGCAGGCGCTACAAGTGGTGGCTGTGGGTGAGGCTAAAGCGAAACGAGAGCTAGAAGAACACAAAGAGCACCTTGAAGAGCTGATCACAGAGCGAACTTACCAGCTTCAACAAACCAACGAAAAGCTGAACGTCGAGGTGACGAATCACGCCAAAGCGCGAAGTGCCGCCGAGCAAGCGAGCCGTGCTAAGTCAGCTTTCTTGGCGACGATGAGCCATGAAATCAGAACACCTATGAATGGGGTATTGGGTACGGCCCGTTTGCTAAAAGATACCGGGCTGAACTCTCTGCAATCGGGCTATGCTGACATCATTAACCGCAGCGGTAAGAACTTATTAGCCATTCTCAACGATGTATTGGACTACTCTAAAATTGAAGCTGGGCACCTTGAGATAAGGATTGCGTCTTTTGACTTGCATCAAATGGTTCAAGATACCTATCAATTGATGGAAGGGCGCGCAGCCGAGAAGAAGCTTGGCTTTAGCTACCATATTGAGAGCGATGTACAGCGCTACTGGCGTGGTGATGTCACCCGTATTAGCCAGATATTGAATAACCTGGTTGGTAACGCAATTAAGTTTACCGATAAAGGTGATGTCGACATCTTCATCAGCTTAGATCTCGAAGATGAAAACCGCGTCATGTTTGAAGTGTCCGATACGGGCGTTGGGATACATGAAAGCGAACAAAAGTGCTTGTTTGATGCGTTTAGCCAAACCAACAGTGGTCGAAACACAACGGGTGGCACTGGGCTAGGTCTGGCGATCAGTAAACGCATCATGTTGGCAATGAATGGTGATATTGGCGTTCATTCAGAAGAGGGGGAAGGCAGTCAGTTTTGGTTCTCTTTACCGCTTCAAGCTGGTGAAAAAATCGAAACTAAAGCTGCAATGGTTGAAACCTGTATCCGCGCTAAAGTGCTGTTGATTGAAGACAACCCAGTGAACTGCATTGTTGCCGAAGGCTTCCTAAACAACCTAGGGCATGAGGTCGTGATTGCCACAACCGGACAAGAAGCTCGTCAGATATACAGTGAACAGGTCTTTGATATTGCACTTGTTGATATCAACCTCCCGGACTGCGATGGCGTTGAGCTTATTCAGCAACTGAAAGAGATCGAGGTTCAAGCATCTGCTTTAGACTGTTTACCTGAGAGCACGACACAGTATGCGCTTCCTATGGTGGCGGTATCGGCTCATGTGTTTAATGAAGAAGTAGAAAGTTATTTGGCGTCTGGCTTTGATGGCTTCTTACCAAAACCTCTTGAGAAAGAAGCGCTTGCAAGGCTGATTGTGACTCAACTAGATGGCAAGACCTTGCTATTGCCACAGCCTGATCCTAATGATTCGACCTGCCAAAGAAACCAAGATGGTTTTTGTGAAAAGCGTAATGAGAGCGACCTAGTAGTCGAAAGCAAAGTTAAACAGCCAGACCAAGAGGAAAGCCCTGTGACCACTTCTGATAGCAAACTGATAATTGATAGCAAAGTAATAGAAGGCGACTTGTCTATTCTTGGTTTGGACAAGATGAAGCAGATTGTCGGGCTCTTTGAACAAAGCAGCCTTGAAACGTTAAAAGAAATGGCTGACGCCAATGATGCGGAGAACGCCCGTGAGGTGAAATCGCTCGCTCATAAGCTCAAAGGGTCGGCTGGCAGCTTAGGACTATTAGCCTTGTTTGAATTGTGTAAGAACATTGAGATAAGCAGTGAGCCATTAACGCAATACAAGAACAGCTCTGAAGAATTAACAGAGCTAGTTAAAGACTCTCTAGCGGCGTTGCAACAACATGTCTGATATAGAATGTTCTCTGCCACATAATGAGCTTCTTAGGCTAAGCTGAGCTCTGTCTAACCGCGCAGCCAGAAACAAAAAATCCTCTGCCAAGACAGAGGATTTTTGTTTTTAAAGCGGCATCTGAGGACTAACGATTTTCGAAACGGTTGTAGTCCAACAGGCCGAACTCAATTGGTTGGTCTTGCTGGTACCAACGATGTACACGGTCACTGAATGGCCAGAACTCACTAGAGCTGCGTCGGATGGCAAACTTATCAAGCAGCGCCACGTAATCTTCTTCAGTCTGTAAGTTTTGTAGAGACTTCACTAGAGTTGGAATTTCCTTCTCTGTCAGTGATAGGTAAGCGGCTGGATAGCTGCCTACAATACCTCGGACGAGCGTTAAGTCGTCATTAGCGTAATCTCTGTTACCTTCTTCGTTAAACAGGCTAGAAATGTTGCTGTGAGCGTTGTTGTGAATCATGGTGAACAGCTGCTCTTCACCGTTTTCGCCTTCAATCATGATCATCACGAGTTGAGGGACATGGCGTAAGCCTTCACCTTTAACCAAGCTTACCTGTTTAAGCAGTGCTTCATTTTTACGGCTAAAGCCAGTATCAACGATCTCATAACGGTCATTAAGTATTGGGTTCAACTTATCTTTAAGCTTATCGAGCAACTCACGTTTTGGATCGGCCGTTTTGTACACCACGCTAGTTGGCTGATCAAAAGGTGCGATATTACGTTGCAAGAAGTCGCTCAACTGGACGCTTTGATTTTGGTACCAGCTTGAGTGCTCAAGGTGGCGTACATCCTTTGGTAGTAGTGTTAAGAAGTTACTTTCACCTTCAAGACGTAAGAAATCCATAAACATACGCGTTATGAGCTGGTGGCCGAAGTTTCCGTAAACATCGAAGCCAGCTACAAGTAGGTAATGAATTCTCTCTAAAAGTGCGTAATCCAGAATCCACGCGGTTTTTGGTTGAGGGCCTACTAAGCCTTGCACAACTGATGCACTGTCAAAGTGGCGGAAAACAGTAAGGGCAGCGTTCGGGTTGGTCCCATTGCCATCCCAGATAACGTCTGTCGTTAAGTTCTCGCCATTCTTAAACCACTTATTAGCAAAATCTGATTTCCCTTCTAGGTAACGTGCTTGCTGTTTTGAATATCTAACCCAGTTAGTTGCAGGAACCGTGTTACTTTCAAGTTCACTTGGAAGCTTAAGATTGTCACGTTGGCTTGCATAGAAGGCGTTGATCTCTGGAAGATCGGCTTTGTCTGGGTCGATAAAGAATACCCAGAATCGGTCGTTAATCACGTTCAATGCTAACTGACCACGACATACTGGGCCTTTGATGTAAGCCATGATGGTGTTCTGAGCGTTGTCGAGCATGAACTTAAAGCGAGAGTTTACCGGCAAAGCTTCAAACGAGGTCATTGGGTTCGCGGCAACATCAATATCGTAACTTGGCAGCTTATCTACAGTGTAATCGGCATCAACAAACCAAGTGTTCCAGCTTTGCAGGCGCTCTTCGTTGAGGGCAAAAGGCATGTGTGTCTTGTCGACAATTGTGCCTTGCTCAGGGATAAGACGGTAGTACACGCGTGGTACTTTTGGATCGTCATAAGGACGACGAGTGGTGATGCGCTTAACTGGTTCGCCAGGAGGTGTAGCAGAACGAACGATCGAGAAGAAACGTGTCGGCTGTCCTAACTCAGAAAAATAAACGTGTGATAAGAACAAGTGCTCATAGATGTAACGTGCTGAAAGCTGGCTCTTTCTTGAACTTTTGTTGAGGAACTTTTCGTAAGTATTAACCAGCTCTTGCTCAGCTTCACTTAGCGGAATATGTTCGTTCATCAAAGCGCCATTTTCTAGCCAGCTCATCAGAGTCGCGTATTCTGTCTTGTCTAAGTTAGGCATCCCATAAGGCATACCCCACGTAGGGTAATCTCTCTCATATTGAGCGTACTCTTCGATAGTCGGACACTGCTGGTCACGATCGATGGAAAAGTCGAAGCCTTCTAGCTGCGTTTGCTCCGGAAGTGGATGATTCTCTTTCTGAATCAACATACGAGAGACAAGCCCAGCATCTAAGTTAGCGGTCGAGTTCTGCATACGTTCGTTGAGAACAGGGTGGAAATCAGCGTCGCGCCACTCTTGTGTGGTCAACGCATCTTCAAACAAGCGAGTAGGAGCCGATGCCGTTAAACGCGTACCTTGATAAACCAGTGCTTTACTTGCACCTCGGTCGATACCCTCCACAGAAGACATTTTTAGTTGGCAAGGAGCATCATAGCAGGCGTGACAAACCACACATCGGTTATCAATGATCGGTTTAACTTCGTTGAGAAAGTGTTGCGATTGAGCTGAAAGGATAGGAGTTTGGCGATCACGAACTTGTTGTTCGCCAAACAGCTCATCGAAGTTTAGACCCGCGTACACGGCACAACCTGAGAACACGCTGACAAGAGACAAAATGAAGAGTTTTTTCAAATTCATACGTACTTAGATATTTGGCATTTTTTCTAATTATATCGAAAACGATTGAAAATGCTCATGTTCTGACAATTTTGTAGACAAGATCTCTATAGGATTGAGCGATTCGCAAGGCTTGGCTGCGGGCATAGAGCTCAGTATTCAGACCTACTGGTTAACGTAACAAACAGAAAAGGGGACTGAGAGTCGCTCAAATTCCTTTATCCAACGCCATTGGTTGTCTTGTAATTTGTCTCCAGGGCCTTTGACTTCTATCCAGTGAAATTGGTCATCTTTAAATGCGATCAGGTCAGGCATTCCGGTTCTAAACAGTTTTAGGTCACTCAATATGACTTTGAAGAGATCGATCAGCAAGGCTCGTGGTACTGAGTGGATGCTATGTTCGATGAGTGCTTTAGGGAAGTGATTCCAATGAACAAACGGATTAGCAATGCCAAGCTTTTCATCATAGACATCGAGCAAGTGTTCAATACCTTGGTTCGAGATGGTTTGGAATACGGCATTGATTTGCAATTCACGCTTTTGTTGAAAGTCGGAATGATAGAGATCCAGCGGTCTATGTTGGTAGCGGTTGATAAACGCCCCCTCCACATCTGAGAAAATCACATCCCAAAACGCTAAGCCGAATAACCCACACAGAAAGCTGTTCTCTGAAAAGTAGACGTCCCAACCTTGAGTTTCAAAATGTTGCTTAACGGCAAGTTCAACTCTGGTTTGGCTTAGGTCTAATTCCAACCTAATTTGTTCGCAAATCGGCTTTGATGCGCGTGGAACCTTTTGCCCCTGCTTGCGTAGCAATCGCTGCTCAAGCTTAACGGCGACTTCCAGTTCTGATACATCGGATGGATTTGTTTGCATCTCCGTGACGGTGTCACTCATTAGGTTTAGCTCATCTTGCTTGTCGTAGATGCGAGCAAGCCGCTCTCTGCTCGGTGGAAGTGATGATTTTTTAAACCAATGGACGGCTTTTTCGTTCTGATTGAGTCTTTCTAGATCACGAGCAATGTCATTGATCAGGCGTGCTCGTTTTCTCGCGATGGTGCGATGTTCTGATTCACACGGTAAGGATTGCAAAAGGTGCTCAAGAACATCGCTGTCCTTACGGTCACCTTCATAATATTGGCGCTGAACATCGCGCATTGAGAGCAGTTGGTTGAGCTGCTCTCTGGAGTTGAAGAAGCGACGCTGCTTGCTCAATGGGTAGTTTTCAAAAGTGTTGAGGCCAAGATCGCTTAAAACGAACTGACTGAGATCTTGGTATGTATTGGCAAAAAAGAGTAGCAGTAATACATCGATAACTTCGGCTTCAATAACATGGATACAGTCAAATGTTAAGGCTTGATAATTATCAAAAGGTTGTTGAGTCAGCAGCCCCAATAGCACGTCCTTTTTAGCCGACTTACTGCTTTTGAGGGGAGGAAATAGGTTTAATAGCTCAGGCTTGGTGAGCAAGTGTAAGCCTAACTCATGCTCTGTGATGACAAGGTTGTGTGTAGCTTTAGGATTACTCAGTGCGATAAAGCCGGATGTGCTCAGCTCTTGCAGCGCATCGGGAAGGTTGGGTATTTCAACGTAGTCGAGTTTATCACTGCGAAACCAGCACCCCTTACGAGACAGCAAACGAACCATTAAACACTGGCTAGGTGTAGAAAGGCGCTTGTAACCTTGTAGCCAACGAGTTTCATCGGCGCTCAGAAGGTCAGGGTAGTACGTTTGAGCGTGTTCAATCAGTCGATTGAAGTTGTCGAGATAGTAAGTTGGGTGTAGTTGAGGAGTGGATTCTAATGTCACTTGATACGTCGCTTGATACAAAAAGAGCCTAACCCTAAGGTTAAGCTCTTTCTTTTCAAATTCAATCTTTTATCAGATTAAGCTTGAGATGCTTTTAGCTCAGCCGCTTTCGCTTCAGACATTGGCTTAGTGATGATTGCTAGAACAATACATACTGCCATCATTGCTGCAGAGATAGTGTAAGCAAGGCCGTAGCTGTCGCCGTTAGTCATCGAGTAACCAACAACCGCTGTACCGATTGCACCACCGATACCCCATGCCGTGTAAAGCACGCCGTAGTTAGTACCGTAGTTTTTCAGGCCGTAGAACTCAGCTGTAAGCGTTGGGAATACTGCTAGTAGAGTACCGTAACCAACCGCTGCTACTGCAGTACCGATGATTAGCGTGAACTCAGTGTTAAACGTAGCGAATAGCGCCATGTTTGCACCTTGCAGAATGAACGCAAGTAGAAGAGTACGAACGCCACCGATTTTGTCAGCAAGCATACCAGCAGCAACACGGCCGCCTGAGTTAAATACAGCAAGGATAGAAGCAAGGTAAACCGCGTTCGGTAGGTTTGCTTGTGCGCTTGCGATACTTGTGATGTTACCGATGATCATTAGACCAACAGAAGCTGCGAATGCGTACATGATCCATAGAGAGTAGAACTGAGGAGTCTTCAGCATTACTTTCCAAGATAAGTCTTCGCTCTTCTTAACAGCTTTTGGAGCTTGGCCAGCTTTTACTTTTGGTTCAGCTGGAGAGTAACCCGCTGGTGGGTTGTTGATTGTTGCTGCTAGAGGTACAGCGATTGCTAGTACACCAACACCAAGAATCTTGAAGCTTGTTTGGATGCCCATGCTCTCGATAAGAGCAGCAGTAACTGGAGCAAGGTAAATTGCCGCTAGACCGAAGCCTGCTGCGATAAGACCGTTAACCATACCTTTCTTAGAAGGGTGGAACCACTTCATTGCAGAAGGAGAAAGACATGCGTAACCGAAGCCGATACCAGCGCCTGCCATCACACCGAATGTGATGTTTAGCATTAGTGGAGAAGTCGCAAAACCAGATGCGATCATGCCAAGGCCAGTAAGAGCTGTACCAAGAATTAGGATCTTACGTGGACCCATGCGGTCTTGTAGGATACCAGCAACAAGAAGACAGATAGAGAATGTGATTGTTGCAGTCGCGTATGGTGCTGATGCTTCAGCTGCAGACCAGCCTTCACCTTGTAGGGCTTTGTTAAATACACTCCAAGCATACAGGATGCCAAGACAAAGGTTGATACAGAAGCCTGCTAGCAGGATACGTGTAGCTTTATCAATCTTGCTCATTTTTATTCTCAGTTTTGTCTTTGGTCTAGTGAGAGCCACAGGACTAAAGACGGGTTATTGTGATTGTTTCTTCAAAATTAGTTTGCGTTTATCAACAGATAGCGCAAAAGAGCGCGGATTATAACCAATAAAAATGTGATTGGAATCTCTTTTTCCATTTTTATCAAAATTAAACTTGAGTTGTTAAAGAACTGTTTTTTATGCGTGTTGCAGTTGTTGTTAACACCTTTCTTTTTTGTACACTTTGCTGGTTTAGGCTCCAGTATTCATGCTTTTACCCAATCTCTTCCTGCTAGTGCCCCTACAAACCGTGCTGTCATCACATCATTGCAATTAATTTTAAATTATTTCTGTGGTTAATTTTGTGTAACAAAATAAATCAAATTGGACATTAATCGCCACAACCCCAGAGGGGACTTAGTTTGTTGAATTTACGAATGTTAATTGATTGTTAATGTGGGGTGTTGTGTTTCTTGTTGGTTACAATTTGTTCGTTTTTTGGGCTTGTTTTGTCCGTAAAAAGTGGGAAAATAGCATGCAAACTGAGATTTCAAATTTGAAAGGATGCGTTTCTAGTCTACTAAGAGGCAAGTGTTATGAAACTATTTTTAATTCTACTGATGTCGATTACTGGTGGTGTAGCAGCCGCTGATCATATTCATTCTTTCTTATTCGGTTTCTACATTGCAGCACTTGCAGTGGGTAGTTGCTACTGGCTTGCATTCCGCAGCACACGTTTCCCACAACTAGCACTAGTGCTGCTAATGTGCGGTTTCTTTGCAAAAATCGCGGTAACAGTGGTAGGTGTGTCTTGGGGTATCTCTAACGATATTATCCAGTCACCATTCATCTTCTCATTGTCTTACCTATTCTTCTTAGTGGTTGTGTCTTACGTGTGGTTCTCTTACCGCGATAAGCTGACACTAAAGAAACGTGAGAAACAGATTGAAGAATCTCGCAAGCAAGCTGCAGCATAATTAAAAACAGATTTTCAAAAGCCTTCTTCGGAAGGCTTTTTTGATCCTGCGAGAATCTATATAGCCTCAGATAAAAGAAACCCCAGTATGGCGACATACTGGGGTTTCTTGTTATCGAGCCAGGAATGAAGAGCGTTTTACTTTTTCATCATTTTCGCTAGATCAGCAAACGGGTTATGTGTCGCCGTTTGGTGGTCGTCTAAACGTGCTGTGGCATCGACACCGTAGCGTTCGTGGTCTGTGTATTTAGAATGTTCATGATCGTGACAGTAAAGGCACAATAGTTCCCAGTTGCTGCCGTCTTCAGGGTTATTCGTGTGGTCATGGTCGACGTGGTGAACGGTAAGTTCACGAAGGTTTGAATAAACAAACTCACGTGCACACTTACCACAAACCCAAGGGTAAAGTTTGAGTGCTTTCTCACGGTAACCTTGCTCTTGGCGAGCGTATGCCGCGCTTGAGCCATTGTAATCTGAAGACATTGCCAAATTCCTATTTGTTGTAATGAGTCGATATTATCACAGCTTTATTGAAGCTCTAGGGATGTTGTCATTAAATGGTACTTTGTTTTAACCAACATCAATTTTGCGCTGGGCTGGTTTGTGAATGCTTAGACAAAGGGGGCTGTGTGTTGGATATGTCTTTCTGGAATAAGGCATGCTTAACAGTTTGAAAAGAAAACGTATTGAGGGGTTTTAACCGAGTAAATGTGACCTAATATCTGTTGGTAAGACCCTATACTAATAAGGAAATATCATGTCACAACAATACACACCACCAAAAGTATGGGTTAACGATACTGCCGGTGGTAACAAGTGGGCAAATATCAATAGCCCTGAATCTGGTGCTCGATTCGACAAGGATCTGGCTGTTGGTGAACATGCTCTGCAATTGTATTCTCTTGGCACACCGAATGGCCAAAAAGTGACGATCATGCTTGAAGAGCTATTAGCCGCGGGCGTGAAAGAAGCTGAATATGATGCGTACTTGATCAATATTGGCGAGTCGGATCAATTCTCTTCTGGTTTTGTTGGCGTAAACCCTAACTCGAAAATTCCTGCTTTGGTCGATAAATCTGGCAATGAAGACGTGAACGTTTTCGAATCGGCTTCCATTCTTGTTCATCTGGCTGAAAAGTTTGGTCACTTCTTACCGAAAGAGGGCGCTGCTCGTTCTCAAACGTTTAACTGGCTATTCTGGGCACAAGGCTCAGCCCCATTCCTAGGTGGTGGCTTTGGTCACTTCTACGCTTACGCAGATGAAAAGCAAGAGTACCCAATTAACCGTTTCGCGATGGAAGCTAAGCGTCAACTAGACGTACTGGATAAGCAGCTAGCAAATAGTACCTTTGTTGCTGGAGAAGAGCTGACTATCGCTGATATGGCGATTTGGCCTTGGTATGGCAACCTAGTACTCGGTAACCTTTATGATGCTGCTGAGTTCTTGCAGGTTGACTCTTACACCAATGTCGTTCGCTGGGCGAAGTTACTAGAAGCGCGTGAAGGCTTCCAACGTGGTCGTATTATTAACCGTTCATGGGGTGAAGAGTGGGAACAAGTACCAGAGCGCCACTCGGCTGAAGATATTGATAAGGTACTGAAACTAAAGCCTTAGTTTTTATTTAAGGTAGACAGAAGCGTCACAAATTCTTTTTGAATGTGGCGCTTTTTTGATCCGGCAATGAATCAATTTGAGTTTTATTATTACAAATTAGTAAAGGTGATTTTATTTAAATTGGGATTATCATTAATTTTGTTATAAATATAATGCGCTCCATCAGAAAGATTTTGCCTTTAGGTACGGTGGGTAAGCGAATGTTGAAACAGAAAGAAAAGATTGTTGTGGTTGGTGGCGGCGCTGCTGGCCTGGAGTTGGTTACGCGTTTAGGTCGTGATAAACGTTATGATGTGACACTTGTCGAGCCATCGTCACACCACTACTGGAAACCGCGCTTACACGAAATTGCAGCGGGAACATTCGACGAAGAACTCGACGCTGTCAGCTACTTCCAACATGCATCTTGTAATGGCTACACCTATGTTCAAGCTTCAATGAGCGGCTTAGAGCGTGCTAGTAAAGTCATCAAACTGAATCATTTTAGCGGCACGACGCAAGAGCTAGAATACGACTATCTTGTTATCGCAGTCGGCGCCATCAGCAATGACTTTAAAACAGAAGGTGTGAGTGAACACTGTCTATTCCTTGATTCAGCATTGCAAGCCCAAAAAGCTTGGCAGGAGATCAACCCTCTACTGAGAGCAAGCAGTCAGCGTAAAATTTCAATTGTCGGCGCAGGTGCCACAGGCGTTGAACTGGCGGCGGAGCTAGCAAAAGTGAGTGCCAAGCTACAGCGCTATCGTCAGGAAGGCAGTCTTGAGATCACTTTGATCGAAGCGGCTGATCGCGTGTTGCCTGCTGGGCCTGAATGCATGTCGAAACGAGTTCATGAAGCTTTGGTAAAACAAGGCATTAACGTTAGAACTGGGACTCGCATTCAAAGAGCTGAAGAGGCGAAATTAGTCACTTCAGAAGATGAGATTATTTCAGCAGATCTGCAAGTATGGGCTGCTGGTATTAAATGTGCAGATTGGCTAAGTGAATTAGATGGTTTAGAGACAAATCGAATCAATCAACTAGTTGTAGATCAGACACTAAGAACAACCAATGACAACGATATCTTTGTGATTGGCGACAGTGCAGAATGTCCACAACCGGATGGTTCTTTTGTTCCACCAAGAGCTCAAGCTGCTAATCAAGCCGCGGCTCACTTGGCTCAGCAGTTCAAGCGTTTAGCGAAAGGTAAGGCATTACAACCCTTTGTTTTCCATGATGGAGGCATGTTGGTAGCGGTTGGTCATGACTATGCGGTCGGCGCGCTGATGAATGACAGAGTACTTTTGCGTGGTCGATTTGTGCGAAACCTTTACGACACTATTTTCCGTTTACATCAAAGAGTGTTGTTTAGTTGGGGGCGTGTGACCGCATTGGTCGTATTAAAGAGACTGAAATGTGCACTAAACCCATACAGTAAAAAGATCTAACGTAGGTCGGTTTGAGGCTTACCCTCAAGTTGCTACTTCAATGAGCGCCATGCATAAGGTTATGTATGGCGCTTTTCTTTTGTGCAAAAGACAGCTTACAACTGAGATACGGCGTGAAAGCGTGAGTGCTGACTTATCATATTTAGCTTTAGCTATTGATGGTGGTTTAGGTATAAACTTGCGACATCATAATTCTAAAGGATGGTGCCATGTACCACGGTCATGTTTATTTCCCTCTGCGATTTGCGGAGCAAGCAGAAACACTTCGTCAAAAGATTCTATCTGAGCGTAAAGATGTATTAGAGGTTTTTCCTTTAGTACAACGTTTGGTTGGCCCACATAAAATGCCGATGTTTGAGATTCATTTTGCCAACAAAGAGTCAGGCATCGTGGAATGGCTTGAGCAAGAGCGCGGTGATATGTCGGTGCTGATTCACCCAGTAACTGGTGGTGAAGAAACATTAGACCATACAGTACGTGCGATCTGGCTGGGGCGTGAGCTAGGTGTATTCGAAGACACGCTAAGTAGCTAATTTAATTTACGCCCGACAGTACGTACCTAATAAACAATACGTTTGTACAAAACATAAGCGAATCATTGTTTTCTTCTGTCGGGTGAGTTATCCCAGTTTCCACTTCGATAAATTCAACCTTCCTGTCTGAACTTCCCTCTAATTAATGTAATTCAGTTCGTCGCCTATAGAGTTTGCTGCCCTTGAATTGCATGTGATTTCCCAATACAGCAATCTGGGACACTTTTTCCCATGCCGAATTGGTAATACTGAGGCCATATTCATTTATGGGCTCAATAATGCTATTCAAACATCCCGTCTCTCTGCTAACGATTATTCGGCTTAACCCATTAAAGGTCGCTGCGACTTGGTTAATGGTCCTAGCTGAAAACGTGATGCTTATTCTGTTGCCATTGTTTATTGGTTACGCCATCGACGGCGTGTTAAACCAAAGCTTCCAGCCTTTGGTGATGCTGGCACTGATCCTCTTTGTACTGGTCATTCTCAGCGTGGTTCGTCGTTTCTACGACACCCGCGTTTATGGGGCGATTCGTGTAAAACTGGCGAATATCGTGGAGCGAAACCTACGAGGCTTATCTGTATCAACCAAAGACGCTCGGCTCACCATGTCGCGTGAGCTGGTTGATTTCCTAGAAGACGACTTACCTGCTTTGATGACAGCAGTGGTGCAGCTTGTTGCAACTGTGGTGATTCTCTCTACATTCCATTTCTCATTGGCGCTTTGCATGTTGTTTGCTGGGCTGTCGATGCTCGCCATCTATGGTTTGTTTCACCAAACCTTCGCGCGGCTTAACGGCCAATTTAACGATCAAGTTGAACAGCAGGTTCAGTTGCTGAGCGGTGTTCGCTTATCAGCGCTTCGCTGGCACTTTGAGCGACTTAAACAGTGTGAAATTAAACTCTCAGACACTGAGGCGATTGTCTATGGACTGATCTTTACCGTTTTGTTTGGCGCAGTCGTGGGCAATTTGTGGATGGTGAGTCAGCTTATCGAGCCGACTGCAGGACAAGTGTTCTCTATCGTTACTTATTCACTGGAGTTTGTTGAAACCGCAGTGATGCTGCCAATTACGCTACAAACCCTTTCTCGTCTTACTGAGATCAGTCAGCGACTCAATCCTACCTCTGTCCAACAGGCTACCAAGGAGATGCCTTATGAAGTTTAAAAAGCCACTTTCGGTATTAGTCGGTTGTGCAGCTATCTTTGTTGCCTTGATTGTTGTCGATGAATTGGAACCTGAGGCAGCGGAACCTGTGAAGAAGCAAGCAGTACTGGCACCCGTTTCTGTGTTGGAGGTGACACCTTCGCAGCACGAATCGACGTTAACGGTACTCGGTTTAACCGCTGCTCGCTGGCCAATTCAACTTAAAGCGTCGAGTAGTGCGCAACTTAAGTGGCTGAATGAAAACATCGAACCGGGACAATTAGTGACAAAGGGCGATGTGCTGGCGAGGCTAGATACCAGCGCCGTTGATGCGAACCTAGCGCAAGCGTTAAGCGCGTTAAAGCAAGCGGAGTTGGAATTGAAACAGGCTAAACATGAACAAACTGTCGCTCTCAAAATGCTCAACCCAAAAACAAGTTCGTCTTTTGCACGCAGAGAGCCCCAAGTGCTTGCCGCAAAAGCTAACCTGCAACAAGCCAAACAAGCGTATGTCAGTGCGAAGAAACTAGTGGAAGAGTCGACGATCACCGCGCCTTTTGATGCTGTGGTCATGAAGCGTCACATTAGTCCGAGAGAGTGGGTAGAGGCGGGGCAAGTGACCTTTGAGTTAGCTGCCAGTGATTCGATTGATATCGAGCTTCCAATCTCTGAAATGCATTGGCAACAAGTGCAAACTGCCTTGGTTAAGCCGAGTATTCGTGTCGTGAGTCGTTCTGGTCATCAATGGCCAGCGAAGGTGCGCTATGTGTCGCCGGAAGTCGAATCGGTGACTCGTCAAAGACAAGTAGTGCTCTCGGTTGAAGATCCTTACCAACACAAGCCTAGGCTATTCCCTAATCAGCAGGTTCAAGCTGTGGTTAACCTTGGTCTACAAGATGACGTAGTCAGTGTTCCTCTGAGTGCAATGACGAGAGACGGCTATGTGTGGACATTAGATACAGAAGATCGCCTACGAAAAGAGTCGGTAACGCTTATTGGTCAAGGCAGCCAAGAGCTTGATATTCGCTTTAATGATCGAAGTAATAAGGCTCGCCGCGTGGTGCAATATCCGCTTTCTTCGATGTTAATCGGTAAACAGGTCGCGCCTAAATTCGATGACGGTCGCTCCGAAGCCATGCTCGCGGGCAAATCTGATGTCGCACAGATTAAGGAATCAAACCGATGAGTTGGATGACAAAATGGTTCATTAATAATCCAGTCGCTGCCAATTTGTTGATGATGGCGATTGTTATCAGCGGTGTGTTGGCGTTTGGACAACTGCGTGTTGAGTCGTTTCCGCAAATCGCACCATCATCAATCAGTATTACTGTGGCTTATCCTGGCGGTACTGCACAACAGATTGATGAGAGCGTGACGCAACGAATCGAAGAGTCGATTAGTGGCATTGCAGGCATCAAGCAGATCACCAGCCAATCGAGTGCTGGAATGTCACGAGTCGTGGTGCGTAAAACCAGCAGCACAGACTTAGACAAGCTGTTGGATGACATTCGTAACCAAGTTAACGCCATCAACGGCTTTCCCGTGCAAGCAGAAAGACCGCAAGTGGTGCGTAATGAATTTACCAATTTAGCCGCGTTTGTTGTGGTGTCAGGCCCAAGAACCGACGACGAATTACAACCGATTGCTAAGCAGCTTGAACAAGCGCTGAAGAAGAACCCTCAAATTTCAAAGGTATCAAACTGGGGAACTCGAACACCTCAGTTGGTGATCGAGCCAGACCCTGATGAACTCAAAGCATTAGGGCTGAGCTTGGAAGATCTTGCAGGTTTAGTTGAGCAGCGCTCACTTGAGTCTCGCAGCGGAGAGCTTATTAGTGACAAAGGCCGAATGGTGATTCGTGGTGACGGTTACGCTGATGATTTGCAGAAGCTCAATCAGCTTGTCGTGATTTCGGGAAGTAACGGAAAAATACACTTGGGAGACATTGCCAAGCTGACCCGTGGCTACCAATACAGCGGTTCTATCGTGCGTAACAACGGTTCCAATGCCATTGCTTTGTTGGTCAGTACTAGCCAAACCGATAACCTGCTTAAAGTCAGCGAAGCGATCAGTGAAACCCTGGATGCACAACGAGCGATTCTGCCTTCGGATATTGAGCTGAATACCATGGCTGATATGGCACCTTACATTGAAGAACAGCTGTTTCGTTTGAGCGAAAACGCATGGCAAGGCTTGTTGATAGTGCTGATTTTACTCGGAATATTTCTTGAGATTAGGCTCGCGTTTTGGGTCGCAATGGGGATTCCAATTGCGCTGACAGGAACGCTCGCTGCAATGCATTGGTTTAACTACAGCATCAACGACATCACCTTGTTTGGCTTTATCTTGGTACTCGGTGTGCTGGTGGATGACGCAGTGGTTGTCGGTGAAGCGATACATGAAAAACGGACGCGTAGCGCAGGCTATTCTTCTAATATAAACGGAAAAACAGCCGCTTGGCAGGGTGTACACTCCGTGTCGGTGGCAACGGTATTCGGTGTGCTGACAACCATTGCGGCATTCTCTCCAATGTTATGGATTAACAATGAGTTAGCCAAGGTACTTGCTGGGTTTTCGGCAGTGGTGATCTTCGCTTTGATCTTCTCGCTGATTGAAAGCAAATTCATTCTACCGTCACACTTGGCTCAGCTTTCAGTGAAAAAGCCATCTACCAGTATTTTCGCCAAGGTTCAGAATACCGCTCAAGGTGGGTTGCAGTGGTTCAATCTCAACATCTACAAGCCGGTATTGGAGTTTGCACTTGGCTACAAAGTGGCGTCTTTGCTTGGGTTTGTGGCGGTTATATCACTGGCTTATGGCATGTGGTCGAATGGGGCGATTCGCAGTGCGCTGTTCCCTGAAATTCCAGGGCGATACATTACAGCGGTGATTGAGTTAGAAGATGGTGCGCCATTGCCACTACAGCGCCAAGCCTTGCTGCAAGTAGAACAAGCGATGACACAGGTAGAAAAAGGCTTAATGGATGATTACCCATTACAAGAGAAGCCCGTGGTGAACCTGCTTGCATGGTCTGATGGCTATGGCGAAATTGAAGTCACTGCCGAACTTACCAATGAATCTTTAAGCTTATTGCCGGGTAACTTACTGCTGAAGCGATGGCGAGAAAGTACTGGGCAAATCGAAGGGGCTTACTCGGTGAAATTCAGCGCGGCAGAGGAGCCTGCTGGCGGCACGTTCTTAACGATCTCTTCCAACGATCGTGAACTAGCGTCTCGTGTCAGTGAACAGCTAGCAGATACTTTAGCTTCGCTAAAAGGCGTTTCAGATGTTTACGATGATGGTCAGGATGGCTTACCGCAAGTTCGCTTGGTACTGAATCAATATGGTCAACAGCTTGGTTTGACTCAAGCCACACTAGCTCAACTCGCTGGCGAAGCGTTTGGCGAAAGGGAAGTTCATCGCCTATTAGAAAACGGACAAGAGACCAAGGTATTGCTGCAATACCCAAGAGATGAGCGCAGAACTTTAGCTCAGCTAGAACAAGCCATCATCATGTTGCCGAGCGGTGGCAGCGTAATGATTGGCGACATTGCTGAGTTCCGTCACGAGCAAGAGCCGCAAGTGGTTTATCGCCGCGACCGAGAGCAAGTGATCAACCTCTATTGGAAGCAAAACCGCGACCTACAATCACCAGAGAAAACACGTGAGCAACTTGAAGATACGATTGAGTCTCTGCACCTACAATATCCAAGCGTAACCATCAAAGCGGGTGGGGAATTTGAAGAGATAGGGGAAGTGTCGGATGGCTTTAAATCCGCAATGATTCTGACTCTGCTGATGATCTACATCTTGTTGGCGGTGCCTTTGAAGTCTTACTGGCAACCAATGATTATCATGGCAGTCATCCCGTTTGGATTCGCAGGTGCGATTTTTGGTCATTACTTGATGGACTTGCCGATCAGCATTCTTTCAATGTTCGGTATGATGGCCATGACGGGGATCGTGATTAACGACTCGTTGGTGCTGATCACGCGTTTTAATACGGAATATCGCCAAGGTGTCCCACTTCAGAAGGCGTTAGTAATTGCAGGCACCAGCCGTTTGAGAGCGATCTTCTTAACTACGATAACCACTGTGTGTGGCTTGCTGCCGTTACTAAGCGAAACTGCGGAACAAGCACAATACCTAAAGCCTGCAGCGGTATCCTTGGTATTTGGTGAACTGTTTGCCACTGCGGTAACGTTGATCTTGATACCTGTGTTGCTTGGTCTGTTTTGCCGAAAAGCGCCTCAAGCTGAAGAGCTTATTGAAAAAGAGCAGGTCGAACAAGAACCACATGTACAGACACAGCTCACTTTGGAGCGCTCATGATTGATTTTATAAAGGACAAAGACGATAGTGAAGCCAAGCGATCGAATTCGATCAAGTCGACAGAGACAAGAGCTTCTATGCCTGAGAACAAAGACCGTATGACGCAACAGAGCAAACCTGACTATCAATCAGTGCCTGGCTTTAAGCTGGTGCCTGAGATTGCGTTAGTGGAATCTTTGCCAGAGCACCTCCAAAAACGCTTTAGCCATGCACTTAATTTAATGCATGAAGAGTGGGGTGAACGTCGTACTTGGGAAGAGATCGCAACCGAAAGCGCAATTTCGCCATACCACTTTCATCGTCAGTTTACAGAGCTGTTTAATGAAACGCCGGGGCAGTACCTAAGCCGAGTACGTCTACAGATTGCGGTTAGTTTGTTGATCAATGACGAGCCATGGAGCGTTATTGAGATAGCTCAGTATTGTGGATTTTCATCGTCACAGTCGCTAGGCAAGGCGCTCAAGCGTGAGTTGGGCGTGACGGCAAAGCACATCCGAGAAATGGGTTACAACGCAACCCCCAAGGAAACCGCGGATTTTATCCAGAGACTGGCGCATCCGGGTGTGCAGTCTTCCATCGAGAAAGAGCTGGTTAAGTCGATGCCGACAGAATTGGTTTGGTATCCAGAGCGCGGTATGCAGAAGCTCAAATTGGACGATCCTGATTGGGATACCGTGTTTGAAATGTACGGTCTGAAATCAACACAACTCATGGGCACAACACCAATTAAGCAGATGAGAAACAAGTGGGACGACATAGACGCTGAAATCGGTAACTGGCAAGTGGCTAAAGAGCGTTACGATATGATCATTCCAGAAGGATACTACTTGTGTAGCGATGTGTATCTGGTTTCCGATGTCGCCTACAGCACGGCTTTAGAAGCGCTGTTTAACGCGGTTAAGCAACAAGGCTTGCAGTTAGACGTGAATGGCTATTTAGTGGAGATGATTCGCCATATAGATGATGACGATGTAGAAGGGGTGACTTTCTCTTTCCAGTTGCCCATTTTAACGACCCAAGACAGCGAATAACAAAAAGGCTCCTCATATGAGGAGCCTTTGTTTAATGATAAGCCGCTTTATAGAAGGAGCTTAACAGAGTAGGGGGATTAAGCCTCTGCCGTTACTTTAGAGCCGCTCATCTTTTTAAGTGCTGCGTAGCCAAAGCCAGTTACTAGCGTACCTGCTGCAATTGCCACTAGGTACATAAGTACTGGAGAGATAGCGCCAGGAATCAGTAGTACGAATAGACCGCCGTGTGGAGCCATCAGCTGTGCACCAAACATCATTGATAGAGCACCAGTTAGTGCACCACCTGCCATACATGCCGGGATAACACGCATTGGGTCTTTCGCTGCGAATGGAATCGCACCTTCAGAGATGAAACATAGGCCAAGAACGAATGATGCTTTACCTGCTTCACGCTCGCCTGCTTCAAACTTGTCTTTCACTAGGAAAGTCGCAAGACCCATACCTAGAGCAGGAACCATACCTGCTGCCATGATAGCCGCCATTGGTGCGTAAGTTTGCGAAGCCAATAGACCAACACCGAATGTGTAAGCGGCTTTGTTTACCGGACCACCAAGGTCGAAACACATCATTGCACCTAGAATCACACCTAGAAGAATCGCATTAGACGTCCCCATGTTGTTTAGGAAGTCTGTCATTGCGCTCATTACGCCAGAAACAGGACCACCAACGATGTAAACCATCACAAGGCCAGTGAACAAACTCGCGATAAACGGAATGATCAGGATTGGTTTAAGCGCTTCCATAGATTGTGGAAGTTGAACTTTGTCGGCAATGAACTTCGCAGAGTAACCTGCAATGAAACCCGCCGCGATACCACCTAGGAAGCCTGCGCCTGTTGAACTAGCCAGCATACCGCCGATTAGACCAGGAGCCAGACCAGGACGGTCAGCAATCGAGAATGCAATGAAACCAGCAAGAACAGGAATCATCAGTGCGAATGCAGAACCACCACCGATAGTCATCAGTGCAGCTGCTAGTGTGCCTTCTTCTTTAAACGCTTCGATGCCGAATACGAAAGACAGTGCGATGATCAAACCACCCGCAACAACCACAGGAAGCATGTGAGATACACCTGTCATTAGGTGCTTGTACACGCCTTTTTTCTCATCAGCAGGTGCTGCTTGTGAAGAAGAGGCTGTGTGTTGGTATGGCTTAGCTTCAGCGAACGCTTTCTCAACTTCTTGCTTAGTTTTCTTAAGAGCTGGGCCAGTTGTTGTTTTGTAAAGAGGCTTACCATTGAAACGATCCAGTGGAACGTCGATGTCGGCTGCGATGATAACAAGATCAGCGTTTGCGATTTCTTGGTCTGTTAGTTGGTTCTTCGCACCTACAGAGCCGCGAGTTTCCACTTTGATTTGGTGACCTAGGCGTTTACCTTCTGCTTCAAGCGCTTCAGCTGCCATAAAGGTGTGTGCAACACCCGTTGGGCAAGCGGTAATCGCTACGATCTTCTTGCTGCCTGTGTTTGTTGTTGTAGAAGAGTTTGGAGAGGTACCAGTCACTTCAACAGTGCTTTCAGCTTGAGAAGCGTCTAATACTGTTGCTTCTGCTACCGCTTTCTCTAGAAATGCTTTTGCATCTGAAGTGCACTCAGAGATAGCTGCTTGGTAAACTTTTTTGCCCACGAAACGTGTTTTATCAACGTTTGTGTTCGCTGCAATAACCACAACGTCGCTGCTGTCGATAGCGTCTTGTGATACTGGAGATTCAGGCAGCACGCTTGATTGGCATTCAATAGCGGCGTTCCAACCCAGTGCTTTTGTTGCTTGCTCTAACAAGCCTGCTGCGATGATGCTGTTTGCTACGCCACTAGGGCAAGCTGTGATAATGGTAATATTCATAATAAACCTTTTGTCCTATTTGCTTGTGTCTAACTGGTTAGTTGGAGCACCAAGCACCTGTAATTGGATATTTTGTAGTACTGAATCCAGCTCTTGTTGGCTGGTTACACCGACACCTACCTGCGAAACGGCTAGAGCAGATAGGGCGGTTGCGAATTTGATAAGTTCTGGTTTTGGCATTTGCTGCATGTGACCCCAACATAGACCAGCAACTAAGGTGTCGCCTGCGCCTACTGTGCTCACTACTTGCATGCGTGGTGGCTGAGCGTGTAACCATTCACCTTGGTTCAGCCACATAACGCCTTCAGCACCTAGAGATACCACGATGTTATCGATGCCTTTTTCACTTAGGGCTTGGCCTGCGTGTTGGCATTGGTCACGTGTTGTCAGCTCTGCATTGAATAGCTGAGATAGCTCTTCATCGTTCGGCTTTATTAACCAAGGCTGTGCATTGATACCAGCTTTAAGTGCATCACGGCTGCTGTCGAAAAGAACCTTCTTGCCTAGGTCACGTAAGCGTTGTACCCAAGAAGCGCACAGCTCTGGTGATACGCCTTGAGGCAAGCTGCCCGCAATCACGAAATAATCGTGTGTTTCAGCCAGTTCTAGCAAAGTTTCTTCAAACGCTTTAATCGCGTCAGCATTAACAGGAACACCAGGGAAGTTGATGTCGCTTACTTGACCAGAGTTCTCTACCAGTTTCACGTTGATGCGAGTTGCGCCATCAACACGGATGAAACGGTCTGTTGCGCTCATTTGTTCGAACAGTTGGCAGAAGGCCTCTTCGTTATTGCGACCAAGGAAACCTGTTACGGTCACTTTAGCGCCAAGCTCAGAAAGTACTTTTGCTACGTTTACGCCTTTGCCTGCTGCGTGCAGAGAGCCTTGATTCACTAGGCTAACCGAGCCAACATTCAGTGCGTCGATAGCACCTGTCAGGTCTAGGGCAGGGTTTAGCGTTACAGTAACGGCTTTGATTTGTTTATCAGACATATCGATTCCTTAACCTTCGCCAAGGCCTGAAGCGATAGCTTTGCCAATCGATTCAAGTGCTTGTGCTGCATCGTCACCTTCAGCAACAAACTGAAGTTGGTGGCCGTGTTTAACGCCAAGTGCGATCACTTTCATCAAGCTCTTCGCGTTCACTTCTTTTCCGTCGCCATCTAGGTTTGAAACGCGGATTGTTGATTCGAACTTCTTCGCTTCAGCAACCAGCATTGCACCCGGACGAGCGTGTAGTCCGTGTGCGTTTTTGATCTTGAATACTGCGCAGTTGTCATCACCCTCAGAAGCTGTAGAAACCGCTTCACCTTTAAGAAGACCAATCACTTGTGCAACGTCAGCAGTTAACAGTTGTTGCTGTTTACCTTCGAAAACCATTTTGCTTAGGTTCGCCAGAATAGATTGGTGCGCGCTGTTGCAAGCCGCGAATGCCACCAATGCTTTCACTGGTGTACCCTCGAACTCACAATCGTTCGCTGTAGAAACAAAAGATACGCCAGTGCGCGTTACGCCTTTATCGCTACCTAGTAACCAAACGCCTTGGCCTAGATGAGTCGGTGTTTTTGTTACTAGGTCAGCAACGAATGCGTTGTCAGTACAGCCTGTGTTCTTAAGAAGACCGCCAGCTACCGCCGACATTTGAACCATGTCGCTTGCTGGGAACAATAGTTGAACTAGAGAAGCGTCTAGGTCGGCTTCTAGCTGAACTTCGCCGTTTAGCAGGGCGATGATTTCGTCTTCTGATTTCGCTTGCTTTAATTTATCTTCAACACCGTCCGCCGCTAGCACTTTCGTTAGCTGCTTAAGGATGCCTAAGTGCTCGTCAGATTTCGCTGCAATACCAATTGCTACGTAAACACGGTTGCCGTCTGCCCAATCAATGCCTTCAGGGAAGTGGTGTACTGCAACGCCTGTCTCTTTTACTAGGCTACGCGTGTCAGTGGTGCCGTGAGGAATCGCGATGCCGTTGCCTAGGAACGTAGAGTTCTGGTTTTCACGGTTCAGCATTCCTTCAACGTAGCCAGAGTCCACTAAGCCTTTCGTGGTTAGGTCGCCAGCAATGTTCTGGATAGCTTTGAATTTGTCATCGGCCGTTTGACCAAGAGTGATGTCAGATTTTGATAATTTAAGCATGGTGCCTCTTTAGCGTATCGCTTGAGAATTTGTGTATCGCTACGATTCAGTCTAGAGCAATATTTACTCGTCGCTTGCTCTTTGTTTTATCTTGGCTGAATCGGTTCAGCATTCAGTGTAAAAAAATTCAGCAAAGCCAATTCTGTTAACCAAAATAGTTTTGCTGCGTGTCGTAATTTCAGTTTCGTTCATAACGAGAAGTTGAATCACGACAAATGACGCTCAATCCATTCAAAAGGATGATTGAAGTCACTTTTCAGATTTTGCTGAATCCTTTCAGCTTTTATACTGAATCGATTCAGCATATAATTCAACTAATCCAAGGATCAGAAGATTGGTAATATGATCCTACGCACAAAATACAGGTCACCCATATGACACTAGATGAGATTGCCAAACTAGCCGGTGTGTCGAAAACCACGGCCAGTTACGTGATTAACGGCAAGGCGCAAAAATACAGAATCAGTGAGAAGACTCAGCAGAAAGTAATGGCGGTGGTAGACGAGTATAACTACCGTCCAGACCATGCTGCTTCGTCGCTGCGTGCTGGTAATAGCCGTTCATTTGGTTTGATTATTCCTGACCTGGAAAACAGCAGTTACGCGCGCTTGGCAAAACTGATAGAGCAGAACTCACGTAAAGTGGGCTATCAAATCCTGATTGGTTGTTCTGATGATGATGCTGAAACCGAACGAAAGGTCGCGGAAGCGTTGGTGAGCCGTCGTATTGATGCTTTGCTGGTGGCGAGTTCTATGCCAGACGCTAACGAGTTTTACTTGAAGTTGCAAAACTCGGGAACGCCTGTGATTGCGATTGACCGTCCGTTAGACGATGAACATTTTGCCTGCGTGATCAGTGAAGATTTCGAAGCAGCATTTGAACTGACGCATTCGATTCTCGATGACAACATTCACAGTGTTGGTTTAATCGGCGCACTGCCTGATCTGAACATTTCACGCGAACGCCAGTTGGGTTTTGAAGCGGCGAATAAGGCTCATACACAGCAAACAGGGCTCGATGAAAATAAGCCAATGGTTGTAGGCTACGGTGAGCACTTTGATCGTGAATCCGGTCGAGAAGTGTTTGAAGAGTGGATTGCTAAAGGCACAGTTCCTGATGCCATTGTGACCATGTCTTACACCTTGTTAGAAGGTGTGTTGGATGTGATGGTCGAAAAGCCAGAGCTGATCAATCAAGTGAAGTTGGCGACTTTTGGTGATAACCGATTATTGGATTTCTTACCCTTTAAGGTTCACTCACTGCCGCAGCAATTTGAGGTCATTGCAGACAGCGCGTTTGCTTTGGCGCTAAATGCATCGGCTAAGCGTTACCAAGCTGGCATTGAACTCGTGCCAAGAAGCTTAGTGAGACGCACTTAACGCGCCGACGATTCAAGTTTAAGAGAGCCTCAGTGACTTTTAAGGTACTGAGGCTTTTTTTATGGGTGATAGTTATCAGTTGCATGTGGGATGGATCAGTTTTGGGAATGCATATGTCTTGGTCTGATCAGTGCACTTAACCTAATGTATATTCGTCACTTTTCAACTACAATAAACATTCATTTAGCTAACATCTTGGTGGGAAAAGTCAAAGTGGATAAGCAGTACTCTTGTGGTGATTTGGTTTTCGATATCGAAAAGATGACCATCACAAAAGGTCGTGCAGAACGGGCATTGAATTACAATGAATGTCTTTTGTTTAAAGCATTCTTAGACAGTTCAAACCAAGTCCTGAATAAAGAGACGCTAAAGCAAGCAGGATGGCCTGAAACCATCGTCACGGATTCCTCTCTCCAAAAGTCAGTACAAAAACTTAGACTTGCCATCGCTATGTCTGAATCCGTTGAGTTACGCACGATTGCAGGTGTCGGCTACATGCTGTATTGCGATCAAGCCTCCCTCGAAACAGAACCATCAGGTGCTCGACGTTTCAACGCGACTAAACTAGCAAAGATACTGTTGGCGTCAGCTTCTATTATGTTCATTGTCTTATCTTGCTTGAACTTTTTACGGGTGACGAACACTCAATTAATGCCTTATTTACACGGAGATTATGAAGTGGTGGATATCGGCTCTCATGAACTGTTGAAACGCAAAGACATGATTATTTCGCCTGACCTTGAGGCGGTGATTCAACGCTTCGAATGTGATTGTTTTTATTTCATTGGTGAAAAAGCGGGGCTCTACAATCTCTCTGTTTATGACAAAAAACGTCATCATAGCGAGAACTACTTTTTTGAAATTGAGGCTCTGCCAGAAATAACGGAGGGGTTGTTCAATGATGAATAGCCTGATGAATCTAGTTTGATAAAACTTAGCTTAAAATCTAGTTTAAAACCTTGGATCGTTCTTCTGATTGCTTCCGTTGCTCTTTATGGGGCGTCACTTTACGTGCTTAGTAAAAAGCTTTTGCTTAATGGCAGATACATTACTGAGGTGCAACAATATTCTGATGATATGCATATTTGGAGAGAAAGAATTGAAGTTGATTTGTATCGAAGCCATATAGAGTCAACGATATCGATAGAAGGAGATGGTTTAGAAGGTGTTGCACTGTTCTCAGTGGACGGCAAAATAACCAAATCTTTCGATGGCGAATTTGAGTTTTCTTACAATACTGAAGCCATTCAAACTACTGAAGTATTAGATGGTTACCAAGCCGCGAGTTATACCACAATGTTCCTGTCGGGTACCTCGAAAAACGAATTGATTTATCATGGGCAAGGAGTCGATGTCATTTCGAGAGAGCGGAATTATTTGATGCTAAGCCGAGTTAGGCAATAGCAAGCGATAAACATACTTCAGTAAAGATAAAGCCCAAACCAAGGTTATCTCCCGGCTAACCGGGAGATAAAGGGAATCAATTCTATCTGTGTTAGAAGTGGTATTTCACGTTCGCCATTAGTAACCACTCATCACTCACCTTTTGGGTGTTTTTGTAGGTCTTACCGTCTTCTTCAGTCCATTTGGCTTCAAGTTCATTGGTGTGGTAAACGTAGTTTACTTCGGTACCTATGCTCCAAGCATGAAAGCGGTAGTCGAGTCCTGTTTGAGCACCAAGGACGATTCCATTTAGATCATCTACATCATATTCTGCTTCTGAGTTGAACATCTCATAACCAAGTTTGCCGCCCACTGTCCAAGCGAGTTTTTGTGTAATAGGCACGATGTAGTTGTATTTAGTAAATAGTGTGCCTACTTCAAGTTCATCATCGTTATTTTCATTATTTTCGACACTGGTACCGCGGTAATCATAACCAATACTAATTTGATGAGTCTGGTTGATTGTCATACCGCCTTCGACGCCAAATACCATTGATGAAGATAAGTCGGTTTTACCTTTAGTCCCGTAATACGTGGACTCTGATTCAATTTGTCCACTTAAACGTGTACCAACATCAATACCGATAAACGGTTCATAGTTCGTAGCGGCGTTAGCGTTGAACGTTGTCGCTGTGGTTAGAATAGCAAAAGCAAAAAGTGGTGTTGTTTTATTAAGCATCATTGGTTCCTATTAAAAAGGCTGAGAGTTAACTATGTTGTTATTGTTTTTCACGTCTTGGTGAATTGATGCTCAAGTTAGAGGCTCGGGTAGGAAAGGAGAAGCGAATTGTGCGGAATAGGACAGAAAAAAGCTAAAGTGCTTATCTTGATAAATCTTTAGCTTTTTTAGTTGGATAAGGTACTGAAATATTTAGCTTTTAATTTTTCGCTCTTTTTTATGAATTGTCGATGGACATGGCTACTGAATCAAGATTCCAAACTCAACCAGCGCTACTAAGCCTAAAAGTAGGGCCAGCACCTTCCAGAACTGAATAGGGTGACGGTTTATCAAAGGCTGCTTAGCTTTGTGCTTCATTAGATTTTGATTGGGTGTGTAAAGGTCAGCTACAAAATCGCCTAAAACCTGATATCGCTCGGTCGGGGATTCTGCACACGCCTTTTGTAAAACCAAATCAATCCAAGCCGGTAGATCCGTTCGCTTTTGTGTCAGCGGTTGGTATTCCCATTGATGATGGCGCGATTGTTTTAGAGATTGCGCGCTCATTTCAGAGTAGGGTAGTTCGCCCGTTAGCATCTCATAGCCGATCACCGCGATAGAGAACAAATCCGAGCTTGTCGTAGCTGTGTTGTACTTAATGCTCTCTGGTGCAATGTAATTCACCGCGCCGAGTGGTGTTGAGTCTTTGTCTGCTTGTTCTCCCTCTTCAATTCCTCTTACTAACACCGCACCAAGGTCGATGATTTTGATGTCGCCATTACGTTGAACCATGATGTTTTCAGGCTTCAAGTCTCTGTGTACCATGTCGGCTCGTTGCAATACACGAATACCTTGTGTGATCTTTTCGAGTATCTCACGCACTTGTTCGAGCGAGGGTTTAGGGTTGTCGTACATCCATTGCCTTAGCGTGACACCTTCAACCAATTCGCAAATTTGATACAGAAATTGAGAGTGTTCTGGCGTTGGGTAAACCTTCATTACTTTCTTGTTATTCAACAAGATGCCAGCCCATTGCTCGTTAAAGAAAGCCCTTAACTGTGCTGGATCGTCATGGTATTGAACCGAAGGTACTTTGAGGACGAATTCGGTTTGTGTCTCTTTCTGCATCACACGATACACATGACTTCGAGTGCCCGCATACAACACCTCAAGCACCATAAAGTTATCGATACTTTGACCAAGCTTTAACGCAGGTGGAATAGCGCGCTTAGAGAGCTTTTCGTGAAATTCGATTAATGACGGTGTAGGTAAGTGAGTAACTTCGACAATCAGGCAGCTCACGTTGTCTGCGCTATTGTGGCTTAGTGCTGTGTTACAGATTGTTTGAGAGGCGTATTCGAAATCTGCACCGGGTTTGTCGATGTGTTCTTTAAATGTGTTAGGGGAAACGAACTCATGCACACCATCCGAGGTTAGGATAAAGCGGTCATTCTTCTTGATGGGTAAGGTTTGGTAGTCAACATTGAGCTGATTATCCATGCCTAATGCTCTGGTTAAGTAATGCTTTTGTCCCATGTTCTTACGAGTGTGGTCACGGGTCAGTTGGCGTAATTCTCCATCTCTTAGCAAGTAAATGCGGCTGTCACCCACATGGAATAGATGAGCGGTGTTCGATTTCAATATCACGCTGCTGAAAGTCGAAACTAAGGCATTGTGGTTAACTTGTTGTGCGGAATGAATATTAGAAACAGAGGTGTTGAAGAGCCAAGAATTAAGCGAAGTTAGAACTTTTTGCGCCGAACGCTGAATGCTCCAGCTTTGTGGGGTCGCGTAATAGTCGTCAATAAACTGCATCACACTGGTGTGACTGGCTTTCTGGCCGTGTTCACTGCAACTGGCTCCGTCGGCTATGCAGGCAACACTGCCTTTTAGTTCTTGTTCTGCACGAGTCTTCGGATGTTTTACAATGATGGCGTCTTGGTTTTCGTCACGTACGCCTTTATTCGAATAACCACCAAACTTCAAAGTCAGTTGGTTATTGGTTTCTGGCTTAATGACTTGCCCTTGGCTGAATGAAATCGTCATAACTGGTCTTCTTCTTAACTGGCCGTTTTCTCATTTGCTTGAGAGCACATCTGAGAAAGAACAAAAGCTCTCAGTAAAGCGAGAGCCTTTGAACGAAGTAACCAAGTGTCGCAGCCCGGTTACTCCTCCCGATTCAATGAGTGGTTAACTGACCTTGATTAAGGTTACGCTACCATCGTCGTTTACTTCAGCGATCTGACCGTTGGGCTCTTCCATGAACATCAGAGTAACAAAGCCAAGAACCGCCGTTGCAGCAATCACAAGGAAGAAAGTCTGGTAACTTACGAATGAAAGGACCGTTAGGTAAACCACCGCACCCACGTTACCGTAAGCACCTGTCATACCTGCAATCTGGCCTGTCATACGGCGTTTGATAAGAGGTACTGTCGCAAATACTGCACCTTCACCTGCTTGTACGAAGAACGAACATGCCATTGCTGCAACAACCGCTAGCCATACTGGCCATGTGCTTTCGACTTGGCCCATAGCGAAGTAACCTACAGCCAAACCTGCCGTTAGAATAAGTAGGGTTGGTTTACGACCAAATTTGTCTGAAATCCAACCGCCACCTGGGCGAGACATCAAGTTCATGAAGGCATAAGCCGAAGCCACCATACCAGCCAGAACAGGCGTTAGTTCGAAGGTTTCAGAGAAGAACAGAGGCAGCATAGAAACTACCGCTAGCTCAGAACCAAAGGTTGCGAAGTACAGAACGTTCAGTACCGCAACTTGCTTAAATTTGTACTGGTGAATCTCTGGCACTTCTTCTTTAAATACGTTCTTATTCACTTTCCAAACTTGCGTTACTTCATACACATACAGTGCAGCAAGTACCGCATACACACCGTACACCGCTGCGTCTGAAAGCATACCGATACCTGATGGAGACAGTTTCCAAGCAAGTAGAGCCAGTGCCGCGTACATAGGGATCTTCATGAAGAGTAGAAAGAAAAAGTCACCCTTAGACGTCACTTCCATTGCAGTTACTTGAGCTGGTTTGAAGTAGGTAGAACCTTTTGGTGTGTCGGATACGTTTTTGTAGAACACAACAGAGAACAGTAAGCTCATTACACCGGTGATACCAACCGCATAACGCCAGCCATCTTCGCCACCAAATACTAATGCTAGAGTAGGAAGAGTGAATGCTGCCGCTGCTGAACCAAAGTTACCCCAACCGCCGTAGATACCTTCTGCTGTACCAAGTTCGTTATGTGGGAACCATTCAGATACCAAGCGAATACCAACTACGAAGCCAGCACCAATAAAGCCAAGTAGGAAACGAGCAATGGCAGCTTGAATGAAAGAGTCAGCCAGTGCGAACATGAAACACGGGATCGAACAGATCGCGAGTAGCGAAGAGTAGACAAGTCTTGGACCGTACCGGTCGGTAAGCATACCAATCGCGACACGCGCTGGAATGGTTAAGGCAACGTTTAAGATGAGAAGGGTTTTGATCTCTTCAGTGGTTAGCCCTAGGCTGGTTTTTACCATCTGCAGTAGTGGTGCGAAGTTAAACCACACCACAAAGGTAATGAAAAAGGCCATCCAGCTGAGATGTAAGACCTTCATCTTACCTGTAAACGAAAACAGCGAAAATTTTGAGTTATCCATGTTTTAAATCCTTTAAATATGGAAAGAGTCTAGATTTATCTAGCCGTCCACATGCCAACTCCGTAGCTTGCCCAGACTGTTAATTATAGGCGGCTAAGGCATGTTAATGGGTGAATTTGAAAGTACAACCTTTTAGTTAGGCGATAACTTCTTGTTAGTTGAACATTTATTGTTAGTTGCTAACTGGTCGTCAGATGACTAACTTGCCAACGCTTCGGGTGCCAGTACTTGAATCTGGTTGCCTTGCCTGCGCACTTCAAAGCGAGTTAGGGCATGTTCAGGTTCTTCCAAACAAGCGCCTGTCTCTAAGTGGTAATGCTGCTTGTAGAGTGGGGAGGCCACATAGGGTTCTCCACTTAACGAGCCGATAATGCCGCGAGACATAACGTTGGCTTTGCCCACAGGGTCGAAATTCGATAGGCCATAAAGCTTGTCGCTGCGTTTGCAGTAAAAAATGGCGACTTGATGATCAGCTACTTTGGCGCACACACCCGCATTGGGTGACAGTTCCTCTTGGGAGCAAACAGTGGTCCAGTTTTCCATGACAGTCTCCTTGTCAAATTGTTGAGTCTTTGATTTTGTTCAATTTCGTAAAAAAGAAGATCGTAAAGAAGGTCGCTAGCAGCGTGTTGCCGAGATCGAAGGGGCTGCTAACGACCAAACTGGCTACTAGACTTCCGTAATTTCAATCTGTTCAGTGCTGTTTAACGCTTGGTTGCGTTCCGCTTCTTGGTCCGTATTTACCGAAGGTTTTGGGAAGCGTTGTTCGCGCTCTTTGATGAACGAGAGGCTAGAGTCCATCTCTTCACTGTTGATGTAGTGCTGGAAGCGCTTCATCTTCACTGGATTCTCGATAGTGGTTTTCCACTCACACTGGTAGTTTTCGATGTTGAGCGCGATGTCGGCTTCTAGCTCAGCAGCGACATTGAGTTTGTCTTCAATCACCACTTCTTTGAGATACTCCAAACCACCTTCTAAGTTTTCCATCCAAACAGAAGTACGTTGCAGGCGGTCTGCAGTACGTGTGTAGAACATCAACACGCGGTCGATGTATTGAATGAGAGTTTGCTCGTCTAGGTCGGTTGCGAATAGGTCGGCGTGACGTGGGCGCATGCCGCCATTACCACAGACGTACAGGTTCCAACCTTTATCTGTGGCAATAACACCAATGTCTTTTGATTGCGCTTCGGCACACTCACGAGTACAGCCAGATACCGCGAATTTGATCTTGTGTGGTGAGCGTAGGCCCTTGTAGCGGTTCTCTAGTTTAATCGCGAGGCCAACACTGTCGTTAACACCGTAGCGACACCAAGTGCTACCGACACAAGATTTCACCGTACGAACCGATTTACCGTAGGCGTGGCCAGTTTCAAAGCCTGCATCAATCAGCTTTTTCCAGATGGCTGGCAGTTCATTGAGTTGTGCACCAAATAGGTCGACACGTTGCCCGCCTGTGATTTTGGTGTAGAGGTCGTATTCTTTTGCTACTTCACCTAGCACAATCAATTTGTCTGGTGTGATTTCACCGCCGGCAATACGTGGAACAACAGAATAGGTACCGTCTTTTTGCATGTTGCCAAGGTAGATGTCGTTGGTATCTTGCAGCTCGATGTGTTCGTCTTTCAGGATGTAGTCGTTCCAGTAAGAGGCGAGAATAGAACCCACCGCAGGCTTACAAACGGTACAGCCTAAGCCTTGACCATGAGACTCAAGCAGCTCATCGAAGGTTTTGATTTTATTGACGCGAATAATGTCGGTCAGTTCTTGACGAGAGTAAGCAAAGTGCTCACAGATGTCGTTAGAGACTTCCACACCCAAGTTGCTCAATTCACTATCTAATACTTGTTTAGCAAGGGCAGAACAGCCACCACAACCCGTCGAAGCGTTGGTCGATTCTTTCAGCGCTGCCATTGTGGTGCAGCCTGCTGATACTGCTTCTTTGATGTCACCTTTGGTCACGTCGAAACATGAACAAATCACGGCGCTGTCTGGTAGCGCTTCGACACCCATTGCGCTGCCGGAATCGTCAGCAAGGTTTGGTAGAATCAATACCGATGGGTTCTCTGGCAACGGCATATCGTTTTGCTTGATTTGCAGCAGCGAACCATACGCGTCTGCGTCGCCCACTAACACAGCACCGACGATCTTCTTGCCATCAGCAGAAACAATTAAGCGTTTATAAACTTGCTCAATTTCATCGTTGTAGGTGTAAGACTGTGCACCTTCGGTTTTACCATGCACTTCACCAATACTTGCTACATCGACGCCTAGCAACTTAAGCTTGGTGCTCATATCGGCACCCGTAAAACTGCTCTTATCTTCGCCATTGGAAAGGATATGGCTTGCTGCGATTTTCGCCATTGAGTAGCCCGGAGCCACTAAGCCAAAGATCTTGTTATCCCACAGCGCACATTCACCAATCGCGTACACATCATCAATGTTGGTTTGGCAGTAATCATCAATCACGATACCGCCGCGTTCACCTATTGCGATGTCCGAGCTACGAGCCAGAGCATCTTGAGGGCGGATACCTGCAGAGAACACGATCATGTCGGTTTCTAAGTGTGTGCCATCGGCAAAGTTCATGCGGTAGCGAGCATTTTCACCCGCCACAATTTCAGAGGTCGCTTTCTCGGTGTGAACCTGTACGCCCAAATCTTCAATTTTACGTCTCAGCAGGGCACCGCCGCCGTCATCGAGTTGAACTGCCATTAATCGAGGCGCAAATTCTACGACATGGGTTTCTAATCCAAGGTTCTTAACCGCGTTTGCCGCTTCTAAACCCAGTAAGCCACCACCAATCACCACGCCCGATTTGCTCTGTTTACCAGATGACTCAATCGCATCGAGATCCTCTATCGTACGGTACACATGACAGTGTTCTTGGTCGTTCCCCGGAATAGGAGGAACGAACGGGAATGAACCTGTTGCGAGAATCAGTTTGTCATAGCTTTCACGGTGACCAGTGTCAGTCACTACTGCTTTGTTTTCGGTATCGAGCTCAGTGACTTTGGCATTGATTAGGTATTTAACGCCATTTTCTTGGTAATAAGCTTCACTCGTTAAAGCCAAATCGTCGGCTGTCTTACCGTTGAAGTAGGCCGTAAGTTGAACACGGTCGTAGGCAAGGCGCGATTCCTCACTGAAGGTAATAACTTCATATTGGTCTGAATCAGCTTGAATGATGTTGTCGATAAATTTGTGGCCAACCATGCCATTACCAACGACGACAATCTTTTGTTTGCTCATAGTAAATTCCTTTTTTGCTGGCTTCCTAGCGTTTCTAAAACTGCCCACACTCTGGTGGATAATGTGCTGTTCTTCCAATGAACTGAAAACTGTAAATTTTGAGTGGTTGGTAAATAGGAGAGCAAGTAGGGTGCCAGATAAAAATGGATATCGAGGAAAATAAAAATAACATTTTAAATCAGTGGCTTAATTAAATGGTGAGCGACTCAATTACCCCTAAAGTGGTAGGTTTAAGAAAGAGAACATTTATGAAAATGAGCCTTTGTGGTGCAAAATTGATCAACATGGTGCAAAAATCTAAATATTTTATCGATAGCATTTAATTAACATTATTTTCTGTAAGTGATTTGATTTTAAGTTGTTGTAATTTATGGTTATTTTTCTTGGTTGGGAAAGGGGTGAATAGTGGTGCGTAAATTGCTTTATTAAAAAAGAGAAATTTTCACCGCGAAGAGTGGTTAGTAAGAGGCGCTCTGTTAGAACGGTGGAAACAATAAAAAGAACATTGCACGAGGGAAGAGTGATGAGTTCAAACAAGGATTGGATCAAATCAACGTGTGCTTACTGTGGCGTAGGTTGTGGTATTGAAGTAAGGCCAACTGCTTCGGGGAAACTGGAAGTGCGTGGCGATAAAGACCACCCATCGAATTATGGCAAGTTGTGTACAAAGGGCGCTGCACTGGGAGACACCGTAACACCAATTGGCCGTTTAACTCAGCCGATGCAAAGAGTCGAAAGCGGACAACAACTTCTACCTTGGAGTAGCGCATCTCAGCTGGTGGCAGACAAGTTCAAACAAGCGATAGAACAGCATGGCCCAGACTCTGTCGCCTTTTATGTGTCAGGCCAACTACTGACTGAAGATTACTATGTGGCTAACAAGCTGATGAAGGGTTTTATTGGTAGCGCTAACATCGACAGTAACTCTCGCCTTTGTATGGCATCTAGCGTGGTTGGGCATAAACGCGCGTTCGGTACTGATACTGTTCCTGTTTGTTATGAAGATTTAGAGCAAGCCGAAGTGGTCGTCATCACTGGATCAAACCTCGCTTGGTGTCACCCTGTACTGTTTCAACGCTTAAGAGCAGCCAAGCAAGCTAACCCAGACATGAAAGTGATCGTCATTGACCCGCGCTACACCGACAGCTGTGAGATTGCCGATATACACATGGCATTGGAATCTGGTTCCGATGTCGCTCTATTCAATGGTTTGTTGGCTTACTTAGATGATAACGACCAGCTTGACTCTGATTACATTGAAAATCATACCCAAGGTTTTACGGAAGCGATTCGAACAGCCACAGATTATCGCTATACCGAATCAGGTTGGGGCAACAAAAGCGTTCCTGAACTGACTGGGCTTAGCGAGCAACAACTCGAACAGTTCTATCAGTTGTTTGCATCTAATGAGAAGGTGCTCACCATCTATTCCCAAGGCGTGAACCAATCCACACAAGGTTGTGACAAGGTAAACGCCATTATCAACTGTCATTTAGCGACTGGCAAAATTGGTAAACCGGGCATGGGACCATTCTCGGTAACAGGCCAACCGAATGCGATGGGTGGGCGTGAAGTGGGCGGCCTAGCCAATACCTTAGCCGCGCACTTTGAATTTGGTGATCCACAATCACACCAAACCGTTAGCAAGTTTTGGCAAACCGACAGCTTAGCCACTCACGCAGGCTTGAAAGCCATCGACCTGTTTGATGCCATGAATGAAGGCAAGATAAAAGCGGTGTGGATCATGGCGACGAACCCTGTTGTAAGCCTGCCAGATAGCGAAAAAATCAAAACTGCTTTGGAGAAATGCCCGTTTGTGGTGGTGTCGGACTGTATTGCCGATACGGAAACCACTCGCTTGGCCGATGTAGTGCTACCCGCGCAAGGGTGGAGTGAAAAGTCGGGCACCGTAACCAACTCTGAGCGTCGAATCTCACGCCAACGCCGCGTATTACCAAGCCCAGGAGAAGCGAAACCTGATTGGTGGATATTAAAAGAAGTCGCGCAAAAAATGGGATTCAAAGAGCAGTTTGATTACCGCCACGAAGGCGAGATCTTCAAAGAGTATTGCGAGATGACAGCACTAGGTAATGAGACAGGTAAAGCTCGCGATTTATGCTTAATCGGGCTTACTCAGTTAGATGAGAAAGGCTATAGTGAACTGACTCCGCAGCAATGGCCAGTACTTGAATATCAACCAAAGATCATTGAACAGCGCATGTTCACCGATGGCGAGTTCTTTACTGAATCCGGCAAGGCGCAGTTTATCGCGGTTGAGCACGACAAGCCGATTGCCGATACCAGTGTTGAATTCCCACTGATTATGAACACAGGTCGAATCCGAGACCAATGGCACACCATGAGCCGAACTGGCTTAGCCGCAGGTTTAGGTGAACACACACCAGAACCCTTTGTCGCCATGCACCCAGATACGGTTGCAGAGCTTGGTTTAGAAGAGTTTGGCTTAGATGCTTTCAACCACGCCACTATTAATCCGGTAGTGAAAGTGCGCAGCGCACAAGGTGAATGCCAGGCTCGCTTAGTGGTGACCAAAGAGATGCGCCGTGAACAGGTGTTTATGCCTATTCACTGGAATGCGCCGACCGCCAAAGACAGCAAGCCGTGTGACCTGATATTGCCTCATACCGATGCAGCTTCAGGCCAACCAGAATTTAAACACACACCTGTTGTGGTAGAGCCGTGTGGCTATCGCAGTGAAGCTGCCTTAGTCAGTGAGAAGGTGATGGATTGTAGTGGGTTTGATTACTGGGTTCGCCAAAGAGTGGAGGGTGGTTTTCTGTATCGTATTTCTTCATCGAAGAATCCAATGGAGTTGGTGATTCAGCTTGCCAACACCCTTGATGCCTTACCAGAACCGAATACAGAGGCGATTAAATCACTCCATTACCACGGCAATAAATCATTCAAGAACTACGGCTCTGCCAAGTTGGATCAGTTTGGTGTAAAGCAAGCATTCGTCGTGAACAGTAAGCTCGACCATCAAAGCATCGATTGGCTGGTGGGATGTTTAATCCGAGAGGCTGATGAAGAGTTTGAAGCCGAGTTTTTGAGTACATTGGCGAAGTAGATACTTATCGAAATAGGTCCAGAGTAAAACGCCGACAATAATGTCGGCATTTTTATTTTCTGACGAACATTCTTGATCATATTTACCAATCATCGTGCTAAATGAATAATTTGAACGAATACCTCGGTTAGGCTGCAGAGTCATATAAAAAATGACAAGCGACACACATATTCATGCTGTTTCTTTATTTGCGTGCAAATATATACAATATTTCTATTTATTCCTGGTGTATGATGCCAGAGTTTTCGTAAGGTACTGTTATTAAATGACTTATTTGTCAATTTAATCGATGGTGAGATTGCTTTACGAAGTGCCTCGGAAGTACCCAATGTTTATTGGGTGATGAATCCTGTTCAAATTACATTAAATAAAGACCAGTTTATGAGAACTCTTCTATCTGAATGCTTACATTTCACTTGCTCAAATTTTAAAAGCATATTTAAAATTTTCGGCGGTTTCATCATCACGATGTCATGTTTAGGCGTATGGCTTGAACATTCATTTTCTGTATCAGAAAACCTCTGGGTCTACGCGGTATATCTATGTGTATATTCTTCTATTTACACTTATCTAATCGCTATTTTTATCAATTTTATGGCTTCGTCTACTAATGGGTTTGATATTGAACGCTCCGTATCTTGGAGAGTTTGGTCCAGATTAATGATCGTTTATATTATTTATTCTTTAATTGTTTTAGTTGGAACGATTGCACTGATTATTCCGGGATTGTATCTAGCTGCGCGATACAGTTTCGTAGAGTTCGAAGCTGTACTAAATAATAAATCTCCACTGTTTGCGTTGGAAAAAAGTTGGCGAGATACCAAAGGTATCACTATGAAGTTGATTAAAATATCTCTGTTGTTGGGGTGCCTTAATTTTATCCTTAATTTCGTGATTGGTTATATTGGAGAGGTTTACCCGACGTTACAAGTAGCGACAGGGATACTAACATCAATTTTATCCCCTGTTTTATTGATATTCGGCTCTATTGTCTACTTTAGAGTTTACATTACGAATGTTGATGCTGCTGAAATGCCACTAGGAAATGAGGCATAACAAGAGTGGGGTTAACTTCCTGTATTAACTAAATTTCTTAGAGCTATCATCTAACAAAAAATAATATCAAATTTAAATTTGGTTAGACGGATATATTTAGGTTCTTGTATCAGAGAACCTAAGTTTTCCGTCATTTCTTAGCTGCCTATTCTCTATAAACACTTAATTAAGTTAGAAATGAATTCTGACGAAGATTCCCCCTGTGTGACGTAAAAGATGGGTATTTATCTACGACTTATTAATAATTAAAAAGTCATTATTAAAACAATAATATAAAGGACAAATCCATGTTCAAAAGAGCAATTGTTGCTTCAGCCTTACTTTTAAGTTCTTCTGCATTCGCTAATATTGCCGTTGAGGTTAAGAATGAATCTAGAATCTATGATGTAGAATTAACCAGTAAAGATTATCAAACATCTCGATACTCACCAAACCCTCAAGACACCATTATCGCTAAATCAAGTGACCGTTTTAATGTCTCTAGCAATTATCCCAATGTAGTTCGCTTGGTTGATTTTGAATATCAGTATAGTGATAGTTCAGTCTATGACGCACCGCGCTGTCATTTCCGTTTTGTTGCTTTAATCGATCCGCGAACAGGCACTATGTTGCCTCAAAAAGTAATCGCAGAGAATGAGAGCAGAAGTTACCGAGATCGTGCGATTTGTACTGGAAAACTTGATTATTTCAATGTTGTAACCGGAGACGCAAAAGTTACCTTCACTATTAATCGTAGAAAATACTAGTTTTATAAATAGTAGTAATTTAGCTAGGTAAACAACCAAACGCCGACAACCATATCGGCGTTCTTTGACAACTTGTCAGCGACTAGCTTAGCCGCTATTTCAGCGCCACTTACCAACTATAACTCCACATGGAAACCTAGATCTCAATATCCGTGCTAGGTGAAGTGGGAGGCATGTTTGATGTGCGAAAAGCTAGTTATAAACATAAGTTCAAACAATAAAAATGATTCGTTATACATGGCATTGCTTGCTTGTTGTACCCAATGAGTAAGGAACGTGCGTCAGAATTAGCAGTTCAGTTAATAAAGCAGATTTATATGAAAATAAGGTTTTTAATTGTCCCATTAGTTTCCATGTTTATGGGATGTCATGATTTAAGAAAAATAGAGGAGGTGCCGAACGATAAGTTGCCTCCTGCTGCGCCAGTATCAGAAGAAGAACCGATCAATACGTTGCCTCCTGTTGCGCCAGTATCAGAAGAAGAACTGATCAATACGTTGCCTCCTGTTGTGCCAGTATCAGAAGAGGAGCCGAGCAATACGTTGCCTCCTGCTGCGTCAGGATCAGAAGAAGAACTGGAGTTGCCAGAAACCCTCCCTAATTTGGAAAGAGAGCCGACACTTGTTGGTGTGGATAATGACGATAATGGCATTAGGGATGATATTGAAAGATATATCGATAATAACTACCTCGAACTGGACCAGAAACAGGCAGTTGAGCAGTATGTTAAAGCACTACAGCAAACTTTGATCATTGATCTAACAGATATCAACGCGGTCAAAAGTGCCAATAGAAAACTTTCAGAAGCTGATCATTGTATTTATAGCCGCTTTGATGGAAGTAATAATAGTAAGCAACCGGCGCAAGTATCCCAAGAGCTTGAGTCCATAACAACGAACACAAAAGAAAGACTATTAGCGTATCTCGCCTTTGCCAGAGCCTTGAATGGTACTTCCTGGTCGATTCCAAAAGGAGATACCTGTGAATAAAATTATTCGATACATCTCATCTTTTAGTATTGGCCTATTCCTCTCATCGGTATTGACTTTTACAGCGTCTGCACAGGTAACCACTGAAGGAGATATTTGTAGAAACACAGATGTGGTCGTCGCTTTTTTTAATGGTGTTAACACTACGCCAAGTGGAGCAAACAGAGCAAAAGAAGAGCTAAAAAGAATCCATGGAGAAAAGTCGGTTACAGGAGACTCCATCCAGTATGAGGTTTTTTACAACTACACCGATGGTTTTGAAGACTTTGTTGAAACCTTCGAACAACGTCTTTTGGAGCAAGGCCGCATATTGGAAGGGCGTTATGAGCTCTTTTTTGAAATTATGAGAGGCGATGGCCCTTGGTGGTCGAGTATTATTGAAACTGCCTCTTCGACTGCTGCTCTATATGAAGCTATTGGTGATAGATTTCGGGCTGATACTATTCAAAGCCTTACATCATTGATGGGAAATCCACCTACTACCGCTAACTATTCAGAACATCAGGCCAAGATCGATAACTGGGTCCTTAAAGGCTTTAAGCTACTTTTTGTAGCCCATTCTCAGGGTAACCTTTTTGCGAATGCGGCCTACGAATATACAACAACAAAGGTAAATGAAGACTCCGTTAAAGTTGTTCACGTAGCTCCGGCATCACCGTCTCTTAATGGTGAGCATACATTGGCTGATCTGGATTTGGTGATAAATGGGTTAAGACTTGTGGGCAGTGTACCGAACATTACAGACAATATTCCAGGCTACTTGTTCAGGCCGAGTGGTGTTAATGGTAGTAAGGATATTCTCGGTCATGGTTTTATTGAAATATATATCAACCAAAAGCTAGATATATCGAACAGATTGAGAACGCAGATCAATGATGCATTGAATACACTGACCGCTCCTCCCGCAGAAGCGTCTCAAGGTTTCTTTACAGCACAATTAACGTGGGACGGCAAAGGAGATGCGGATCTTCATGTGACAGAGCCTAGTGGGGAGCATGTTTATTACAGCAACAAGCAAGGTTCATCAGGGTATTTAGATGTAGACAATACTAGGGAGTACGGTCCTGAGCATTATTTTAGTTCGTGTGATCCAGCTAGTCTTAAAACAGGGCTTTATTCAGTGTCTGTCGCGAACTTTTCTCGTGCTACTGGCCGGTTAGCAACCGTACAGATTGATTCGACGACCAATGGAGCACTTGGCACAAAAAGTGTGACATTAGGTGGAGCGACAGGTGATAAGCCTGAATACCACTTGTTTAATGTGCTAGTTACTAAAAACGAAGAAACGGGAAAATATACCGCAAGTATTGAGTAAGATGTGCACTCGTTAATTTAACACAACACGCTGAAATCCAAACGCCGACAACTCTGTCGGCGTTTTTCCATTCGCCACGGCAACGCTAACTTTTATCTATCGAACCTCACGTCGTTTATCCATCATCGCGTCACACACAAACCTAAAATCAACTATCCCGTCTGGACAAGGATGGATATGGATAAAATGATAAGTAATACACATATTCATACGATTTCTACATTTAATTGGAGTTATTAGGAATACTTCTGTTTTTCGTCATGTATGATGCGACTTTCTTACTAAGGTATTGTTATTAAATGACTTAATTGTCAATTTAATAGCTGTTGCTATTAGTAGGCGAACTATTTCAATTATAAACAGCGTCAATGTTCGGTCTCGGAACCGTTATCAGTAAAAGGGCTAGGTATGTATTTTTGGAACATCAAAGGCTTAAAGGCGGACATCAAAGCCGATAAGTTGTCGGAGAAAGATCGTTTTCGGTATGTATTTATATATATCGCGTTGGGTACGCTCGCGATGTATGGCTACGCCAATGGCTTTTCAAATACCTGGGAGGTTATCGAATCAATCAGTTTCAGCGTCATCGTTCTTCTAGGGACCTATTTTGCTTATAGAGCGAATGGTGCAGAAAATGGGCGAGACTTCTTAGGTCGCTATTTTGGTATCAGCTTTGTTGTGGGTTTGAGGTTTCTCATTTTTATGTTGCCTCTCTATATCCTGTTATTTTTCTATTACTTTTCAGTGATATCTGATGATGGCGATATTGCTACCACAGGCGTTGATGTTGCGATATCGATGAGTTTAAATATCTTACTGTATGCGCGCATTGTTAAGCATATGGGCGACGTAAGAGATTAATAATAAACCATGTAATCAGGCGGGTAACGTGGGGCGTGCGCTTGGGTTTACATTTGTCTGCAACTCAGTTGTCTTTAGGTTTCTTTGCATAAAAGGCAGAGCTTTAGGAGTTAGCTCATGGATTATGAAACGAAAATACAACTTGCTCTAAAAGAGTTAAGTGACAAAGGTGTTTGGAAGTCGAACTATAACCCCCCAATAGATAGATTGTTGCGTAAACTCGGGTTTCGTATACGGCCACCTTACTATCAGGGCTTTTTCTCAAATTTTGTGTTTTGTTTGGTCTATTTCGCTCCTATATGGTGGGGTTTTGAATGGTTTTTGGATTGGAATGAGGTTGGGATATCTATGCTAGAAGCTGCCTATAAATCATTGCAATGCGGGGCTTTGTTTGGCTTGCTTATGTCAATCTTCTACGCCATAAGACGTAAGCAGTTAAACCTAACAGATTGGGATTCATTAGGTGAATGACCGCAAACCTATCAACAAGGTTCAGAGTCTAGCTCAACACCTTAAATTTTAGGCTTTGTGTTTAGAATAGTTTTGCTGTGGTAGAAAGCTGTAAAACATCTCGTGAGGTCTCCGAGTGATTCAAAACACAGGGTATTTTGGAGTTTAAATTAGATGTATAAACTTGAAATTTTCTGTACGCCTGAACAACAAGAGCGAGTTCTTAGCACTTTACATGAGTCCGGTGTCGACAGGATTGGAAACTATGACCACTGTTGGGCTATCGGGTCAGTTATCGGGTCTCACCGAGCGCTTGATGGATCTACGCCTGTGTTTGGGAGCAAAGGAAAAGTCGAAAATTACCCGCTATTAAAAGTTGAAATCAACGTGGCAAAGAGCCAAGTGAAACCAATTGTTGATCAGCTTAGCGAGTCCCTCGGCTGGGAGGAACCTTTAGTCAATGTTTTCAAAATCTATAACTCTGAGTTCGATCTTTGAAGATACTTTGGTGGTCGCTAAACGGCTTAAGTAGACTCAAAGTCTTAGAAAGTAGGATAAATAAAAATGCTATACCACTTACTGACCGAAAGTGATTACAAAGAATACCAAAGCACAGAAACCTATGAACCCGCATCCTTGAAGGACGAAGGCTTTATCCACCTTGCTTATGAAGAGCAACTGCAAAAAATTGTAGATTGTTTCTTTGTGGGAGTGGCGCAAGCATATCTTCTAGAAATCGACAAAAACGCGATTGCTAGAGACTTAAGAGATGAGCCGCCAGTAGGGACTGAAGATGATGGGGCACTCTACCCACATTTATACAGTCCACTTTCTAAGCAAGCCGTGATTAGAACAATAAAGTTAGTCGCGGATTCATCAGGTGCGCTAAAAGTAAACCTGTAACAATCGAGTATTCCTATCGGCTCTGTACCATTCAAAACAAGCAGCACTTAATCGTTTGTTGTTTTGGCTCTACAGAGCTTTTTGTTTCCATCAAGTTAAGGAAAACAATGCAAGTTAAAGCAGTTAAAGACGCATATAACGCATACTTTTATTTTAATAACGAGCGAACCCTTTCAACCGATTTAGCCAGTGAACTGATTTCAATTGAAGATGATGGCTTCACTGTTTTTATCGATAAAACACGTAAGTACGACAACCAGATCCTCATTGATGGCGTTTGCAATTCCGCGAGCTTAGAGGCAGACCTCAAACTATTTAAAGATGGTATCTCACCTGAGATTTCTATTGCGCCTAACGCTTTAACAGCAGAGCTGAAATCATGGTTATCGAAACATCAGTTTGTGCCCGCTTTTGAGCATGAGTTTCTTGAGCTATCCGCAGAAGGCTATGTAGAAAAGCCGAGTACTGAAAAATCAAGCGCAGAACCATTGATTGCAGAAATATCCAGCGTAGAACCGTTGAGCGATGTAGGTAAAGTCACGATTGAGCGATGGACACAAGATAATGCCGATGAGTTTTTGGCTTTGCTCAAAACATCCGGTTTAGAGTGTTCAGACCAAATTTGGCAGCAGAAACGCGCGCTCTATTGCACGGATACTTTCCGTTGTTACGTTGCGAAAATAGAGGGTAAACCGTGCGCTTGGGCGACGAGTTTCATCAACAACGAACACGCCATACTTGCCAATGCGTATACACAAGAGCGCTATCGTTCAAAGGGATGCCAAACGGCGCTGTTAAGATCTCGAATCGAAGATGCCATCGCCTTAGGGGCAAAGGTACTTTTAACCGACGTAATGCCAAACAGCACCAGTAGCAAAAATTGTAAATCGATCGGTTTTCGCTCGGTTGGCGTACGAAGTGTATGGTGTAAAGATTAGAGATAGGGCGATCTACCAAGAGAAAATTATGAATACAACGGATGTAATGCAAGAGTACAACGAATTTGAGCGAAAGCGTTTTAACTCATTCAATGGTATTAAAGTAACAGAGAACAACCTGACTAAGTTCGTATCTAACGATCGTCATGGTAGCTATATCTCCTTTTTCGACTTCGATGAAAGCCTCACAGACTCTATCGTAAAAGAGCAACTCGCGTACTTTAAGCAGCGTAACTTATGTTTTGAATGGAAGACGTACAGTACCGACAAACCAACGAACATCAGTGCCGTATTGCTCGAGAATGGTTTTGAGCAGGATGAGCACGAGTCATTCATGGTGTTGGACCTGTCTAAGGCCACATGCGAGCCCTTTGATGAAGGTAAGATCACCGAGGTGACGGACAGCAAAGGCATTCGCGATGCAATCAAAGTCCAAGAGCAAGTTTGGGGTGGCGATTTCGAATGGCATTACAACCATTTAGTCAGCCTTAAACAGCACGCTCCCGATTCAGTGTCTATCTATGTCGTGTATGTCGACGACCAGCCTGTGACCTCAGCGTGGATCATATTTAATGGAAGCAGCCCGTTTGCAGGTATTTGGGGCGGAAGCACCATCGAAGCATTTCGAGGTAAAGGCTATTACAGTTTGCTACTGAACAAACGCATTGAGGAAGCCAAATCGAAAGGGGTTAAATACCTTACCATCGATGCTTCTGACATGAGTAAACCCATTGTATCCAAACGTGGTTTTGAAGTGATCGCGATAACCATAGGGTATACCTCACCAAGTAGCGAGTAATGTGTTTTAAAGGAGTAAAGAGTGAATAATCAAGTACGTGTAGGTGTGGCTGCGGTCATTTTCCGGGAAGGACGCATTCTACTTGGCGAGCGCATAGGCTCTCATGGTGCGAATACGTGGGCGACGCCTGGTGGGCACCTTGAACTGAGTGAAAGCATTGAAGAGTGCGCACAGCGAGAAACCCTTGAAGAGACAGGGTTAGAGGTCGGCGCTTTTAAGAAGCTCGGCTTTACCAACGATATCTTCGAAAAAGAAGGCAAGCACTATGTCACCTTGTATGTTGTCGCGACCAGTACTAGCGGTGAGCCTCAAGTCATGGAGCCTCATCAGTGTAAGCAGTGGCAATGGTTCGACTTAGATGAACTGCCAGAACCTCTGTTCTTACCTTTGGTGAACTTGTTGAAGGAGCCGGTAAACTTCAAGAATTTTGACTAGTCAGAACGCCCATACTTGGTACTGAAAGAACATTGGGTTATCTTGTTCACTCTTTTACAACGTAATGATTCAATTGAAAATTCAAAGGAAAGCATGGCAGTTTTAGACATTCTTACCGCACCGGACCCAAGGCTTAAAGTGAAAGCGGAAGAGGTGCAAGATGTATCGACGGTACAAACACTCATCGACGATATGTTAGAAACACTCTATGCCACTGATAATGGTATCGGTTTGGCATCCACTCAAATCGGACGTAAAGAGGCCGTGGTGGTTATCGATATTTCAGACAGCCGAGACCAACCGTTAATCTTGGTGAACCCGGTAGTCGCAAGTGGCTCCAACAAAGCTTTGGGCCAAGAAGGCTGCTTATCAGTGCCTGATTACTATGCGGATGTCGAGCGTTTTACGTCTGTGGCTGTTTCTGCTCTCGACCGAGAAGGGAAGCCAATCACCATTGAAAGCGATGACTTTCTCGCTATCGTCATGCAGCATGAAATTGACCATTTATCGGGTAACCTATTTATTGATTACCTGTCGCCACTAAAGCGTCAAATGGCGATGAAAAAAGTTAAAAAGTACCTAAAAGCGCACGCTTAATTCGGTTTATAAATCACCATCTCTTCAAACCCAACGCGTGAATTTCAACACATCAGCGTTGGGTTTTGTCGCTATCCTCCTCAATTTTGTGTACTACTCCTTTCATGTTACACGGCTTTTCAATAGGTTGATCCGTTCCCTTAGTTATGTTGCATATGCAGGCGAGTGCTTTTAGTTTGGTTCTCGTGTTTCATTCAGTTTTAACGTTCACAAAAGGTAAATGATGATCCAAGTAAAAAATGTTGCTTTTGATAGTGAAAATGAACAATCAATTCGTTCTATTCGCGAGAACGTTTTTATTAACGAACAATTTATCGCACCTGAAATAGAGTTCGACGGGTTAGACAGTTCGGCCATCCATGCCGTGGTGACTGTCGATGGAAAGCCTGTCGGCACGGGCCGTATTTTAAGCGACGGTCACATTGGCCGTATTGCCATCATGAGAGATTTTAGAGGACAGGGGCTTGGCTCGAAGATTGTTTTATCGCTCATCGATGAAGCGAAGAAGAGCGGTTACCAGCGCGTGTATCTTGGCTCTCAAAAGCAAGCCATCGACTTCTATACCAAGCTGGGATTCACACCATTTGGAGAAGAGTTCATGGAAGCAGGCATTGTGCACTTGTCTATGGAAAAAGCGTTAGCTTAACGGGTTCATGCAACCAGCATAACCAAGACACTGATGGCAGCAGTGTAACGCTGTTGCCCTCATCAAAACATGGTTTGATAAAGCACTAACTTAGTAAAGCTATCAAAGCAATAAGATAGTAAAGGAATATAATGAAGAAAAACCTCGTGGTTGGCGGCTCTTTACTGGGCGTTGTAGCACTCTTTTTCGTTGGCAAACACAGAGGCGAAGAACTGACCCTTGCCCCTTGTGATATGGGTGAAAAAGTCGAAACTCCCGTTCACTTTTTTACCGATGCATCGATGAGCGAGTCAAAAATTCAGAAGATGATAGGCTACTCTAATCTTGTTCTGCAAAACTCATGCGTACCAATGGAGCGAACATTATCAGGCATCACTAGAATCGACCTTTCTGGTTTCCAAGATGCGGAAAGCAGCAAGCTGCACAAACAGTTAGTCAACCTGGTTGGCGATGAGGTGTTGGAACCCATGCAGCGAGAGGGGAGCTACTATGCACTGATTCTTCCTGAAGACCACGAGTTCTCAGACGACGGAACCTTTGGTACGGTTGATCTGAATTTAAGCCGTAGCTTTTTAGTGCTGTCATCTGCAGCAGAGGTAGGGGTACTTGAGCATGAACTCGGTCATTTGGCTTGGGCTTGGCACAACGACACTCCCGATCACTGGCTCAAAGGTATGTTGCTACAAGAAAACCATGATTATATAAAACCTTACTCTTTCGGCGCTTTGTGCCGGGAAGCGGGCACCGTGATGACCTACGCTGAAAAAGTATTGCCCGTGTATTCCTCGCCAAACATTCAATACTACGGAAAAGCATGTGGTGATGCAGAAAAAGCAGACAACGCAAGGCACATGCGAGAGTTTGCTCAGTCACTTGCTTTAAATGCCGCAACATAGGCATTTAAGACAATAAATGAATAAATACCGACCCTAAAGGTCGGTATTTTAATTCGTCAGCTCTAATTAGAGCCACACTCCAACATAAAGCCATCTTCAGTGCGGCGTAAAGTGATCGTCGTGCTGGCCTCTAATTCCCCCTCCGGTAAATAAACCGCGCAGTTTTCGAACCCAGCAGAGTTAGCTGAATTGATCGTTTCATATACCTCTTCTGAACTGTCTACATTTTCACCTGCGTAAACAATAACGTTATCGATTTGGGCAAGCATCTGGTCGGAATTTTGTGCTGCTTTAGCGTGAGCGAAAACAGAAACAGAACCAAGAGCAAGAAACAGTAAAGCCTTTTTCATTTTATACCTCGTAAGAGTTTAGGGTTGGTGTTGAGGGGCTAATATACATCTTAATGTTTGCAGATCAATAAAAAATTATCGATTAACAATAATTTTTTGTTGTTTTGTGTTTGTTCTACCATGCGCATAATGGTGAAAGCCTTCGGTTTTATTGGGCTGTTCGCTCTTAATTAACCCTTTGCTCGGTTGCGAAATTTTTTAGTGCCTACGTTCTCGCTCCGTCATTTTTTGACGCAGCAAACCGCTTGATGACTTTTAATGTATCCGTTCTGTGGGGCGATTCGCTGGTGGTGGGGGCTATTGGCTAAACGTGTGGAGTCGTCGATCAAGATTGATTCACAACACATGGTATTTAGTGCTGAATCGGTGTCGGCTCAGAACATGAGTAGTTGAGTGGATTAATCGTCTCAGTCACATCCATCATTGATTCATAACACGCGGTGCTTTTGGTTCCAGTAATGTTTGTAGCCAAGCTAGCGCTTCAAAACGTTTGGCACTGTACTTAGCAGGATTAACCGAGCACTAAGCACCATGAAATTAATCGTGATGACAAAAATTATCAGTGCACAAAAGGCTTCATCACTGCGGAGCTTTAGGTATAGAATTCGATAGATAAAGACCATTAAACTTACAAGGATAAATACCAAGGTCTACCAGTGTGTTGAAAGCGGCGATGTAACGCCATAGAAAACTCAAGCCAAATGGATGAGTGCCAAGGCTTCATGAGCCACTAAAAATGAACCGTTACACGCGGCGTTAAAGTGTTAGAAGTATCAATAAGATAACTTGATTTTAAGTATGAAATACTGATTGATTAAACGATCTGTTTCACATACCATCTCTCGAATCTTGAATGTCGTTCTGTAAAATTATCAGCAAGAGACTAGCCGACATTGCCGCTTAATCATCATGCTACCGACAGTTCTGGAACCAAAATGCTAAGGCGGCGGGGAAAAACCAAACTGCAAGATGACGACTCACTCACACATTGCGCCATTTTCTGCATTTTGCCGAAACTATATAGAAAATTTCTGTGTTTCATCATGTTCGCTTCAGAAGCAAGCAGGTAAGGTGTTGTTATTAAATTAGTTATTAGGCAGCTCCCAAACGGTTCAGGTTACTAGATTGAATAGTCCTAGGGACAAAATGCAGAATTATTCTGTCTAATAGAGCTGTTATGCAATTATGAGGAAATAATGAAATTCGTATATATCTTTATTGTAGCAGCGGTAGCTACAGTGCACATATACATAGGATGGGAAACTAAGACTTCCCCATTAGACTTTAATTTGATCTTGCTACTTTTAATCCCTTTTTTAACTTTTGTTTGGAAAGACGCTTCAGTAATAAAATTTGGTTCCAAGGGATTAGAGCTTGAGAAGTTAAAAAGTGATGTAAACAAGACTATCAAGCATGTGGCGCATGGTGATTCTGTTGATCATAAATCTATAAACAACTTGTATACATCTGTTGAAAGTAATGATTGGCTTAAGCTTGTGCTTTCCAGAATGTTAATGAGAAAGGGGTTAGTTGCGTTAGTTCCTGATCATGAGTTAGGTGTTTCACCTTCTTTAAATAAGCTAATTCCAATGTGTCAATCACAGGGTAAAATTACTGAATCAGAGGTGGCTGAACTAGAACGCTTACGCAATATAACTTTTTATGCTGAATGGTGGGACGGAGACGTTCCGACTCATGAAGATTGGAAGTGGGCTTTAGAAACAGGGCAAGCAGTGGTTCAAAAGCTCTTTGACAAACAGCCAATTGCATAACAAAACGTTCAAGAGCGATTCGTAAACGCGTGCCATTTTCGCTTCGCTCCAATTGTGGCACATGTTCACTCATGCCTTAACGTGGCGTTATATTGGTATTTGAGTTTGGAGTAAAAGTGAGTGATGTATTAGGTTCAATTGGTCAAGCTATAAGCTTAGCCAAACGTTTGAGAGATATAAGTAAAAATATAGAAGATGCAGAGTTTAAGAATCTACTCGCTGATCTAAATCTGGAATTAGCGGATACAAAGCTCGCACTGGCAGATGTAATCGAACAAAACTCGCAACTAAAATTGGAAATTAATGAGCTCAAAAACTCTCAAGGAAGCAATCTCAATAAACTCGAATTTAGAAAATTTGCATACTTTAGTTTAGATGATGATGGTCCATTTTGCTCAGCTTGTTATGAAACTAAAAATCAACAAGTTCGTCTAAGTAAAGTTTCTGGTGCATTCCTTAGATTTGGTCACCATAAGTGTCCTTCTTGTAAGCAATATTACGGAGGGTAACCAATATAACAAAGCATTTAAGAGTGATTCGCAACGCTTGGCAGTTTCGCTTCGCTCAAGTATAGCTAAGCGTCGCTCATACCTTAATGTGGCGTTATATGCTTCAGCACCATTATTAATCAAATGAGGATATATGAACGGAATTGAAAAAATTGAGTTTCTTGAAAAACTCGGTGTTGAGCTGCAATCACGAATGACATTTGATGACATCGATATATATTTTTCGGGGCATAAAATCGACCTAAAAAATATGAATCCAAACACTAACAGTAAGCGAGTCTACGCCAAAGATGTACTCGCAAAAGTTGATGAAGATGTGTTGTTTAAAATCGCAAGTGAGTTGGGTGTTGATTCCCCCTTTTCGAATAAGAGTGTGGAAAATGCGACATTCTGGAAAGCTGGTCACTTTCGTTTGTTTTTAAGCCATTTAGCAATATTCAAAGTTCAAACATCTCGCCTTCAATCTGCTTTACGACGTTATGCAATTTCAAGTTTTGTAGCACATGAAGACATTGAGCCGACAAAAGAGTGGCAAAGTGAAATTGAGGCTGGCTTGCACACAATGGATGCTCTAGCTGCAATTTTGATGGATGGTTTTAAGGAAAGTAACTGGTGTGATCAAGAAGTTGGAGTAGCAGTTGGGCGTGATGTTTTGATTATCCCTGTACGTAAAGGACTAGATCCATATGGTTTCATTGGGAAATATCAGGGTATTCAAGCCGCTAATAAAAGCGTTGCTGAAGTGGCTGACGCAATTTTCAGAACATTAGTAAAGTCACCGAAAACCAATGCCAAAATTCTTTCAGCTCTATCAAATGCAATAATCCAAGCAACGGATGTTGAAGATGCATTGGACAAAGTCAGAATCATGAAGTCTATTGATAGTATTTCAACTGAGATTTTAGAAAATCTAAAGCAGCAAGTGTCAGAAAATAAAATTTTAGTCGAATCAAGTGACTTTATTAACTCGCTCAATAGCATGTTGCTTAAATTCAATGTTCAAAAAATTATTCTATTTTCTCAACCTAAGCAAGAAGAATTGGATGATATTCCGTTTTAGAACAGCACATAGCAAACGCTTTAAGACGGGTTCGCAACACGTGGCATTTATGGTTTGCAGCAAATTTAGTGATTTAGGTGGTTTGCAGAAACATAGTATGGCATTGCTCACCACTTAAACGGGGTTAGTTTTACAAAAGTTACTCTCAGAAAGTTAGAAGGAATAGAAATGAGTAATCAAGTGCTAGTTGTAATGCCCGAAGGGCAGACAGAGATGGTTCCTATTATGCAGAGATCATTGATGTCGGTTAGGGAAGAGCTCCGTGATGACCCATATATAATAGAAGCAATAAAAGTGCTTCAAGTTGGTGGTTATCGAAGCTCAATAGGCTCATTCTGGAATGCAGTTGTTGACGATTTAAGAAACAAGATTATCTTTCGTAGTATAAAACTATTTAACCAATCTGTAGATCTTCCTCGTAAAGTTGAATCATACGAGGACTTTCAAAACTTTGTTAATGATGACCAGTTAATCGAAGGTGCATACAAAATAGGTGTCATTGGTTGGGAAGCTAGCAAAGTTTTGAGGCATGCGAAAGAAACGCGTCATATTTTTTCAGGACATCCAAAAAGTAGTGATCCGTCAATAATCAAAGTGCTAGCAATGATGGATGATTGCATCAAATATGTTCTTAATGCTGAATATCCAGCACAAATTATTGATGTGAATGACTATGTGTCTAACCTAGCGGAGCAAACATTTGATCGAAATGTCGTCGCAATAGAAAGCGCTTTAGGGGATCTGCCAGAGATCTATAAAACGGAGTTGGCAAATAGGCTATTTAATTCATATATTCACCCGCAATCAACGAGCGTTCTACGTTCAAATATTGAGTTTGTAGCCCCAATACTATGGCGTGTTCTTCCTAAAGATATCAAGGTACAGGTTGCGCGTCGCGTAGATCAGGAAATTCAGAGAGGTAACGCTGAAGTTACAGAGTCATCATTCAATTTCATTGAGCTGGTAAAGACACAAGGTTATTTATCGGTTGTGGCACGACGTTACCAAATAACTCCTTTAGTTCAGGCTCTATCTGCAGCTTTTGATGATTTTCCAAGAGAAAACGATGCGGTAAAAGCATTAGTACCATACGCTAGCCTCATTCCAGATGATCTACTTCCAGAGTATGTACTTTCAATAACAAAAACATATGTCGGCAGAATGGGATCTAGTGCTAGGTGGAACCGTACAGACTTTTATGCTGATGGTGCAGCTATGTACATCCCCGATATGTTTAAATCGTTCGATGATCACGCAGCGAGTTACTTTGTTGAGGGTGTTTTAAGTAATGATCTGCTAAAAAGGCGCATTGAAGCACCTGCTAAGCTTCGCAGGTTACGTATTTTAGGGAACATCGTATTAGAAAAGATTTCCGCATCTTTTCAAGAAAGGCAATTTATCGAAGCTTTATGTGACGAACAACGTGAGGAAGACTTTTTTGGGCTTCTGAGACGATAAAACTAACAAAGCATTTAAGAGTGATTCGCAACGTTTGGCAGTTTCGCTTTGCTCAAGTATTGCCAGGCGCCGCTCACACCTTAATGCGACGTTATATGCTCACGAGTAACGAGACAATATTAGGAGTTTATTTTTGAGAACATTGATCAATTCGTTACAAGAAAATACTGTCAGCAGGCTCAAAAATCCGCTGGTAGGTGCTTATGTATTTTCTTGGACAATCTGGAACATCACGGATGTAATGCTGTTTATTCTCAGCAGCAGCGCTGCGAAAATAGCGATGATCAATGAATCTGCTTTTGAGGTAACTAATGACTTACTGTTTCCATTAGGTATCTCTTTGGTCTACCTGTTAGTGGTCCCTATCCTAAATATGCTTTATGAACGAGTTGTTGATGGGTTTATAAATAAGTACCGAAATGCTTTCAAACAAAAAACTTTGCAAGAGCATTATTATACCGTTAAGAGAACAACTATTGCTAAATTAGACTCAGACGAAGAAGAAAACAGGAAATTGCGCGATAGGCAGTTAGATACTTGGGCCGACGAAAAGCAGCGAATGTCAGAAACTATCATCCAGTTTAGGTCTGAACATGCCGATAAAATGGCTAAAATTGACAACGAAGTATCAAGTTATCGAGAAGAAATTCAGAGGCTTACATCTGAAGTATATGACCTCGGCGCTAGAGAAGAATCTCTCAGACAAGAGTTAACTCACATTGTGCGTGATGTAGGTTTGGGAATCGAAAAACTAACATACGTAACAAACCTACCTGAAAGTACATTGTCCCTAATCCAGGACATGAGTAATACAACTAGGGCAGCTCACAAAGTTTTGAATATTCCTTTGTTAACGCAAAGCTCGTCTCACTTATACAGTGAGCCACCTATGGATTTCGATGACGACATTCCATTTTAGCAGGGCATATAAAAAAGCGTTTAAGACGGATTCTCAACGCTTGGCATTTTCAGTTCAAGTTTGGGTTTCGTGTTTTCGGCGCAATGGTTTGGGTTTGTGGCAGCGTTGCTCACATTTTAATACGGCGTTATGTGTATTAATGGAAATCGATGATAACAATGAATAATAGTGAAAATTTTAAACTTCTATGGTGGGGCATTTTACTGATTGTAGTTGGTATTTACCTGTATGGTCGATATCCACTCCTCATTGAAGGCAATCCCAATTACTTTGACGCAGTAGTTTTCCTTGTTTGGGTTGCCGTTGCACTAGCGCCAATATTCAAAGATATGAAGTTGTTTGGTCTACATCTAAAGCAAGATATCGATCAACTGAAAAAAGATTTGAATCATCAACTTTCGCTGATGAAGGTTGAACTACAGTCATCAATTGAAGTCTCTTCATCGAATAGTAACCACGTACATATTGGTTCAAACCCTATGATTCCCGCGTCTGACTCTGAGTTACCAGATATTGAAAAACATATAGCGGAAACACTCAAAAAGTACGGGCTAAGTGACAAAGTTAGTGGCAGTACTGCAAGTCTTGTTGGCGAAAATGTCCAACGTTCAAATGTTGAATTGTTTAAGGTTCGCTATTCATTCGAGAAGTTGCTGAACAATTATGCGCGTTTGAATGGTATCGATCCGAGGCGTAGTCCAATTACAAAGACTATAAGAAACTTAGCTAATCAAGAAATTATAAGTTCTGAGTTGGCTGGAAGTGTTTTAGAAATCATGGCGATCTGTAACTATGCAATCCATGGTGAGGAAATATCAGAGAAGCAACGGAAGCTTGTTGAAAAGTCTGCGTATGGTCTGTATGAAGCACTGAAACAATCTTTAAAATCATATGCATAACAAAGCATTTAAGAGTGATCGCAACGCTTGGCGGTTTCGCTTCGCTCAAGTATAGCCAAGCGCCGCTCATACCTTTATGCGGCGTTATATTTCTTCCAGAATATTGAAATTGGAGTAATGATGAAAGTAAAAGAGTTGCAAGAGAAATTGTCTAAATTAGACCCTGAATTACAATTGATTTTGTCTACAGAAGACGAAGACGTTCTTAATAATCAAGAGTTATTCAAGTTGTTTGATGTACAAGATATAAATGTAATGGAAGTAGAACCAACTCGAGATGCATATCGTAAACCTACTCTCATCATTGGAAAATCTGAGGGTTCTGTAAAAATGGCTATGGTCAATATCAGTGGGGACTTTTAGCTATACATATAACAACTGTTTAAGAGCGATTCACAACACACGGCATTTCACTGTGAGTGAATAAGGTAGTTTGCTCTGGCTACGATATTGCGTTACTCAAATCTTAATTGGACGTGAGTAACGCAATTTGTGGTTTGTGTCATAGGTTGCATAATCTGGCTAAGTATATGTTTATCATCATGTTAAGGTAACTCGTATATATCAAACTACGGGCGACCTTATTATGAAAAAAGTTCTATTAGCACTTACTTTTTCTTTATCAGCAATATCATTCAACTCATCGGCTGCATTTGGGCTAAGTGATTTAAAGCAAGATAAGATCTGTCATTTTGCCAATGGTGATGAAGCGAATGCTAAATGTAAAGATGGTGATGTAGCCATGTGGACACCAAATTCATTTGGTAACGAACAGCTACCAATTTTGTATATCTCACTGTTTTGTGATTTTGAAGCTCCAATTACTCATACCGTGGGCGGTGTTTCTTGTATTTTTACGACCAAGCGTAAAGCTCAATGGAGCGATTTTGGTATCACAGTTAAGTAACAAAGCGTTATAACCAGCATTTTAAAGTAGAGCCCAACGGCAACAAGCTATCGTTGGGTTTTTGTGTTTTTAGCGTAACGCGTTCTTGGATGATAGTTTCTGGCTTGGTGGGTTTGTCGGCTCATACGTTTAGAACTATGAAAAAATCGGTTTGTTTAAAAATGTTCAGCGTAATAGCAGTCGGCACCGAGTGTATAGCGCGAAAGACGTAAAGTGGCTTGAGTTTGTCATTCGACTAAAAGAAACGGCCATGCCACTCGAAGAGATATTGGAATACGCTCGATTAAGGGAGCAGGGCAGCAGCGCGGTACTTGAACGTCAGCGCTGCTAGAACAACACCAACAGAGTTTAGAGTTACTGTTTTGATGTTCAGAGGTGTCGCACTTCGTATTTTCCTCTCAAGGGTTTTATCGAAGTGATGAGGGAACTTATAAGAATTAGGCGTCGTAAGCTATAGGGGGAGGCAAGCTTAAAAGGTATGAAAAAATATATTTTTGGTTCGTTATTTTTACTGATCGTTGTTGTTGGTGCCTACTTATCGTTTGGCGTTTATCGGAACTCTGCTTTCTCAACCAATATTGAAAATGGCAGCTATGGTGAGTGTCTGAATGACTCTGCGATAAAGAATTACAGTATTGATCTGTGGAATCGAGAGGATGCTTTTGATGTTCGTTTTGTCGAATCAGGTAATTCTCATTGCTTTGCACCAAAGTTTCCAGCCATTGAGGTTTCGTCCTCAAAAGTGACACACTGGCTACATATTGTGGAAACATCGAGCGGCGCGCAGTTTTCAGGCAAACATGCGTCCTTGGGAAACTTTGGTCCCAATTGGGTTTTTGTTGATGTTGGTAGCCAAGAGAAGCGTGATAGTAGTTACCCATTTTATAGTTTGGGAAAGGCTTTTCGAGATAATCCAGGTTGGACTTCGGCTCCCCATATCACTTTAACTTGGAATGGAAAGTTGTTTGGGCTAGCTGAAGTAGAAGGGGTATTCTATCCAGTTGGCGCGGTGTCTTGGGGTTTTAATCTAAAAAGTTGGTCTTTAGCTCCGGAAGCTCTTTCCCCTAAATTACTCGAGAAAAGTGCGTGGTTGGAAGTGGTGGAAACACTTAATGATGAGTATCCGGGCTATGTATTCAGTGCTGAATAGGCTATGCATATAACAAACGACTAAGACTCAAGATACTTTTTCGAATGTTCACGGAATGAGTTAGAGCCGAAGCTCAAGCAACTTTTAAATGATAGGTAGGTGAGGCCAATACCTACCTAGTGACTTACTCAGATATATCTGAGAATTTAACCCTCTACATTGGTCATTTTGTGTATTTGTGGCTCATGAGCTAATGCGGTTTTATAAAACTCAAATATCGGTGTGATATATGGCTGGGCATAGTGTTCGTCTAGGGCGGCCTGGTCGACCCACTTTTCAACCAAGATAAGCTGATCTTTCGCTTTGTTTTCATATAGCTCAAAACGCAAGCACCCCGCTTCTTCTCGAGTAGCCGTTAGAATGCCTTCAGCTTTTTGTTTGCACTCCGCATAAAATTCACTTTTTGGGGTAATAAAAGCCACAACACTAAGCATTGTTTTTCTCCTTTTGGGGGGTAAATTGGCACATCAATTTTTGGGTTAATACCATGATTGGTTTATTCAACAAGTAGGCCGCTGCAAACGAAGCTGGCCAAGCATTAATAAAGGCAAAGCCCCATCGACTGATGAAATCCTCTGGTAAACCGAGATTGATGTAAGTAACCCACGCGGACACCATACTTGACATCGCACATGAGAACAGAGCAGTGAACAAAAGTTTTGTCATAGCGCTTCCTCCTGTCTGTATACTGTATGGATTTATCGTATCCTCAGCCATACGAGCTTTAGAACACTAAGATTGCGGAAAACCCTATGCTGGATGATTTTTTATTATTTGTTGAAGTAGCCCGTCGAGGCAGTTATTCAAAAGCGGCACGAGACTTAACAACTACCGCGCCTACCTTGTCTAAACGCATCTTATTGTTAGAAGAGAGATTAGGTGAGTCACTCTTTATTCGTTCCTCTAGGGGAGTCAAACTCACCAGCTTTGGTAAAGGGTTATTTGAACAGCTTGGCGAGACCACCCTAAATCTTCATCAGGCTGTAACTGAAAGCTCGAAAAGTGAAGCGGTTTCATTCGTCTTACATTGCCCACGAAACTTAATCATTGGCCAACTATACCCAGCGCTTGAAGCCTTTCTGCTAGAGAAAAGTCATGTGGATGTCGTTATTGAGCCTGCCAATACAAATGTACTGCTCAGCCAAACTTCTTTTGATTTAGCGATACGTTGTGGAGAGCAAAGAGACTCGTCTTTTTACCAGAAAAAGTTAGCCAACATTGCCGTATGCCTTGTCTCAAGAAGAGACTCCAAAAGCCGAGATCGACTTATTATGCCGTACTCTAAGACGCAAATTTCAGGGCAAGACTTGCTAAGTATCGAGCGGCAATACTCCAAGGTTTCTCGGGTCAACGACATTACCTTGGTACGTAAACTGGTCGCGTCAGGCATGGGTGTAGGCCTATTGCCTATGACAGAGATCGCCGATTTGAATAGTGAGATGTCCGGGCACATTCAATACGACTCTGAAATACTTTTTACTCGGCCTATGTATGCCTTGTGGGCGAATAAACCAAAACCTTCGTCACTGTCCCAAGATCTGATCACATGTATCGAGAGTTGTGTTCAAAACACTCCCGCTTTACAAGGGCGCAAGGTTGATTTGACGTGATTGGGTTGGCTGCTATGGAAAGGTAATTCTCCATATATCAACGATTTTTGGTGAGATGGCAAATGAGCTACCATCAGGGTACTTTATGTGAGCCATTTGAAGAGCAATCTTAACAAGCTAATACTGCATGGGAATGCTAACCGCTTTCTCGGCTTCGCTTCGCTGCACATTTTAGCAAGCTATTATCAGCCCATGATTGAGCGGTATATCTTTGGAAGAATCGGTAAGGGAACAGGTGTTCAATGGTGGATAAAATTACATGGTTTTTTAGATAAGCTGGAACGCTTGTATAAATCACTGAACTAAGTGGTAATTGAGTGCCTTATGAAAATTTGTTGCAGTGTGGAGACCTTAATCAGGTAAGTGTGTTTATAAGTCATAACTTCATATCTAGAGGATGCGAATTAACCAGTCTTGACCTGTATAACGATGGAAAAGGGCGCCAGTAACGGCGCCCTTTGTGTTAGTTGGTAACGCTGTATGTGTCGTAGTCGCGTAGTAAGAAGAGTGCAGTACGCTGTGAGAGGCGGTTTTCGGCTTGCCTTTTTAACCGTTGGGTAAAATAAATACAGAACAAGCATAAAAAACACAGGCGTGACGTTCGGTTTTTAATGGAAGACATTGAAGTCATAGAGAGATAATTAAATTTTTAATTGAATAATTCAGTTGGAAATAGAATTAATACTCTAAATAATACCGTTTTATACATGACTCTTTCCCATGAATAAATTGTGATTTTAATTCAAAATAAAAATAAAACCCAACTTGGAGTTGTTACTGTTATTTTAATTTAAACGTCATATTAAAAGTTGATATTTAGATGGGAGTTAATGATCCATGAACCTTTTTCAGCGAAATAGACTTCATGGTTCGCATGAGAGTTATTCTTTCTATAGGTGCTTTTAGATGAGTGGTTTTCATTTAAGTTATTGTTATGTATTGATTTGCATGTGATTTTCTTTGTCTGTTAGTTATGCCGCCAAGACCCTTTCTTATCCAGGTTAATTTAATTATTTTTACCTTTCCTAAATTAGTTCAACCTAATTTAGTTCATTCTAAGTTGGTGGTTTAAAGGGGCCTTACATAATTGTATTTTCCGAAATTTTGGGCTTTATCTCATAATTAAATAAATTTTGACATTTATTCAATAAGTAAAAGTTTAATTCCTTGTTGGTTAATTTCTTGTGTAAATTAAGTGTACTTGCAAGGGGGGGATGAATTTCCAATTGCAGGTTTATTGCAGAAATAAAATAATTAATATAAAGCTAAGGAATCAAGTATGTATCTAAGAAAGAGCAGTGCTAAACAGATTCACTCTTTTGGATATCGCGCGTTAGGGCTAACAATGCTTTGCTCTGGCTTATTGTTGAATCCAATTTCACAAGCCATGGCTAGTGAGTTCAGTACTGATGCGGTGGCTCAGTCAGAAAGTGAATACTGGAGCACCTATAAGCTAGATATCACAAACACAGGCTCAGATAGCGCAGACATGCGTGAAGCCGTGATCGAATTTTTATTGCCAGTAGCGATTAACGAGATCAACTGGGCGTCGAACCATCTTTCTTACCCATCATGGGAAATCTCTCATACGACGCAAGCGGATGGGGTATTGAACGCCGTGACGTTGACGTTCCCAGAAGGCTCTTGGGTTGATAGTGAGCTGGCCTCTGGTGAATCTGCGGCATTGACTATTTCTTTCGGTGGCGAACTGACTGATCTGAATGCGTTTGAGAATTCTGTTGTGGTCAAAGTGGATGGCGAAGTGGTTCCTCCACCAGAATTTTCACTGGATATTTTAGCGCCTGCTCAAAACTCAGTGGTTTACACAGGTACGAATGTTGACATCATTACGGGTGTCGAAGGTGAGGGTGCAAGCAAACTCGAGTTCTGGGCAAACAGTACCAAATTGGGTGAGCAAAACGTTGTAGAAGGTACAACAGAATACCAACAAGCTTGGCTTCCAAGCGAAGTTGGTGCAGCATCGATCACTGTGATGGCTTTCAATGACAGTGGCGATAAACTCACAGAAAAAGCAGTTCAAGTGACGGTAGAGTCAGAATCGACGGCGCCAAATCCACCTGTGATTGAGTTTATCTCGCCAGACGCAGGCTCTTCTCACCAAAAAGGTGACAGCATCACAATTTCAGCGCATGTAACAGATGCAGATGATGACTTAGCGACGGTTAAGTTCTTCGCTAACGATTCAGAAGTGTGTTCTCTTGATGCGAAAACGCCCCAAGATTTCTCTTGTGACTGGACAACGCAAACGGCAGGCTCTACTACGCTTCGTGCGGAAGCAAAAGATGACGAGCAACATGTCTCTAGTAAGAACTTAACCATCACGGTGACAGATACAAGCACCAGCTGTGGTGACATACCTCAGTACCAAGATGGTGTGGCCTATAACGTCGGTGATGAAGTCACTAACATTGGCAATATCTACTCATGTACGGTAGCGGGTTGGTGTGGTAACCCTGTATGGACACCAGGAACCGGTCATCCAAGTTATCCTGATGCGTGGAAAGATGCATGGGATGAAGCGGGTGAGTGTGATCCGAACCCAGTGCCAGTGGTGGACGTTCAATCACCGCAAGATGGACAGAAAATCGCACCTAACCAAGCATTTGAAGTTGTAGTCGATGCATCGGATGATACTGAAGTTGCTCGCGTTGATGTTCAATTGAATGGTCAAGTGGTTGCGACATCAAACACGCCTTCACAAGGCGATACTTACACCATCACGGTGCCTGCCCAAGTTGAAGGCCAATACACATTAACGGTTGTTGCCTACGATGACCAAGGTGCGAGTGCGGAGGCGGCGCCAATTTCTTTAGCGATTACCGATAAAGACTTGGTTGTTTCTTTAGCATCTCCTGTGGATGGTTCAAGCTACTTCGAAGGTCGTGCGATTTCGATCAAAGCAGACGCGAAGAGTTACGAAGGCGATATTTCCTCGGTAAGCTTCATTGCGAACGGTAACGAGCTGTTTAAAGACACGGAAGCACCTTATGAATATGAGTGGCTAGGTGCTCAGCAGGGTACATATGCTGTCACGGCAAAAGCGGTGAATACGGCCAACCAAGAGCAAACCTCTGCAACGTCTAACATTACAGTCAAAGAAAGCACAGGTGGTGGCGGCTTAGTCGATAACCCTGATCGCTCTATCAGTTACCTAACGTCTTGGGGGTTGAATGACTACCAAGAGCTGTTCAACTCAGAAGGTGATGGTTACTTATTGTCATTTGGTAAGTGGGACGCGAGCGGTAACATCACGATCTCTGATGGCATGCTAACACCACCGAATTACAATCCGGACTGGATGCCAACACAGTACCTAGCATGGTCAACGCTCAAGCATGACAACGAAAATGCGACTATGATGGTTGCGTTTGGTGGTCAAACTTACGAGAGCATTTGGTCGGCGATCAGTACGCCTGAAAGCCGTGAATCGGTTGCGAACGGTTTAGTTGATTTGGTGCATACGCCATTCCCTGTGTACAAAAAGAACCTAAAACCTGAAGAGGTGGAAGGCGAGTGTCTTGCAACAAACTCAGACGGTAGCTGTGATTACAGCAAGTACCAATTAGCGGGTTACGTGCACATTGATGGTCTGGACTTTGACTTTGAGAAAGCGGCACGAATCTCAGACAAAGAGAACCAAGACTTAACGGCTTTGATCAAACTTATCCGTGAGAAAGTGGGTAATACGAAGGTTCTGTCTCTAACGACTTACCACGTAGGTGCGGATCCAGTTGAATGTATGGATGCGAGTGTGTTTGAAAACTGCTCTTACATTGAAGAGTCTGGCCGTTCATCTCATCACGGTGAAGTGATTGATCTGTTGAAAGCGACCAAGAACGACTTCGATTTCTTCAACGTGATGACATACGACGCGGGTCGAAACTTCTTATACGAAGTCGCGATGGCAAACTACGCTGAGTACATTGGAGACAAGTCAAAGATTGTTCTAGGTAATACGATCAACAGTCAGTGGGCACCCGGTGGTAACTTTGTTGAAACACGTCAGAACAACCTAGACCGTGCTAAATGGCAAAAAGATAACGGTTACGGTGGCTTCTTTATGTGGACGTTAGGTTCAAACAGCCAAAGTTTGAGCATGGCAGAGCAAGTGGATTACTTTAACGAGATGATTAGCGTAAGTAAGTAGTACTTACCTTATCACCTGCTTGAACGACGGAAGGCGCTTATGCCTTCCGTTATTCTTTTAATCTCCATCATGGGAATGCTTTTCTCGCCTTATTCCCATACTAATCTCACATTTACTTTCACTTCAGACCTATCACATCTTGGAAAGTTTAAATGCTCACTTTGTGTTAGTTGGTAACGCTGTAAGTGTCGTAGTCGCGCAGTAAGAAGAGTGCGACACAAGCTGCAAGCATTGGCCAAGAGGCAAAGAACAGCAGGTTATTGAACGGGTCCATGTACTTAGCAAAAGAGGAGAAAGTAGAACCTGCATGAAGAACTAGAATTGCGCCGTAGGTGTACTTCTTCCACATACCGACGACGAACGCGCCTAAAAACCCGAGCTGCGCGACACCTAAGGCCATCATCGCATTGGTTGATATGTCCAACCCGTAAAAGCCGGACAGCACCTTAACAGCGTGCTCTGGCACAAGAATCTTATCTAAGCCCCAGAACAAGAAGACGATAAAAATGCCGACTCGCAGTAGCAGTAGGCTGGTGGCCAGTTTGGTTTGCAGTGTCTTTTCCATGATATTCCTTTTATGCACTCACGGTGCGATGACGTTAAATGTTCATCAAAGGAGACCTATGGCTGTTGTGTTTTCTTTCGCAGTTTTTCAGTGCCTTATGTAACAAGGAATGTCTGGCTAGGTTTGTGGTTCGCGCTGTGAATGGGAGATAGGAATTAGAAAGGAGTTTTCTATTGTGGGTAAATCAGGAAATCAGGAAATCAGGAAATCAGGAAAGCGCTGGCTGTCTCTTCAGCGCTTCCCCCGCATCGGTTTACATTCATATGTTAGGTTGGCGAGATGTGATACTCATGAGTCGCAGTGATGTGCTGTTGTTGCCTGAGCAGGCTGATGGTTAGGTTGATTGGCATCGGCTTATAGAAATAGAAACCTTGGATATAGTCGACACCTAACTTAGACAAGACTTTCACTTGCGATTCATACTCTACGCCTTCCACGATAACCTGCATGCCTAAAGTACGGGACAGTTGCAGCATGGACTCTAGCAAAGGAACACCAAAGCTGGATTCGTCTGAAATGTTCTGCACGAAGACGCGATCAATCTTTAGGATGCTGAACGGAAATTGCCTTACGAAATCTAACCCTGAGTAGCCCGTACCAAAGTCATCAATTGCGACTTTCACGCCCATGTTCGCTAGCTTGGTTAGGTTTTCTTTTATCTTTGCCATATCCGCGTCTGAGCACTCACCATCTTCGGTTACTTCAAACACCACCTGCTTTAGAATCTCAGGGTTTCTTTTGAAAATCCCTGATACTTTGTGGGCGAAGTTACTGTTAGACACGACGTTTCGGCTGATGTTGACGCTGATGTATTTGTCTTCGAAAAGGTCTTGATTGTGTTTGATGGTTTTCAGTACTTCGCGTAGCACAAAGTACGTCAGCTCTTCTATCAAACCTAGCTTCTCTGCGAGCGGTATGAAAATAGCGGGTGAGACGTTGCCTTCAATCGGGTGGTTCCACCTTAACAGTGACTCACAGCCCACGATTTGGGTGGTTTTCTGGTCAACAATTGGCTGCATGTGAACTTGCAGGTGTTTGTTTTTCAGAGCGCTAGAGAGGGAATATTCTAAACTGCGTTGGCTCTGTTTCTTATGTTTAGCGGACAACAGGACAATGGTGGTGATTCCCGCCATAAGAAACCCAAACCAAGAAAAGCTCATTAAGAAGTTGATGTAGTACTGATGCCCGATGTAGGAGGTGATAGCCAGAGGGTATGTCTCTGATTGTATGCGAACCTTCGAAAAGTACACTTCGGGTTCGGTTGGGTGAATATCTCTTTTTATCACTTCTACTTTTGAGTTGATTCCATGGCTACTCAGGTTTGACTCTACAAGATCGTAGATAAAGTGTGGCGGTATCATCAGGCTTACTCCCGCCTGCTGTTTGTCCGAGAAAATCAGCATGATGGACTGCACCTTGGTAATTGCAGCGTTGGAGTACGATAAGGTGGTTAAGTTTGGATTGTCATTGAGCCTTTCTCGGATGCTGCTATAAAGGCGAAATGACACCTCGCCATCGGTGGTAGAGCAGTAAAAGCGGTTATGTTTATTGAATACAGCGGCTTCTTTCACCCAATCGGCATTGAATACATTCTGGCGAAGCTCGGTCACGATGGCATCACAAGATAGAGCGGGTGTGATGCCTGCGAGAAAGCTGCCAAACCTGGCTTGGATCTCTTGAAGTCTGGTTTCAACTAATTGTGAAGATTCTTCGGTTAACGCATGATAATGAGACGGTGTAAAAGGAATGAGCAATGCCATCGACAAAACGAAAGAGATGGCAAAGTAGAATGTGGTCTTGGCAAAATGTTGGTACTTGATATCCATAATTGGAGAAGCGTTACCGATTGGATGAGCATTCGATTTAATTTATAAATTTAACGATTAGGTAGCAAGGAAAATAATAAATATTGTGAATGCACGCATGGATTATTGATAAAGATAATGTTTTTTTAGTTTCACCAGTAACATATTGATGTTAATCCGGTTTTCTTTGTGGATTTTACGTGTTTTTGCAGTAGTAATACGAATTAAAAATATTTATAACCCTATAAAGGCTAGAGTTATATACGATTGCAATATTGAAGAAAACTAACCGAATGATTAGGGATTGGTATGAAAAAAGCGATAGCACTGCTCTTACTGACTTACTTCTCTGGTTTGGCACATGCTGGCGAAGACGCGGTTGATTGCGACAATGCGATGAACACGCTAGAGATCAATCACTGTGCCGCGCTTGAGCTTGAATCTGCACAGGTAGAGCTTGAGAAATACTTAGCAGCCAGCTTTGAACACAATGCAGATGATACTGAGTTGGTGGGGGGCATTAAGGTCGCTCAGGAGAGTTGGCAAGCCTATATGACAGCGCATTGTGATTCTGTGTATACCCAATGGCGCGATGGTTCAATTCGTGGACTGATGGCGCTTTCTTGTAAGACTAAGTTAACCAAGCAACGCACGCACGAAGTGTGGGAGAATTTCTTAACTTATATGGACAGTACGCCGCCTGTGTTGCCAGAACCTAAGTTGATGGAATAGACAGGCGAAAATGAGCTTGAGAGTGTGCGCTTGCTTCAATGGTTTGGCTTGAAGTAAGAAAGCGAAGGGTGATTCTCTTACTCTGCATCTGATTTGTGTGACCCAGTAAGGATTCGATTTTGAATAATGTCAGTATCACCCTTGTTCAGCTTGAAGTTGAATACAAAAACAAACAGCAAAACCTCGCTCTGGTTTCGGAGCTTTTAGATGCGCAAGCCTCCGTCGGTGACATTACCCTGCTACCAGAATTGTTCTCTACGGGTTACATCTTTAACCAAGCGTCAGAAGTGCACGAGTTAAGCGAAAACTTCGCCAATAGTGAGACCATTGATTCTTTGTCGAAACTGGCAGAAAAGCATGAAACCTTGATTGTTGCTGGCATTGCAGAGGAAGACCAAGGCGAATATTACAACGGCGTTGCTGTGATTGATGGAACCGGGCTTCGCCATAAATATCGCAAAGTCAGTCAAACCAAATTCGATAAGCAGTATTTCTCACGGGGCTCTGAGCTTTTAACTTTCGAATATAAAGGCCTGAGGTTTGGTGTGGCGATCTGTTTCGATATTTGGTTCCCAGAGATCATGAGAGCGTATCACTCTGTTGATGTTGTTCTTCACCCCGCCAATTTTGGTGGTCACCACAGTTTTGCCATCGGACGGGCGAGGGCGCTAGAAGAAGGTTGCCACATCGTAACGTGTAACCGTGTTGGGCAAGATGCGGTTGATGCCTTTACTGCAACCTATTGTGGTGGAAGCCGAGTCTATTCACCAAAGGGAGACTTGGTGCTTCAATGTTCGGACAAACAGTCGGTTGATACAGTGACTATTCAAGACTTGGCGATAGCGCCTCAATACAATGGGATAGAACTGTTGGATGAAATGCAGAAAATCGCCTCTGTGTTAAGCCGTTAGGATGACGCAATGCAGTATGGAATTGAAAAGGGCAAGGTATTTCACCTTGCCCTTAGTCTTGAAGTGGTGTGTTCTTACGTTTTTTTATCTATTTTCTTTAAACGCTCGATGGAATTACCGGCTTTCATTCGCTGAGCTTGATGAATATTGACCATCAGGCGGTTAAGCAGTTTTTGGAGCAGTTCTATATCAGGTAGCTGCTGGTTTTTTGCCTGTACTTCTAACTCTAATGCTTGTTTTGAAAGCATGTTAAGCCCCAAGTTAAGCGACATACCTTTAATGGAGTGCAAGGTTTTGTACAGTGGTTTTAGCTTTTTCGCGAGGTAGTATTCGATGACTTTGTCGACAGAGTTTTCGAACTCGAGAATCGTTGAGTCAATAAGCATGCTAAATCCTATTTTGTCATCTTTAAGCATTTTCAGAACTTCTGATTGGCTTATCTCTTCTTCGGTTAGTCTTAATGTGTCGATGGGCTTGCGAAGAAGCTCTATGACGTTCTCATACTTTTTTGTACGTTCAACCGCTGATTGTTTTGGTAAGCGGTTTGAGAACTGTTGCAGCGCATCGAAGAAGCTTTCTTGTTGTAGGGGCTTGGTAAGAACGTGGTCGACACCAGCATCGAGAAAGCTGTCATGAGCCTCGCGAAACACATCCGCGGTATAGGCGAATATTAAGGTGTTGAGTTTTAATTTATCTCGTATGTAATGTGTCGCCTCCACCCCGTTCATTTCAGGCATATGGTTATCCATTAATATAAGATCATATTGATGGGTTTCGAGACGTTCAATCGCCAATTTTCCATTCTCTGCTAGGTCGACATGGTGGCCTAGGTTTTCACAGAAGCCCTTAGCGACAATGGCGTTGATGCGATTGTCTTCGACTAACAGGATGTTGAGGGATTCGTAGGTGAGTTTCTCTGTATCAGCCAAACGTGGGATGTTCTCGCTGGCTACTTTACCTTCTTGCCATGCAATAGGAAGCGAGACTTCGAATTTTGTTCCAAGCCCAACAGCACTGGTTAATATGATGTCACCATTCATAAGTTTGACGAGGTTCTTAACGATGGCGAGGCCAAGCCCGGTACCGCCAAACTGTCTTGTTGTTGATGTGTCTGCTTGTTCAAATGAGTTAAATATTTGCTCGTGTTTGTTTTTGGGAATACCAACGCCGGTGTCTGTCACCGTGAGAATGAGCTTATTATTGGGGCGGTTGAGCTCAGCTTGAATGGCAACATGACCTTCTTTGGTGAATTTGGTCGCGTTGCCGCCCAAGTTGTAAAGAATTTGACGTAACCTTGCACTGTCTCCAATGAGCTGAATATGCGCCGGAACGTTATTTTCTATCAATAGGCGGATGCCTTTTTCGTCTGCTAATGGCTTGATTGCGCTACAAACGGGTTGTATCACTTGGACAAAATGGAAAGGTGCAACCTCTAGTTCAAGCTTGTTCTCTTCTACTTTAGAAAAGTCGAGAATGTCGTTGAGTATGGTCATTAAATGATGGCCAGAATCGAGAATAATATTAATGTTCTCTTTGGTTTCTTGCTCTTGAGTTTGACTGGCGATGATCTGAGAAATCCCGAGTACACCGTTCATGGGTGTCCTGATTTCGTGGCTCATGGTTGATAAAAACTCACCCTTGGCTTTTACCGCAGCTTCAGCTTTGGCGCGTTCCGCGACGAGTTCTTGGTTTTTTGCCCGCATTTCATTGTCGTTTTTTACTAGGTTGGTCGCCATTTTCTGAAAGCTATGTGTGAGGTGGGCAACCTCGTCTTGGGCGTTTGTTTTTGAATGTAGGTTAAGCGTTGAAGCGCCTTCTCTTAGATTACCTGCGGCAACTTGATTAGCGGCTGCGAGCAGTATGTCTATCCTGCGTTTAATACGGTTTGATGACCATGCCGCGATAACTAATGAGATGAAAACGGAAAGGAGTGTACCGACCAATAGAACGTAATCGGTTTGCTGAGCGGAGTTATCAGATTTAACAACACGAACGCTGATCAGCTGATGCTCTATTTCGATAAATCGCGCGATTTCACTTCGTATTTGGTCGATCAGTTGTTTTCCCGTTTGCTGCTTGGTGAGAGCTACGACACTCTGCATATCTGCTTCACCTTTGTTAACGAGGTTGCGTTGTTGGATTTCCTTTTCTCCAGATTCTTTGAGCCAGGTTTTATGGATATCATCAATTCTGTTTAGGCGATCAACTTGCGCCAGGTTATCGCTAACTTGAGCGGCAAGGGTTTGAATTTTTTGACGCCACACATCGAGTGCAAGGTGGTAGGGCTCTAAAAAGACAGGGTCTCCTGTGATTAAGTAGCCCCTTTGACCGGTTTCCATATCTACGACTAGGTTGAGCAACTCTTGAGCTCGTGCAATAGCTTTGTGTGTGTGAACCACCCAGTGATTGTCTTCTACCATTGATTGGGTGTTTTCATGAACTGAGAACGAAACGGTCACGATCAGAGCAATAGGTATACAAAAGCTGACGAATAGCTTTTTTTGAAGGGAAATATTGTCGAACCAGCCCAAAATCATAAAACAACGCTCTCCATGTCGATGTTCGTTATTGATAGTGTAGGTGAGAATGAGTTGTTGAGTGTGTAAATGCATATTTTGATTCGAAAATGTCTCTATTTAATGCATAAATACATGTTTTGAGAGGTAGGGTGATGGTTTGATGGACGAAGCTTTTATTGACCAACTAAGTCTAAAAACAAAGAGCCAACTTAATAAGCTGGCTCTTTATGATGGGGTAAGGGTGATTGTGGGTTAAATCGCTTTCACGCTGCTTCGTTCTACTAGGGTCGGCTCTAACTCAACGACCTGTGGGTAGGCGTCTGGTGTTTGTAAGCGACTCAACAGTGTATCAACGGCTGCTTTACCTAAGCGGTGTTTTGGCTGGTGGACAGTGCTTAACGCCGGTGTCATGTATTTAGACAAGTGGATGTCATCGTAGCCAATAATAGACAGATCATTGGGTATTGATGTGCCATCTTGCGCTGCCGCATGAATCACGCCCATTGCCATCATGTCATTACTAACAAATATCGCTGATGGCATTTCGCCACGGGCTTTTAATGTTTGGTAGGAGTCAAAGCCGCCATCACATTCAAAGTTTGATTCTACAATCCAGTTAGGGTTGATCTCTAAACTTGCTTCTTCCATCGCTTGCTTGAAGCCTTGGTAACGCGATGATGCCTGGTTACGATGCAGCGGACCTGTGATACAGCCAATTTGAGAGTGGCCGTTATCAATCAGGTGCTTGGTCGCCATGTAGCCACCTTGATGCGAGTTATCTTGAATCTTGTCGCTCGCAAACAGCATTGGTCCCCAATCCATCACCACGACAGGCAGTTCTGGGTAACGTTCGAACACGTCGATATGTTCGCCTTCAAGGGTAGAGCACATCAGCATTAAGCCATCGACACGTTTTTGTAGCAGTGTATCGATAGACGATTTCATACGTTCGCTATCGCCTTCGGTGTTACACAAGATAAGGTTGTAGCCTTTTTCATAACAACGACGTTCAACGCCTTTTACTACTTCGCCAAAGAATGGGTTGGTAGAGGTTGTCACTAGCATGCCAAGCGTTTTGGTTTGCTTCATCTTCAAACTGCGAGCTAATGCAGAAGGCGCATAGTTAAGCTCTCTCGCGGCATTGTTGACACGCTCAGCTATCTCTTCACTGACAAAACGTGACTTGTTAATCACATGGCTTACCGTAGAGGTCGATACCTTTGCGAGCTTAGCGATGTCTTTCATTGTTGCCATAAAAAATCCTTGTGGGAATAACCTTCCACGTTGGGCGATATTCTGCCTGAAAACAGGGGCTTATGTTTAGTTATTTGTTGTTACATAACTTAATTAAGCTGCAACCTATTAGGCAGACAGTTGCTCTGCCAAAAATGCGTCTGTTTCATCACGGCTTGGAATAGACGTTTGAGCACCAAAGCGAGTTACTGAAATTGCCGCCGCAGCATGAGCAAACTTAATCGCGCGTTCCATTGGCATATCTTCAAGTAAGCCTGTCACTAGTGCACCGTTGAAGGTATCACCAGCAGCGGTGGTGTCTGTCGCTTCAACTCGGAAGCCAGCGATTAACTCAGCCTCACCGTTTTTACTTACCCATACACCTTTAGCGCCAAGAGTGATCATTACCGTTTCGATGCCTTTCGCATGCAGAGCCAAAGCCGCCTGATGAGCAGATGCGCTGTCGGTTACGGTCACGCCTGTCAGTACTTCTGCTTCGGTTTCATTTGGTGTAATCACATCCACACACGCTAATAACGTATCTGATAGTGGGCGAGCAGGGGCAGGGTTTAGAATCACGCGAGTTCCGCTCTCTTTAGCGGTTTTCGCTGCGTATTCAATGCCTTCGATTGGGGTTTCCAATTGAGTTAGAAGGAATTTCGCACCGCGGATCTTCTCTAGGTGTGGTTCGATTTGTTCGCAAGTCAGCTTGTTGTTCGCTTCTGGAGAAAGACAAATGCTGTTTTCACCCGCTGCTGATACTTGGATCATCGCGATGCCAGTTGGCGTGTTCTCTGCCATGATTACGCCATCGATGTTAATGCCGTCTTTAGCAAAATCTTGACGAATGTTGATGCCGAATGGGTCGTCACCGACACAGGCAATAAAGCCGATATCTGCGTTTAATCGCGCAGCAGCGACCGCTTGGTTTGCGCCTTTACCGCCAGGGATGACCTGATAGTTACCGCCAATCAAGGTTTCACCCGGACGAGGGAACGAAGGAACTTGCAGTACGTGGTCAGCGTTAACGCTACCTAAAACAATCAGTTGAGTCATGATACGAGCCTTATGATATATCGTATTTGAAAATGCATGGGTCTTTCTCATGGTTAGCTATTCAGTCGCGAGAGAGCCGTCAAGTCGCGATAGAGGGATGAGAAACAGCGATGCACTGTCGGTTTTTGCTTTTTGCTTTGAGCCAGTGAGTAAATGCGCTATTGAGTGACGAAAGCAGGGAGATAGGGGACTCCCTGCTTGGTATTACTCGATTAGCATCGATTATTTAGCGATGATTTTTAGAGGTACTGGTACGTACTCGTCTACTTTTTCGCCTTTCAGTACTTTGTCAGCAATTTCGATGCCTAAAGAACCGATTAGGTCTGGTTGTTGTGCAACGGTTGCGCCAAGTAGGCCACGGTTAACAGCAGCGATGCCGTCGTCTGTGCCGTCGAAGCCAACGATCATCACGTCTTTACCTGATGCTTGAACAGCGCGTAGTGCACCTAGAGCCATTTCATCGTTCTGAGCGAATACTGCTTCAACATCTGGGTTAGCTGCAAGTAGGTTTTCCATTACGTTCAGACCTTTAGTACGGTCGAAATCAGCAGGTTGGCTTGCAAGAAGCTCAAGGCCGCTGCCGTTTACTGCGTTCATGAAGCCTTCACCACGTTCACGAGCTGCAGAAGTACCAGCGATACCTTCAAGTTGGATTACTTTCGCTTTTTCGCCCACTTTTTCCATGATGAAGTGACCTGCCATTTCACCACCGATTACGTTATCAGAAGCGATGTGGCTTACAACGTCACCACGGCTTGCGCCACGGTCAAGTGTTAGTACTGGGATGTTAGAGCGGTTAGCCATGCGAATCGCGTTAGACACAGCATCTGAATCTGTTGGGTTGATCAGGATTGCCTTGACACCACGAATGGTTAGATCTTCAATGTTCGACAGCTCTTTGCTTGGGTCGTTTTGAGAATCAAGAACGATAAGCTTGTAGCCTAGCTCTTCAGCTTTCGCTTCTGCGCCATCTTTCATGGTTACAAAGAATGGGTTGTTCAATGTAGACAGAACGATTGCCATTGTATCTTGCGCCTGTGCAGACACAGATACTGTTGTAGAAAGAAGAGCAGCAGAAATAAGAGTCGCTAATTTTTTCATGGTGTAAGTCCTTTGTGTAGGGTGAGCTAGGAGGTGAGTCCTAGCTCGTTGTTATATTATTGATTTATTAGGGTGTTGCGTTGACTCAAACTAGAGCCGTTCAAAGTGTTACTTGTTTTTGTTGTCGACCAATACTGCCAGAAGAATAACCACTGCTTTTGCAATCATCTGGTAGTAAGAAGAAACGTCTAGTAGGTTTAGGGCGTTGTTCAGGAAGCCGATAATCAGTGCACCAATCAATGTGCCCATGATGCGACCACGACCGCCAGCTAGGCTTGTACCGCCAAGAACCACCGCTGCGATAGCGTCTAGCTCATAACCCATACCTGCGGTTGGTTGAGCCGATGACAAACGAGAAGCCACGATGATGCCCGCTACCGCTGCTAACAGACCACAGATTGCGTAAACGCCGATTTTTACTTTGTCTACGTCGATGCCTGATAGGCGAGTTGCTGATTCGTTGCCGCCAAGCGCGTAAACGTAACGGCCAAAGCGTGTGTGGTTAAGTAGGTACCAAACGGATGCGAATACTACGACCATGATCCAAACTGGAACCGGTACACCCATTGCGTAGCCTGTACCAAACCAAGCGAATGCGTCTGCTGTGTCCGTAAAGCCTGTTGAGATAGGGCGACCGTCGGTGTAAACCATGGTTACACCACGAAGTAGTGTCATGGTTACTAGCGTTGCGATGAAGGCTTGAACCTTACCTTTCGCGATGATCACACCACTGATAGCACCTAATGCTGCGCCAGCTACAAGAGCGGTTGGCACAGCGATCATCACTGGGATTTCCATGCCAATCATGCTGGCAGCGAATGCACCACAAAGCGCCAGTACAGAGCCAACACTCAAGTCGATACCTGCGGTTAAGATAACCAGCGTCATACCTACAGCGATGATTGCGTTAACCGACGTTTGGCGCAGAATGTTTAGGATGTTGTCGACAGTAAAAAAGTTCGGGTTTAAGAAAGAAACGACAACAATCAGAAAGATCAAAGCAATCAATGACTTTTGATCAATCAGCCACTCTTTGCTGATTAACGGCTTTTTCTTCGGCGCTTCAGTTTCAGTTGTTTTGCTCATGGTTTTGGTACTCATGCTGCGTCCTCGTTAATCTTTTTACCGACCGCACACGCCAGTAATAATTCTTGGTTTGCTTCTTTAGCGTCAAATTCACCGCTGATGCGGCCTTCATGCATCACCATGATGCGGTCACTCATTCCTAATACTTCTGGCATTTCAGAGGACACCAAAATGATGCTCATGCCGTCGGCTTTAAACTTATTAATGAGTTGGTAAATCTCTTTTTTCGCACCGACATCGACACCACGGGTTGGCTCGTCGAGAATCAATACTTTTGGTTTAGTCATCAAGCCTTTAGCGATAGCGACTTTCTGCTGGTTACCACCAGAAAGGTTGCCAATGATTTGCTCGCGAGTAGGGGTCTTGATGTTGAATAGCTTGATGAAGTCATCGACTGCGATCACTTCGTCTTTGTGTTGGATTTGACCGCTTTTGGTCAGTAGGTCCAGTGAACAAAGAGACATGTTCTCTTTCACTGAAAGCCCAAGCACTAAGCCGTCACCTTTACGGTCTTCAGATATGTAAGCGATGCCATTAGCAAGGCCATCTTTAGGACTCACAGGGTTGATGGTTTTATTTTCTAAATTGATAACGCCGCGCTCACTTGGAAGGGCACCGTAAATCACTTTCATCAATTCAGTACGACCAGCACCCATTAGCCCTGATACACCTAGGATTTCACCGCGCTTTAGGGTAAAGCTAACGTCATGCACACCTGAGCCAGTAAGACCAATCACTTCTAAGCAGGTTTCACCATGACTTGGTGCGATGCGAGGGTATTGTTCGTCGAGCTTACGACCTACCATCATTTCGATAAGGCCGTCTTCGTCAGTATCTTTTACTTCGCACTGGCCAATGAACTTGCCGTCACGAAGTACAGTGATGTCGTCACAGATCTCGAAAATCTCTTTCAAGCGGTGAGAAATGTAAACAATGCCGCAGCCTTCATCACGTAGCTCGTTGATTACCTTGAACAGAGACTCGGTTTCAGTATCGGTTAGGGCATCTGTTGGTTCATCCATGATGATGACCTTAGATTCAAACGATAGGGCTTTTGCAATCTCTACCATTTGCTGCTCGCCTAGGCTCAGTTCGCCAAGCGGTGTTTTTGAACTGTGCTTTACGTTTAGGCGCTTCAGTAGCTTGTCGGCTTCTTGGTACATCTCGTTCCACAAGATGCGTCCCATGGAGCCGGTGATTTCACGACCTAAGAAGATGTTCTCGGCGATGGTCAGCTCTGGGATCAGGTTCAGTTCTTGGTGAATGATACTGATACCAGCTTGTTGAGAGTCACGAGGCCCTTTGAATGCAGCAGGCTTACCTTGGTACGCGATAGTGCCGCCATCCAATTGATAGATACCTGTTAGCACTTTCATGAGGGTTGATTTACCTGCACCGTTTTCGCCCATTAACGCCATCACGCGTCCTGGGTAAACGTTGAGGCTTGCCTTGTCTAGTGCTTTCACACCAGGGAAGGCCTTCTCAATTGAGCTAAGTTCTAAAATGGCTTGAGTCATGTCGGTTCCTTTACTCGGGGCCAGTTGTATTTGGTTATTCTTTCTTTCAGCTGTCACGCTGGGCTGTCGTTATTTTTCGCTTGAGCTAGAACGTTACGCCAGCTTGGAAAATGACATTCGCGTAAGGTGTGCATTCACCGGTACGAATCACAGCGCGGCTTTCATGAGTGCGCTGTTTAAACTCTTCATGAGTGATGTAAGTAATCGCAATTTCTTTACCACAACGCGCTTCTTCTGTTTTGATTTGATCAATCAGCGCTGCATGATGCTCTGGGCTTACTTTTGCAAATTCTTCCGCGATAACCACACCTTCAATTTGAGATTCATCAAGCATGGTTTTTACGGTTTGAGCAAAGCTCGGCACACCGTGAGTTAAAGCAAGGTCGATACGAGATACATGATCTGGAATCGGTAGCCCTGCATCACAAATCGTAATTTCGTCTGTGTGGCCAAGAGTCGCCACTAAGTAGGAGAGTTCAGAGTTTATTAGAGTACTTTTTTTCATATCACGACCTATCGAAAAAACACGCTTAATGGGATGAGAAACAACTCAAGAAAAGCCATCGAAACGTTTCGATAGTGATAATAGTGTGTGATTTATCATTTGCACCTATGAGAGCTTTAGAGTGTGATAGCGATCATCGAAACGTTTCGATGAGGTGTTTTTTGGTGATCTCAATCACCGTGATTGATTGCATAAATTCGAGGGAAGTAGGGGGCTAGGTTCGTTTTTGTGGAGCCCGATCGTTGGCAAAGCTAGGAACAGGTTTACTCGATGTCTGGCTTTACCGTTGGCTCGAATAGGGCAAAGCCTAAACGAGTTCACCTTCTTTTATTGATAGAGCGTAACCAAACTTGGTGACTGTGAGAATTTGGATATGAGGCGTTCTTAAGCGAGCGAATACGTTACGCAGGTTATAAATAACGTTAGCTAGGGCGTGAGGTGATGAAAGCTCTCCCTCCCAACACTCATCAATAATATGTTCTTTAGTGATTGGCTTTCCTACGTTCTCTACTAGTAGACAGAGCACAGCCAATAACTGAGGGCGTAATGCAATACGGTTACCTTGCTGATTGGTAATCGTTCGAGAGTTGGTATCAATGAGCAGGCCGCTGAAGTCTATGGTGTGGTTCATCGTATTTATGTTCATTTGTTCGAATAGAAAAGATTGGTTTATGACTTGTTGTGCATCGAAAGTGAGCAATCAAAGCGCGCGGATTATGCAAAATCACACCTCTCTTGAAAGTAAGCGCACGTAAGCCACGCGAGAAAAAATATAAAAAACCGTTGGTTTGAAAATGGATGTGGGATTTTTTGTGAAAAATGAAGATGTTTTATTTCTTTGTTATTCAGTTGGTTATTTGTTTTTACTGATTTTGTTGTTCGAAGTTACTAAGTAATTATATTTTTATTTATTTTTTTGTTTTCTGTGAGCGTAATCTGATTGCCAATTCGACGGGGTGTCGGATAACTCTAAAAAGATTGTGCGGTTTGGGAACGCTTAGCAATCTTGATTTGAAATAAGTAAGGTCAAGCAGTAATGAATAACAAACTAATTTTAGGCGTGGCATTGATGTCAGCGGTAGCGACAAACAGTGTAATGGCAGAGGACAGTGGTTTTTACCTTGGCGGTGCAATTGGTACCGTTGATTTTGAAGATGATGACTTAGTTTCATCAAAGACAGAACCTGTGACTTTTGAAGCCGAAGACAACTCTTACCGTCTAATTGCAGGTTACAAGTTTAACCGCATTGTATCGCTTGAGTTTCAATACACAGACTATGGCGACCTAGTTGCAAAAAACCACGCTGATAAAAACGACGGTTTTACTTGGACTCCTCAAACATTATCAGTAGCTGCAAACCTAGGATACACATTTGATAACGGCATGCGTCCATTCGGTATTATCGGTTTATCTTCTATCGACCTAGATATGAAAAACGCAGACGGTTCTCGCCCTTCTGGTTCTAACTTCGACGATACTGGCACTGGTGTACGTTTCGGTGTTGGTGTGGAGTATACCCCACCTAAATTATCAGCATTAAGCCTGCGTCTTGGTTATGAAGCGGATGCATTCACTATCGAGACTTACGAAGGTAGTTTTTGGAATCGTAGAAAAGTAGAAAAAGACATTGTACTAGAGTCGTTCTACCTAGGCGCAACATACAACTTTTAAGTTTCACACTTTGTTAAACGGTAAATCGATTTCGAAATGGGGCGTCGGTTGGCTCAACCCGTTTAGCTAAAGTGAAAGCTGCCGCAATCGTCGGCAGCTTTTTTATACATCGACCAACACGTTCGTCAAAGCTGTTGGTTTAAAGACTCAAGGTAATATGAAGATGAATAAATCTCTATTGAGTGCAGTACTGCTTCTGTCGTCATTTACAGTTCATACGGCATCAGCTTCGGTAACGGATAGCGGCTTTTATCTAGGTGGCGCAATTGGTTCGTCAGACATTGATGATGACGGCTTAGTATCAAAAAGTAATTCAGCCAAAACAGCGACATTTGAAGCGAAAGATAACGCTTATCGCATTATGGCCGGCTATAAGTTTAATCGTATTGCTTCTATTGAGGCTCAATACACGGATTACGGTGATGTAGTTGCGCACAACGCAAAAGTAAACTTTGCTCGCTCTTACAACTTCAGTTGGGCACCAAAGGTTATTTCTTTGAGCGCAAACCTTGGTTACACGTTCGATAACGGATTGCGTCCTTTTGGTGTGGTTGGTTTGTCTAGTATCGACTTAGATTCTAAGGATGGAAGATACAGCGCTTCTCAGATCAAGTCTGATGCCGATATCGGGGCTCGCGTAGGCTTTGGCTTAGAGTACACACCTCCAAAAGCACCGGCTTTCAGTATGCGTTTAGGATACGAAGCTGATGTGTTTGATGCCGAAATTAAGGAGACAAGGTGGAAGGGCTCGGTCGCAGAAAAGAGTAAAAAATATAAAAAGACAGTAACTTTGGACTCTTTCTACTTAGGCGCGATGTACACCTTTTAATATTTTTCGTTTTGCCTAAGAACAGATCCATTTCTAAAAGAAAGTCTATTTCCAAAAGCTAGTCCATTTCTAAATGGGGCGTCGGTTGGCTAAACTCGCTTGGCTAGGCTAAAAAGCCGCAGTGTTTGACTGCGGCTTTTCTGTGTCTAGCTTAGGCCTCGCGGATATGAGCGGTGACGGAAACGACAGCATGATCAGTACTGAATTGGTCGTGTTCGAAGCTTGGGTTAATTAGGTGATGATCGAGCACGGTATAGTTTGATATCTCCATCAAACTCGAAGAGTTCTGGCAGTCAAATTCGTTCGACATCAATATGTAGTCCAATACAGAGCCTGAAGCGCCGTAATAGTGTGTCGGTTTCCGTTGTTCAAGTAAGTCTTCTTCGTGTAATTGATGGTAGAGATCCCAACTGTCTCTCAATCTAAAGTGTGAAAGCCAATGTTGGCTGGTTTCATCTCGATTCAACGAATAGCTCAACAGCCCTTTGAATTCATCGTTGAATAGGGGCTTGTTAAAGTCGCCCATCAACACAACGGGTTGGTCGGTGAGAGAGCGTTGATTGGTAATGTATTGGTGTAGCAGTTGAGCTTCCAGGCCGCGTTGAACACTCGATAGCCAAGACCCTAGTTGTTCCTGGTGAAGTTTAATCAGTGTGTCGCTTTGTGGCTTTTGCTCTGCTGAACTGTCGCTGGGTTCTGCTAGCTCAACTTTTGGCTCAGTTGGGCGTTGTGATTTAAAGTGCACGACATAACAATCGGTTGAGCCTAAGTGAGGCAGTTCAATCGTGGCGTGTACTGGTGTGCGGTTGAATGAGAATTTGTCGCCAAGGTTGAAGGCTGAAAGTTGCTCTAAATCGGGTGTCACAGGCTGCACATTTTCAATTGGGTAACGCGATGCGATACCAACGACAGGGGAGGTGTACAGGTAATCATCTTCAACATGTGCACTATCGACCACGGCAAAGAAGGGGTAACCGATCTCATTCATTAGCTGCTGTAAAGATTCTGGGCTGAAGATCTCTTGAAAGCCAATCACATCGCAATCTGTTGAACGAATCGCCTCAGCAATCCAATGTTGTTTCTTTTGCCATTCATCGAGGCTGTAGATGTTCTCAAAATCATAATAAGCATTCGGCGGCTCAAGGTAGTTCAAAAGGTTGAACGTTGAGAAGGTTACTTGGTTTGGTTTGTTCAAGGTTGAATCCTATTGAAATCACTCTTTTAAGGATATCTAAAATATGGAGATATTGTTCGGATTTAGTTAGTTATTTTCATTTGATCTAGCGAAGGTCGTCGCTTTCTGCTTAGATTCTCTCCATTCGATGCGGTTAAGGTGTCGAGTTTAATTTTCTCTACGATCAATCGGTCGTTTTCTTATGGTTTCACTATGAAAAAATATACCTCTCTCGCTCTTGTATTGTTGAGCGCCTTTTTCTCTGCATCGTCATTGAGTCAATCCCTTAAGCCTGAATCGATTGAGCAAATTGAATCTCGTGTTTCGGCACGCATTGGTCTGGCGGTCTATGATTCTGCGACCAAGAAAGCGTGGAGCTACAAGGGCGACGAACGTTTCCCGATGATGAGCACCTTCAAAACTCTGGCTTGTGCGAACCTTCTTTATGATGCTGAAAACAAAGGGCTGGATTTGGATTCAAAGGTCAACATTAAGTCTGAAGACCTCATTGTTTGGTCTCCAGTGACTAAAGAGCTAGTCGATAAAGGTATTTCACTTAGAGATGCGTGTAGCGCAACCATGACGATGAGTGACAATACCGCCGCAAATATTGTGCTAGGTGGAATAGATGGACCCAATGGCTTAACTCAGTTCCTGCGTTCTATTGGAGACAGCAATACTCGCCTTGATCATTTGGAGCCAGAATTGAATCATGCTCGACCTGGTGATGCTCGCGATACCACAACACCGAATAGTATTGTGATGACGTTGAATGAGTTGATGTATGGCGATACGTTGTCACAAGCGTCTAAAGCGACGTTAAAAGGCTGGATGATGGACAATAAAGTGTCTGACGGAATGTTTCGTTCTATCTTGCCTAGTGGTTGGAATATTGCGGATAGATCAGGGGCGGGCGCTTATGGTTCTCGCGCAATCACGGCTATTGTGTGGAGTGAACATCGAGCTCCGTTGATCATCAGCGTCTCTCTCACAGAAACTGAATTCACTCTCCAACAACGTGACAAGGTGATTAATGAAGTGGGTCAACTTATCTTTGACGCGTATCTGGTGCAGTAGTTAATAGTGCAGTAATCCTACACAATCACGCGCTAGCCACAGGTTCAGCCATAGCGCTAGCGCGTGATATTTCTTAGAGCAGTCCCGAGTAATTTGTAAATAAAGCGTAAGACTTATGGTGCTGATGGTTTTATTAGTTATTACATGATGTTAGATTTGATTCTATACTTGTTTTAACGGCATGCATTCAAAGCCGACAAATCAAGCTGAATATTGAATTCATGACATTTGAAGGGAGAGTCAAATGGGAACAGATCTTCGACGCAAGGCCTCGCAGCGCACTCAGTTTTTCAGGTTAAAGTTAGCCTCATGTGCAGTTATGCTGCCGCTTATTGCTCTACAACCCTCCGTTACTTACGCATCCGATACCGAATCCACTCCCGCTGTCACTGTTATTGAAACCACACAACTGGTTGGTTTTGGTGAAGCAAAATACCCAGCCAACTTTACTCACTTCGATTATGTTAATCCGAATGCGCCTAAATTCGGCAAAGTGACCTACGGCAGCATTGGTACCTACGATAGCTTTAATCGATTCGGCTCCCGTGGTGTTGCCGCTAGTTATTCCGGTGAAATTTACGATACTTTGATGTTTTCACCGAGTGATGAAATTGATGCCTACTATCCATTGATTGCTTCTAAAGTTCGTTATGCGAGTGATTTCTCTTGGATGGAAATCGATATCAACCCGAATGCTAAATTCCATGATGGTCAGTCCATCACAGCCCATGATGTGGCGTTTACCTTCATGAAATTTTCGACAGAAGGTGTGCCTCAATATCGTGTGTACTACAAAGACATCGAATCCGTTACCGCGGTTTCTGACTTGGTTGTTCGTATCGAGATGAATAATCCGAACCGTGAGAAGTTGTTTAGCTTTGCTCAAAGCACTCGCGTGTTACCAAAGCACTTTTGGAAAGACAGAAAACTCTCTGAGCCGCTAAGTGAACCGCCAGTAGGCAGCGGTCCTTATAAGATCATCAGTTATAAGTCGGGTCAAAGTGTTACCTACGGCCTTGATGAAAACTATTGGGCTGCAGATTTGCCCGTTAACGTGGGTCGCAATAACTTTAAGGAAGTGCAGTACGATTACTATCGTGATGACACCGTGATGTTAGAAGCCTTTAAAGCAGGGGAGTTTGACCTTCGTACTGAAAACTCAGCTAAGTTCTGGGCCAACTCTTATACAGGCGCAAACTTCGACAAAGGCTATATCGTCAAAGAAGAGATCAACCACGAGAAGCCAGAGTCGACTCAGGGCTTTGTCTACAATATTCAATCTCCAGTGTTCTCAGATCCTAAAGTTCGTGAAGCGTTAACGTATGCGATGGACTTTGAGTGGATGAATAAGAACATGTTCTATGGCCAGTACAAGCGCACTCGTAGTTACTTCCAAAACACTGACTATGAAGCGAAAGGCTTACCAAGTGAAGACGAAGTGGCGTTGCTGTCTCAATACAAAGACCAGATCCCACCGCGAGTGTTTACCGAAGAATACCAACCACCAGTCACCGATGGCAGTGGTCGTATTCGTAGCCAAATGCGCACGGCATTTAAACTGCTGAAGGAAGCGGGTTGGGTACTAAAAGACAAAGTAATGACCAACGAAAAGACTGGTAAGCCAATGTCGTTTGAGTTGTTGATTTACAGCCCAACGACGGAGCGTATTGCTACACCTGTTCAAAAGAACCTTAAGCGAATGGGGATCGAGATGAAGATCCGCACGGTCGATACCACGCAATACATCAAGCGTCTGCGTGATCGAGATTTCGATATGGTCTCTTCATCGTTTTCGCCAAACCCTTACCCAAGCCCGAACTTAATGATTGTTTGGAACTCTAACTACATTGATTCTACTTACAATACAGCGGGTGTAGTGGATCCTGTGGTCGATGCGTTAACTGAAGAAATCGCGCGTAACCAACAGAACCCAGAAAAGCTCCTTACGCTAGGTCGCTCTCTTGACCGTGTGTTGCAGTGGAACTTCTACAACATTCCTCAATGGCACGTTGGTGAATACCGAGTGGCGATGTGGGACAAGTTTGAGCGTCCGGATGTGCTGCCTAAATACGATTTAGGTATCGATACATGGTGGATTTCAGAAGAGAAGGCGGCATTGCTTCCTGAGAAACGTCGCTAGGAGTTAGTTAGCATGGCTGCGTATATATTTCGACGTTTGTTGTTGGTGATCCCCACGCTGTGGGCGATCATCACGATTAACTTTTTCATCATTCAGATTGCGCCAGGCGGGCCTGTAGAGCAGGCTGTGGCGCAATTAGAAGGGCATAACTCTGGTATTATGGAGCGCTTTTCTGGTGGTGGACAAGAGGTTGATTTAAGCGAGAGTGATCAAGCGTCTGCTAGTGGCTATAAAGGCTCACGCGGGCTGGATCCGGAAGTGGTTGAAGAGATCAAAAAGCAGTTTGGTTTTGATAAGCCGATTCACGTTCGCTACTTTGAGATGTTGAAAAACTACGCGACCTTTAACTTTGGTGAAAGCCTGTTTAAGGGCGGTAATGTTATCGATTTAATCATCGAGCGCTTGCCCGTCTCTATTTCTCTGGGGCTTTGGAGTACGTTAATCATTTACGTGATTTCGATACCTCTGGGCATTATGAAGGCGATACACCACGGCTCTCGTTTTGATATTTGGTCGAGCGCGGTGGTGATTGTCGGTTATGCGGTCCCTGGCTTCTTGTTTGCTATCATTCTGATTATCTTATTTGCCAGCGGTAACTACTTCAGTTGGTTCCCTTTGCGAGGGTTAGTATCGAGCAACTTCGACCAACTCAATTGGTATCAGCAAATCGGTGACTATTTCTGGCACTTAGCATTGCCTATTTTCGCCATGGTGATCGGTGGTTTTGCCACGCTCAGCATGCTGACCAAAAACTCCTTCCTTGATGAAATTAACAAGCAATATGTGGTAACGGCACGAGCGAAAGGTTTGGACGAGAACAGTATTCTCTACAAACACGTTTTCCGTAACGCGATGTTGATCATTATTGCCGGTTTCCCAAGCGCATTTATTAGTATTTTCTTCACGGGTTCTATGTTGATTGAAGTGATGTTTTCACTTGAAGGCATTGGTTTACTTGGCTTTGAGTCGACCATTCAACGTGACTATCCCGTGGTGTTCAGTTCTCTCTATATCATGACCTTATTAGGCTTGGTTCTGAGTATTATCTCCGACCTGACTTATACTTGGGTTGATCCTCGAATTGATTTTGAAGCGCGTTAATGGCGAACGAATAACAAGGTATTGATAATAAATGTTTAACAACCCTTTAGCTCAAGCTCGTTGGTTACGTTTTAAAGCAAATAAGCGTGGTTTTATCTCCCTTTGGATATTTACCATCTTGTTTGGCTTGAGCCTGTTCGCTGAAATCATCGCGAACGATAAGCCATTATTGGTTTCTTATGACAATCAATGGTTTGTGCCTGTCATTAATGAATACGCAGAGACAGAATTCGGTGGGGAGTTTGAAACCGAAGCCGACTATAAAGACCCGTATGTAATCGACCTCATTGAAGAGAGTGGCTATATCGTATGGCCCATCATTCCTTTTAGCTACGACACTATCAACTTTGATATCGCAGGCGCGGTACCATCGGAGCCTGACTCGGTTAACTGGTTAGGGACAGATGACAAAGGGCGAGATGTGTTGGCGAGAATTATTTACGGCTTTCGTATCTCGGTACTCTTTGGTTTTGTTCTGACGATTGTTTCAAGTGTCATTGGTGTGGTCGTTGGGGCTACACAAGGTTATTACGGCGGTTGGGTTGACCTGTTTGGGCAACGTTTCATCGAGGTGTGGTCCGGAATGCCGACCTTGTTCTTGCTGATTATTTTGTCGAGTTTTATCGAGCCGAATTTCTGGTGGTTGCTGGGGATTATGGTGCTGTTTAGCTGGATGAGTTTGGTGGGCATTGTTCGCGCTGAGTTCTTACGTTGTCGTAACTTCGACTATGTACGTGCGGCACAAGCGATGGGCGTCGATGACAAACGCATTATGCTTCGTCACATGTTGCCGAACGCTATGGTTGCGTCCCTAACTATGATGCCGTTTATCTTGTCTGGTTCGGTGACCACGCTGACGTCGTTAGATTTCTTGGGCTTTGGTCTTCCTGCGGGGTCGCCTTCGTTAGGTGAGCTCTTGGCGCAAGGTAAAGCTAACTTACAAGCGCCTTGGCTTGGTATTTCCGCGTTCGTTGTACTTTCTTTGATGCTTACGTTACTTGTCTTCGTCGGTGAAGCGGTACGTGATGCCTTCGACCCACACCAACAGAAGTAAGGATAGGTTATGACTTCAAATACAGCTCCTGCTTCTCCAGTGCTAACCATAGATAAACTGTCTGTGGGTTTTGGAAGAAAGAAGGCGATAGAGCAGGTAACACACGATGTTTCGCTCGAAATATACAAAGGTGAAACACTGGCGCTGGTGGGAGAGAGTGGCTCGGGTAAATCGGTGACGGCTAACTCGATCTTAAAGCTACTGCCTAAAGGCTCGTCGCATTACTTGAGCGGAAAGATTAACTTCTCTGGTAGCGACATCTTGAGTTGTTCTGAGAGGCAACTGCGCGGTATTCGTGGTGGTCGCATCGGGATGATCTTCCAAGAGCCGATGGTGTCACTGAATCCGCTTCATCGAATCGGCAAGCAGTTGGTTGAAACCCTCGCTATTCACCGCGGTATGCGCACAAATAAAGCGCAAGCCTTGGCGATAGAGTGGTTATCTAAAGTAGGTATCCGTCATCCAGAGCAAAAAATATTAGCCTATCCGCATGAGTTATCTGGAGGTGAGCGTCAGCGTGTGATGATCGCGATGGCACTGATTAATGAGCCAGAGCTGCTTATTGCTGACGAGCCAACGACTGCACTGGATGTGTCGGTGCAAGCGCAGATCCTCGACTTGCTAAAAGACCTGCAGCAAGAGCTTGGCATGGCGATGCTGTTTATCACCCATGATTTGAGTATTGTTCGTAAGATTGCCGATAGAGTTGCGGTGATGAAAGATGGTCGTCTTGTCGAAAGCAACGACTGCCAGACACTGTTTAATGCGCCAGCTCACCCTTACACACAAAAGCTAATCAATTCAGACCCGAAAGGCTTGCCTGTGCCTGTGTCACCCGACAGCAAACCGCTACTCGATGTAGATCAACTTCGAGTTTGGTTCCCGATCACGGGTGGCCTATTTAAGCGTACTATTTCGCACATAAAAGCGGTCACTGATATGGAGTTCACCCTTAAGAAAGGGCACTCCATTGGCTTAGTGGGTGAGAGTGGTTCGGGTAAGTCGACTACAGGTATGGCGATATTAAAGCTGGTGGAGAGTGAAGGTTCGATCACTTATGAAAGCGAGCAGCTTCAAGGGCTAAACCGCCAGCAGATGCTACCATTTCGAAGCCGTATGCAAGTCGTCTTTCAAGACCCATTCTCTGCGTTGAATCCAAGAATGTCGGTGGCACAAGTGATTGGTGAAGGCTTACGCGTCCATCAGCAGCTGGATGAGACCGAACTGGACCAACGGATCTGTGATGTGATGAAAGAGGTCGACCTTGACCCTGAAACACGTCACCGTTACCCAAATGAATTTTCGGGCGGTCAAAGACAGCGCATTGCGATTGCGCGAGCACTGATTCTGAAACCAGAGTTTATCTTGTTAGATGAGCCTACATCTTCGTTAGACAGAACCGTTCAAGCGCAAGTGCTGGATCTACTGAAGTCACTACAAGAAAAGTACGATCTTACGTACCTGTTCATCAGTCACGACCTGAACGTCGTCAAATCCCTATGTCATTACACCATAGTGATGAAAGCGGGTGAGGTGATAGAGAAAGGTGACACTGAGACGCTGTTTAGCGCTCCTCAACACGAATACACCAAACAGTTGGTGAGCCTCTCGAACGTGGGTGGCGTGTAAGTCGCCAATAGAAGCACTATTCTTTATAACAAGGGCGATCAGGTTGAATTCAACATGGTCATTTAGTGGTTTTACGATTACACTGCGCCCAATATTTCAGAAGTACATATTTAGGTAGAGGTCACCATGGACCAAGAACAATACGAAGACGCTGACTACGAAGGTTACGAGCACGGCGCAGAAGGCGAAGAGATTGAAATCGAGGCGATTGGTGTCGATGTATCATCTCAGCCGATTGAGCTTTACAAGGTGTTCAAGATCGCGAACCTAGTGAGTGGCGGTGGCGAAGCCAAGCATGTCATCTCTGAAGGTTACGTTGCGGTAAACGGTGAGCTGGAAACACGTAAGCGTCGTAAAATGTACGATGGTGACTTCTTTGAGTTTAACCAAGAATACTATGTAGTGTGCTGTGACCAGCCAGTACAAGAAGTAGAAGATAAACCAAAGAAAAAAGAAGCGGCTAAGAAAGACAACAAGTCGAAAAAAGGCCAGTCTAAAAAGGGTTCAAGCAAGAAAGAATCACAGCGCAGCACTGCAGATATGCTAAGCGCTAAAGCTGAACCTAAGAAACAGAAAAAAGAGAAGAAGAAAGAAAACAAGCCGAAAAAGAAAGCGGACACGCCAAAGCCAACACGTGACGACAAAAGCGGCCGTAATTCTATCGAATTCTTCTAATTTGCAGCTCTAAACTGCTGGTCTGAAACTCTTTTATAGCTTATTAGCTGCGCTACATATTTTTAGCGCTTGCGAGATACTAAAAGGCTCACTTTGATAGTGAGCCTTTTTTGTTTGAAATTCAGCGTTTGGCTTTAATTTCGCTTTGCTTCGCCACAAAATCTACAAACCTATCCCTGAGTGGGTTCTCACTCTCTCCATTCCATATCAATCCGACAGGCCAAGTGGCATGTTCACCTTGTAATGCAATGAATTCAACTTTGGTGTTGCTTATCTGCTGCGCGCTGCTCGGTACTATGGTAAAGCCAATATTGGCCGATACTAAGGCTAGCAAGGTAAGAATATCGTCAGCTTCTTGTGTCTTTGATAGCTCGATATTATTGGCGAGGCAATATTGCTGGATCTGTTTGTCTAGTCCGGGTCCACGATGTTGGGCGAGCTTTAGGTAAGGCCATTTCGCTAACTCAGAGATAATCAGAGTTTTGCTTGGCGCTTGCTTGAGAAGATCTTTGTGTATCGCAATCACAAGGGAGTCATCGAAAAGCGTTAGGCTGTTTAGAACGGATGAATCGGGGATACGATTGAAGCTGATATCGAGTTCGTGAGTCAATAACTCATCCGTCTGTTGCTTAGAAGGAGTGTCATTCAAGGTGATGTGAACATTTGGCTGCTGTTGCTTGTACGCAGCAATCATCTTAGGTGCCTCGTGATAAGTGGACACGCCAAATCCAATGTTTAAATGCCCCTCTGTCCCATTGACCACCGAGCCAGAAAGCTGCTGAAAGGCTTGCATTGAATCGACCAAGCGTTGGGCTTCTGCCAGTAAGGTTTTGCCTGCATGCGTCAGTTCGGCGCCATTTCTGCCGCGAGAGAACAGGCTCGCCCCAATATTGGATTCAAGCCGCTGAATCTTTTTGGTGAGTGCCGATTGAGTAATGTAGAGCTGCTCTGAAGCTAAACGATAATTTCCCGACTTAGCCAGCTGACAAAATGCCTTCAGTAAATCAAATTCCATTCCAAACGCTCATTGAACTACGAATATCTTTCATTATATGGAATTGAAGCGATTTTTTATACTGGCTCCATAGCAAATCGGATAAAGCGAAAATTTGAGGACGAATCATGAAAAGAGACATCAAAGTAGCATCGGTTCAGTTTAACCATCATGCCGGCGACAAGGCGTACAACTTATCGGTGATTGAGCATTACGTTCAACAAGCGGCGGACAGTGGTGTCGAGATCATTAGCTTCCCAGAGATGTGTATTACTGGCTACTGGTATGTGTCTGCTTTGTCGCGAGACGAAATCGAAGCTCTCGCGGAGCCAGTACCGAGCGGTGAATCCACTCAACAGCTGGTTGCACTAGCAACACGATTTGGAATGAGTGTTGGTGCTGGCTTGATAGAGCAGGGTATTGATGGTGAGTTATACAATACGTATGTCTTCGCGATGCCAAATGGTGAGGTACAGAAACATCGCAAATTGCACACGTTCGTAAGCCCATATATGAGCAGCGGCGATCAATACACGGTGTTCGATACGCCCCACGGTTGCAAAGTCGGGATCTTGATTTGTTGGGATAATAACTTGGTTGAGAACGTTCGAATTACCGCTTTGAAAGGTGCCGATATATTGATTGCACCACATCAAACGGGCGGTTGCCACTCGCGTAGCCCCAATGCGATGAAGCGAATTGACCCAGATTTATGGTTAAACCGAGATGAAAACACAGAGGCGATTCGTGCTGAAATGCAGGGCAAGAATGGGCGCGAATGGCTAATGCGTTGGTTACCGGCAAGAGCGCACGATAATGGCATGTTTGTGGTGTTCAGTAACGGTGTTGGCGTTGATATGGATGAAGTAAGAACGGGCAATGCGATGATCCTAAGCCCTTATGGGGAGATCATCACAGAGACGGACAGCGTTGATGACGATATGGTGGTTGCGGGTTTGCAAGCGCAAGAGTTAGAGATGTGCACCGGGAGACGTTGGATTCGTGGTCGCAAGCCTGAGCTTTATCATTCACTGACGCAGCCGCTCGGACATGAACTGGACCCACACCAAGCGCGTTTTGCAGAGAAATAATGTTGAAGTTGCTGGTGGAGAAAGTGAGTGAATCAAGCGAGTGATTAATGGGGAAGTGGGGAAGGGATCGGTCTTTAGCTCTTAATTTAGTCTCCCCACTTAAATCGTTTTTAAGTGGGGAGACTATCTACACTGGGATAAGCAATTGCCTATGTTTAGTGGCGAGTTCGAGACGAAGTAAGATCCGCAGCTCTAAGTTGAGCAATCGCTTTTGCTAGTTCAAGCTGAGCTTGTGCGAAGTTAACGTCTACGTTGCCCTTATTGATGTTTTCTAGGGCAGCGTGTTTAGCTTCTTCAGCGCGAGCGCGGTCAATGTCTTTTGCGTGCAAAGCGGTATCGGCCAACACCGTTACCACATCCGGTTGAACTTCAATCATCCCACCAGACACATAAAGTACTTCATCTTCTGCTTTTGGGTCGGTGACAAATACCGTCACGCCCGGTTTTATTTTGCTGAGAAGCGGGGAGTGACCGGGACGAATCCCGAGTTCACCATCTGCTCCAGAAACGGCTAGGGCATATGCCGGCCCTGAAAACAGCGTACCTTCCGCACTTACGATATTAAGTTGAAATGTATTGTCTGTAATTCCAATAGCCATGATGCACCTACCTGTTAGAGTGATTTCGCTTTTTCAAGCACTTCGTCGATAGAGCCACAGTACAAGAATGCTTGCTCTGGAATGTCGTCGTATTCACCATTCAATAGGCCTTTGAAGCCTCTTAGCGTTTCGCTGAGTGGTACAAACACACCTTTCTGACCGGTAAAGACTTCCGCTACGTGGTAAGGCTGAGTTAAGAAACGTTCAATCTTACGAGCGCGAGATACGACCTGCTTATCTTCTGTAGAAAGCTCATCCATACCAAGAATCGCGATGATGTCCTTTAGCTCTTTGTAGCGTTGCAGCGTAGTTTGAACCGTTTGTGCAATGTCGTAGTGCTCTTGGCCTACGATCAGTGGGTCCAATTGACGTGACGTTGAATCTAGCGGGTCAATCGCAGGGTATAGACCCAGTGCTGCGATGTTACGAGACAGTACAACGGTCGCATCTAAGTGAGCAAAGGTGGTTGCTGGTGATGGGTCAGTCAAGTCATCCGCAGGTACGTATACCGCTTGGATAGAGGTGATAGAGCCCTGTTTTGTTGACGTGATGCGCTCTTGAAGTACACCCATCTCTTCCGCCAATGTTGGCTGGTAACCTACCGCTGAAGGCATACGACCTAATAGCGCAGATACTTCTGTCCCTGCAAGCGTGTAACGGTAGATGTTATCGATGAATAAGAGTACGTCACGGCCTTCATCACGGAAGCGTTCAGCCATAGTTAGGCCAGTAAGCGCAACACGTAGACGGTTACCCGGTGGCTCGTTCATTTGGCCGTAAACCATGGCAACTTTGTCTAGTACGCCGGCTTCTTTCATTTCGTAGTAGAAGTCGTTACCTTCACGAGTACGTTCACCTACACCGGTAAATACAGACAAACCTGAGTGAGCTTTGGCGATGTTGTTGATAAGCTCCATCATGTTGACGGTTTTACCTACACCGGCACCACCAAACAGACCAATTTTACCACCCTTAGCGAATGGACAGATAAGGTCGATAACCTTAACACCTGTCTCAAGCAATTCAGTGCTGTTAGCTTGTTCTTCATAAGAAGGGGCTTCGCGGTGGATCTCGTAGTTCTCTTTTTGGCCGATTTCGCCACATTCATCGATAGGTTGGCCAAGCACGTTCATGATACGGCCTAGTGTTTCTTCACCGACTGGAACTGTGATTGGAGAACCTGTGTTTTCAACAGTTAGGCCACGACGTAAGCCGTCTGATGTACCCATCGCAATACAGCGAACAATGTTGCCGCCGAGTTGCTGTTGAACTTCTAATACCAGCGAGCTTGCTTCGTCGCTAGTGACTTTCAATGCATCATAAACGCGTGGGCTGTTATTGCCGCTAAACTCGACGTCGACCACCGCGCCGATCACTTTTACTATTTTTCCAACACTCATGTGTAATTCCTCAAATTCTATTCTGACCCGCTCTTCCTGCCCTTAGACAGCTTGAGCACCTGAGACGATTTCACTCAGTTCTTGGGTAATGGCAGCTTGTCGTGCCTTGTTGTACACCAACTGCAAATCATCGATGAGCTGACCAGCGTTGTCGGTAGCGGCTTTCATGGCTACCATTCGTGCAGCTTGCTCACAGGCGATGCTCTCAACGATGCCTTGATACACTTGAGATTCGATGTATCGGTGTAACAGTTCAGAGAGTATGTCTCTTGGCGCTTGTTCATAGATGTAGTCCCAACGACGCGCTTTCTTGGCTTCACCGTCTGCCTCTGAGTCAGAAGGGTGGGGTAGAAGCTGTAAAGTCGTTGGAGCCTGAACCATGGTGTTAACGAACTGGTTGTAAACTAAGTACAAGCTGTCGATTTTGCCTTCGTCATAGTGACCAAGCATCGCGTTAACCGTACCTAAGATGTCTTCTAACTTTGGTGCGTCACCTAGGCCTGAGGTTTGTGCGATAACATTGCCGCCGCGTTGGAAAAATGAGATAGCTTTTGAACCAATTAAGGTGGTTTCTACCTCAACGCCTTTAGCACTCCATTGCTCCATTTCTTCCAGCACTTTCTTGAACAAGTTGGAGTTCAAGCCACCACATAAGCCGCGGTCAGACGAAATAATGATGTAAGCCACGCGCTTAGGTTCACGCTGTTGAAGGTAAGGGTGCTGGTATTCCAGCGACCCTGATGCAACATGGGAGATAACCTTACGCATGTTTTCGGCATATGGTCGCGTCTGCGTCATGTTGTCTTGAACCTTACGCATCTTACTTGCCGCGACCATTTCCATTGCACTTGTGATTTTCTGAGTGTTACTAACACTGGCTATCTTGGTGCGAATTTCTTTAGTACTTGCCATAATCTGCTCCTATTTGTTTTTGTTTCCAGCTAACAAACCGGAGCACTTACCAAGCTTTCATCCCAACAAAACCTTCTAGAATCTCTTTAAGAGCGCTATCGATTTCGTCGTTGTAATCACCTGTCGCGTTAATCTTGTCGATCAGCGCTGGGTTTTGAGCTTTGGCGTACGCGATCAGCTCTTCTTCGAAGCGGGCTAGGTTGTTTAGCTCAACGTCGACTAAGTAGCCTTTTTCAGCCGCGTAAATCACAGTAGCTTGCTCTGCAACCGACATAGGGGAGTACTGCTTTTGCTTCATCAGTTCAGTCACACGCTCACCATGGTCAAGTTGCTTGCGCGTCATCTCATCTAGATCAGAAGAGAACTGAGCGAATGCCGCCAATTCACGGTATTGAGCCAGCGAAGTACGGATACCGCCAGATAGCTTCTTGATGATCTTGCACTGGGCAGCACCACCCACACGAGATACCGAGATGCCTGGGTCAACGGCTGGACGTAAGCCTGCGTTAAATAGCTGAGTCTGTAGGAAAACCTGACCGTCGGTAATCGAGATTACGTTGGTTGGTACGAATGCCGATACGTCACCCGCTTGAGTTTCAATAATAGGCAGCGCGGTTAATGAGCCTGTTTGGCCTTTCACTTCACCGTTAGTGAACTTCTCTACATACTCTGCATTGACTCGTGCTGCGCGTTCTAGCAGGCGTGAGTGAAGGTAGAATACGTCGCCAGGGAAGGCTTCACGACCCGGTGGGCGTTTAAGTAGCAATGAGATTTGGCGGTATGCGACTGCTTGTTTGGATAGGTCATCGTAGATGATCAGTGCATCTTCACCACGGTCACGGAAGTATTCGCCCATGGTGCAACCCGCGTAGGGTGCTAGGTATTGAAGCGCTGCTGATTCTGATGCTGATGCGACAACCACGATGGTGTTTTTAAGTGCGTCGTGCTCTTCGAGCTTGCGAACCACGTTAGCGATGGTTGACGCTTTTTGACCAATCGCCACATACACACATTTAATGCCTGAATCTTTTTGGTTGATGATGGCATCGATTGCTAGTGCCGTTTTACCTGTCTGACGGTCACCAATGATCAGTTCACGTTGACCACGACCGATAGGCACCATGGTATCTACCGCTTTGTAGCCAGTCTGAATTGGCTGGTCTACAGACTTACGTTCAATTACACCAGGGGCAATCACTTCTACTGGGTCAAGACGGTCACAACTTACGGGGCCTTTACCATCAATCGGCTCACCTAGGGTATTTACTACACGGCCCAGAAGCCCGTTACCTACAGGTACTTCCAAGATACGCCCAGTGCCTTTTACTTTCATGCCTTCAGAAAGGTCAATGTAAGGGCCCATTACCACCGCACCAACAGAGTGGGTGTCTAGGTTAAGTGCAAGTGCGTATTTGCCGCCAGGTAGTTCAATCATCTCGCCTTGCATCACATCTGCAAGACCGTTGATTGTGATGATGCCATCACGAACCGATACGATAGTGCCTTCGTTGCGAGCTTCAGTGCTCACGTTAAATTGCGAGATTCGTTCTCTAATTAGATCACTAATTTCATTTGAATTTAATTGCATTTTATTACCTATCTCGCGTGAAGTTGATTAGCTAATCGGCTTATTGATGTGTTCAATGAACCATCGATAACGGTTTCACCCGCCTTGATGACGATCCCACCGACCAGTGAGTCGTCAATCACCTGTTCTAATTCAACCTGACGCTCTAATTTCTTCTCAAGTGCAGCCGTTAATGAGGTAACTTGACCTGATGTAAGGCATTCTGAGCTGGTGACAGTGACAGGAATTACACGTTCATGTTCGTCCTTCAGCTCGCTGAACAAGCTAAACAAGTCTTTTACGACGGAAAGGCGACCATTCTCAGCCAACACTCGAATTAGGTTGATAACGTGTTCATCAACCAACCCTTGGCAAACGTGAATGATGAGATTGGCGAGCTGTTCAGTTTGTTGGGCGCTTGCCCCTTCTGCTGAGATAATCTGATCAGCGATCGCCTCTTCTTCCGTTACTGCCACAAGAATCGAAAGCATCGAGTGCCACTCTTGTAACTTGTTTTCACCCAAAGCAAAGTCGAATGAGGCTTTGGCGTAGGGATGAGCAATATTGGTGTAATCTGACATACTGCCTCCGCTTACAGTTCGCTAATGAGTTGATCAACTAACGCTCGGTTCGTTTCTGAATCTAGGTTTTTGTTGATCAGTTTCTGTGCACTTTGAATAACAGCGTCTGCCATGTCTGCCTGAAGTTCACGACGTAACTTTTGACGCTCACTCTCTAGTTCGGCTCTGCCTTGCTCTAAGATGCGAGCTTTTTCTTGCTCGGCTTCTTCGTGCGCTAAGCTGATGATTTCATTGCGGCGTTTTTTGCCTTGTTCAATCAGTTCAGTGACGTTGCGTTTTGCATCTTCGACCAGTTGTGCGCCATTGGATTTTGCTAGTTCTAGTTCTTTCGCTGCATTCTCTGAATGGCGTAAACCATCAGCAATTTCTTTTTGGCGCTCGTCTAACATTGCGGTGAGAGGGGGCCATACATATTTCATGCATAGCCAAACAAAAATCACGAATGAGATTGCTTGCCCGAACATGCTTGCATTTAAGTTCATACCTTCCTCGCTAAATCTTGATTAATTACAAATCGATCTTTTCAAAGCTTTTTGATTAAGCCACGGCGAAGATGATGTATAGACCGATACCAACACCGATCATTGGTACTGCATCCACAAGACCCATCATGATGAAGAATTGAGTACGAAGCATTGGGGTAAGGTCTGGTTGACGAGCAACACCTTCAAGGTATTTACCTGCCAAATTACCAATACCTGACGCTGCACCTGCCGCACCTAAACCAATCAGTAATGCACCTGCTACATATAAAACTGCGCTTACGATATCCATTTGTATCTCCGATAAATAATTTGTTAGTTAAATTTTTTAGTTATTAATTAGTGGTGTTCTTCTGTTGCCATACCTAAATAAACAACGGTCAGTACCATAAATATAAATGCTTGCAAGAATACGATTAATATGTGGAATAGTGCCCAAGGAACACTCAGTGCCCATTGCATCCACCATGGCATTAATGCGATCAGAATAAATATCATCTCACCTGCATACATGTTTCCAAATAATCGTAAGCCTAGTGATATAGGTTTTGAAATTAATGTTATTAATTCAAGAACTAAGTTAACAGGGTATAAAAGAGGGTTATCAAATGGCTGCGTAGTAAGCTCTTTGATAAAGCCTTTCAATCCTTTATTTTTAAATGTATAAGTCAACAGTAAGATAAATACACCGAGTGCCATCGACATTGGAATATTTACGTCCGCCGTTGGTAGATCTCTAAAGTGTTCTAGACCCATTGCACGACTTAATGCTGGTATGAAATCTATTGGTAATAAATCGACCGCGTTCATTAACAACACCCAAACAAAAGTGGTTAATGCCAGTGGCCCTATTAATTTATCCTCCGCTTGAAAAATCTCTTTTACTAGGTTGTTTACAAAATCAAATATCAGTTCGATAAAACATTGAAATCGACCTGGAACACCGCTGGTGCCCTTAGTCACTACGTATCGAAAAGCTCCAATAAACAGTAAACCCGTAATCCAAGATACCAACATCGAGTCGATGTTGAACGCCCAGAAACCATCACCTGTAGTTAAGAAGGTTAAGTGATGCTCTATGTATTCGTGAGCGGTAGTTACTTGATCCATACTACACGTACTCCGATCTTGTAGAGGCAGTAATAAATGGTGTTAAGAAGTACCCAACCATAGTGAGAATATATGCGTACAATATTACTGGGTTATCCAATTTGAAAAACTGGAACGCCAAGATAAACATTAAGAACGTATAAGTTATTTTCACGACACGACTCATTTGCATTAAGTCACGTAAACTATAATTAGGATTCTTGCGCACCTTTAGGCTTGCATATATAAAACCAAACAGCGGAGGTAGCATCGCAATAACGATACCCAAAGCCGACGATTCCATATCTACTTTATTACCAAAAAACACTTCATATAAAACTACACCGACGGCTAATACTACTTGGCAGAGAACAACTCTTTTAGCAGCAACAAGAATGTCACCACTTATCCCATTAAGCCTCATAATAAAACCTTATATTTAACAGTGTAAGCTCATATAAAACACAGTTTGAATATGTCTTGCTACTCGCATTTACTTGTTAATAAAACTTTGCTTGTTAACAAAGAGATAATCTTGCTGGTTTTATATCTCCTGACGAAATAGAACGATATAAACTAATTCGCTCTCGTTTCGACAAAATATAAACTACGCCTAAAATTATGTGATCAAAACGACAAATATCGACATCAATAATTCCATTTTTGAAATGGGTGTTTTCCATTTATGAAAGTAATAATTCTGTCACTATAATCATGAATATTTCAGATGATTTACTGATAACTTTAAGTATTGATAACTGCTCGAATAAATCAGGGTCAAGCCACGTGTGTTTAAGGTAATCAATTTATATTTTTCAGACACTTAAATTAACTTTTCATCAGAGTTAGAGTCGGACTCTAGATGTGTTAATTCATCACTATTTGGTTATTTATAGGGAGCGGCGTGCGTTTATTAACGCAGAAATATATATTTTTTATTTATTACTCATGAAGCGTGGAAAAACTGTGTTACATCAATGGTTATCCGCATTTTTGTTACTCATCGAGGTATTTATGGCCGGTTAGATTGGATGGTAAGGGGAAGAATTGAGAGTGTTAAAACCGTTTTTATGAAGTTCAAACTCCACTTAAGAGCTTGTTGATAGTGGTTGATGCGGCCAGATAAAGCGTATTTTGAAGCAACAAATGGCAGTGCAGCACTGCCATTTGCTAAACCTTGTTTATGAAGCTTCATAGCTCAGATATTGAATACACAAGTCATGAAAAGCTTGCGCTTGGGGTGAGATAGTACGGTCAGACAGTCGGAATATTCCAATTTGTCGCTGTAACGGCGGGTCGATCAAAGGAATCCACACTAAACGTGTTTCATTGGTTGGAAAAGCAAGCTTAGGCAGCGTGGTTACCCCAATGCCTAGTTCCAACACTGAAAACAGAGAAGTAATGTTCTCTACGGAATACAGGGCTTGTTCGCTGAGCATACGTGCAGGTGTTGGATCGAGTAGGGTGCAAGTCCCGTTACGAATGAAGGGCTGTTTTAACAGAGTTTGCCATTCGATCCCTTCAGGTTGAGCGGCGATAGGGTTGTCCTTTAAGCAGACCACACCGATAGGATCGGAAAGAAGTGGGGTGAAGTCGATACTCTCTTCTTCTAAATGGGAGGTGTTGCCTAGGGCGACATCTACTTCTCCAGAGAGTAATCGTGCTTCTACACCTGCCGCATTATCGTCAATCAAACTCACTTCTACATTCGGGTATTGCTCACAAAAGGCCCCTAACACGCTAGGGATCAATTTGGCTGCCACCGAAGGCACGCTCGCTATTCGAACTCTTCCTTGTTGCCCAGCCGCCGCTGCACGTAAGTCGTTGTCTAATGCTTTGTAAACATTCAAGAATTGAATGATTTTTGGTAGGCATATTTCACCAAAAGGTGTCAGTGTAGATTTGTTGCCTGTTTCAAACAGTGGCTGACCAAGTATCTTCTCAAGCTCTTTTATTGAAGTAGACAGTGCCGCTTGAGAGCGATTTGCTCGGTGAGAGGCGGCACGAAATCCACCTTCTTCGACCACTAAAACAAAATGTTTTAACTGTTGTAGCTTAATACTCATGACTTCGATCCCTCTCTAGCCCTTGCTATATCTTACTTTTTGTAAGGTGATAGATTTTATTTATCAAATGCACAAAATTTACCGTTAGATTTATCAGGCGTCAAGGTGCAGTATTTAACTATCTTGAAACATAGTTGTTACAAAGTTGGATGAAATCGTGAACGCACAAACTAAAAAACACCCAGTAAAAACCGCTCTTTTTGCTTCAAAAGCACCACTAGAGTGGGCAATCGTTAATAACGGCACTCTATACACGGCTCAGATTCCAATTGATGAAACGGGCGCAGTAGTAGAAGGCGGTATTGAAGCGCAAACGCGTCAGACTTTTAACAACCTTGTTCATACCTTGGAGTGTGCAGGCGAATCGATGGATTCCGTGCTGCAGGTTCTGATTTACGTGACTGACCGTGAATACCTGAAAACGGTAAACAGCGTATACGGAGAATACTTCAACGCACCTTATCCAAATCGTGCAGCAGTCGTTGTTGCAGGGCTAGCTAGAGAAGAGATGTTGGTTGAGTTCGTGGTTTATGCATCGGCGTCTCAACCTGAATAAATGGACTGTGAACTGAGGCAATTTGCCAATCAAAGCTGTTTGTCTACGCAGATCTTTACTGATACAAGCGAATAGTTTTACGTCTAGATACAAAATTAATACTTATTCTCTATATAAATTAACAATTTATTAATTAATCCGATGGTTGCCAGACTCAACCGCAACCTAACGTTACAAGGACAGAATGATGACTCACTTACAGAATGTTCAAGCAGAAAACGCACTTTACATTGGCGGCGAATGGCAAGCGGGTGTAAGCACCGTAGCGAACATTAACCCATCAGATATTTCTGAAAACATCGGTAACTTTGCACAAGCAAGTGCTGAGCAAGTTCAACAAGCGATTTCAGCGGCGAAACACGCTCAACCAGAGTGGGAAAAAACGCCGATTGAACGCAAGCAAGCGGTGCTTCAAGCGATTGGTGATGAGCTGATTGCCCGTTGTGATGAGCTGGGCACTTTGCTATCTCGTGAAGAGGGTAAGCCTTTTGCTGAAGGTCGCGGTGAGATTTACCGTGCAGGTCAGTTCTTCCAATACTTTGCGGCTGAAGTGCTTCGCCAAATTGGTGACAACGCAGATTCTGTACGCCCGGGTGTTTCTGTTGAAGTGACTCGCGAAGCGGTAGGCGTTATCGGCATTATCTCTCCTTGGAACTTCCCGACAGCAACAGCAGCTTGGAAAATTGCTCCAGCATTGGCTTTCGGTAACAGTGTTATCTGGAAACCAGCAAACCTAACACCAGCAAGTGCGGTTGCGCTTACTGAGATCATCCATCGCCAAGGTATCCCTGCAGGTACGTTTAACCTTGTATTGGGTAGCGGTTCAACGGTAGGTGATGCACTGATTAACTCTAAAGAAGTGAACGGTGTGAGCTTTACCGGTTCTGTTGACACGGGTCGTAAAGTGGCAGCGGCTACCGCACCAAACTTCGTTCGTTGCCAACTGGAAATGGGCAGTAAGAACGCGCTGGTTATCGCTGATGATGCAGATATCCAAACCGCAGTTGAAGCAACTATTGCAGGCTCTTTCTCTGGTGCAGGTCAAAAATGTACAGCGTCTTCTCGTCTTGTTGTTATGGATAGCATCCACGACCAGTACGTTGAAGCACTGATTAAACGTATGAGCGAGCTGAAAGTGGGTCACGCATTAGAGGAAGGCGTTTTCATGGGCCCAGTTGTTGACGGAAACCAGCTTGAAGCAAACCTAGGTTGGGTTGAGAAAGCGCGTCAAAGTGGCGGTGAGCTAGCATTCGGCGGCGAACGCTTGAGCATGCAACACGAAGGTTTCTATATGTCTCCAACGTTGTTCTTGAACACTAAGAACGATTGGGAAGTGAACCAAGAGGAAGTGTTCGCACCAATGGCAAGCGTGATTCGAGTGGCTGACTTGGACGAAGCGATTGCAACAACTAACGATACTCGCTTTGGCCTAACTGGCGGCATCATCACTCAAAGCCTACGTACGAGCGCACTGTTCAAGCAACAAGCTCAAACTGGTTGTGTGATGGTTAACCTACCAACCGCTGGTACCGACTACCACGTACCGTTTGGCGGTCGTAAAGAGTCTAGCTTCGGTCCTCGTGAGCAAGGTCAATACGCAAAAGAGTTCTACACAGTAGTGAAGACGGCTTACCAGCGTCCTTACTAATCTGCTTTCTATATAAGAATTGGCCTGATTCACAGAGTCAGGCCAACATTCAAACCAAAACAGAAAACAAACTTAGATAAGTGATTTAACCCATTTTTGAAAACATGCTACCTGAGCGTGTTTTCAAAACCGAGCTAGAACACTGAGCTTTCAATAGGAGTGGTTATGTACCAGCAACGGATTGTTATAGATGGATTGCAATACTGCAATTGGAACAGAGAATATTTCCAAACACTAAAGGCGAGCGGCATTACAGCAGTTCACGCTACCGCGGTTTACCACGAGACAGCTCGTGAAACCTTATCTCGCTTTGCAGAATGGAACTTAAGATTCGAGCAGAATGCAGACCTTATCATGCCGATTCACTCAATGGCTGATGTTGAGACTGCAAAAGCAACTGGCAAAGTCGGCATTTTCTTAGGCGCTCAGAACTGTTCTCCAATCGATGATGAGATCGGTCTTATCGAAGTGATGCGTAAGCAGGGTCTTTTGATCATGCAACTGACGTACAACAACCAAAGTTTATTGGCGACAGGTTGTTACGAGAAGAACGATACCGGTATTACTCGCTTTGGTAAGCAAGCCATCGAAGAGATGAACCGAGTGGGCATGATCATCGATATGTCTCACAGTGCCGAGCGCTCAACACTTGAAGCGATTGATTTGTCTTCTCGTCCTATTTGTATCAGCCACGCGAATCCGACGTTTGCTCATGATGCACTTCGTAACAAATCAAACGATGTGATTAAAGCGCTCACTGCACGCGGTGGCTTAATCGGATTCAGCTTATACCCATTCCACCTACCAAACGGCAGCCAATGTACCTTGGAAGACTTCTGTCAGATGGTTGCGACCACTGCTGACATGGTTGGCGTCGAACACCTCGGTATTGGTAGTGACCTATGCTTAAACCAGCCTCAAGCTGTCCTTGAATGGATGAGAAATGGTCGTTGGTCTAAAGCGATGGACTACGGCGAAGGCTCTGCGAATAACTCTGGTTGGCCTGATGCGTTGCCTTGGTTCTGTGGTAGTTCGGGTATGGAAAATATTTATAACGGATTGATGCGTCATGGTTTCAGTGAGTCTGAAGCTGGGCAAGTCTTGGGAGAAAACTGGTTTAACTTCTTGAAAGATGGCCTAGAGCCGCAAAGTAAGGGTTAACGGTTTCTCGCGAGCCATCATCGAATTAGCAGCCTTCTAACAAACGTTCAATAAGCAAGTGCTGCTTAAACCAATTTCACTATTCAAAAGGAACAACGGTCTATTTCGCAACGCGGTAACCCAAACATGGATTAGCCTGCCCAACACAAAAAACAATAGGGCAGGTGTTAAATACACCCTTGTAGTCATCATTCAAATGACAGCTGCAAAGAAACCTCTGGAGTCAGAGTATGTCTGATTTAACCAATAGCGTGAAATCTTCAAGCTTAAATGCGGGTCAAGCACACACAGCAAGTAATGCAACAAGCAACACCAACCAGTCTGAATCTACCTCAGACAAATTAGGGTTATCCAACCCGGCACTTTGGTACAGCGGCGGTTTTATCGCTCTGTTCGTGACACTGGCCTTATTTGATGGCGAACTGTTATCAACTCTGGTTAACACGGGCTTTGCGTGGTCGGTAAAAGTATTCGGTCCTTACTGGCAAATGCTACTTCTTCTGACTTTTCTTATTGGTCTTGGCCTGGCGGCAGGGCGAACAGGTAAGGTTATCCTAGGCGGCATCGCTAAACCTGAAATGGATGGTTTCCGTTGGATGGCGATCATCTTCTGTACGCTACTTGCGGGTGGCGGCGTATTTTGGGCTGCAGCGGAGCCGATTGCTCACTACGTTAGCCCACCACCATTGTACGGTGCACAAGAAAACGCACAGCAAGGCGCGGTGAATGCGTTATCACAATCTTTCATGCACTGGGGTTTCCTTGCATGGGCAATCGTCGGCAGCTTAACGTCTATCGTGGTTATGCACCTTCACTACGACAAAGGCTTGCCACTTAAACCGCGTATTTTGCTTTACCCAGTATTAGGCGAACGTGCACTGAAAGGTCACACCGGCGCTTTGATTGATGCATGTTGTATTGTCGCTGTAGCGGCGGGCACCATCGGTCCTATCGGCTTCTTGGGCTTGCAAGTGAGCTATGCACTGAATGCACTGTTTGATATCCCTGATGGCTTCACGACGCAGCTGATCATCATCTTATTCGCTATCGTTCTATACACATTATCGGCATTGAGCGGCCTTAACCGTGGAATGCAAATGCTAAGCCGTTACAACGTGATTCTTGCAATGGCATTGATGGTCTACATCCTGATCTTTGGCCCTACAAACTTTATTTTTAACGGCTACATTCAAGGTGTAGGCAGCATGATCGATAACTTCATCCCGATGGCGACATACCGTGGTGACGAGGGGTGGTTGAGCTGGTGGACAGTATTCTTCTGGGGTTGGTTCCTAGGTTACGGCCCAATGATGGCAATCTTTATTGCACGTATCTCTCGCGGTCGTAGTATTCGCCAACTGGTTTCAACCATCAGCTTAGTTGCACCGTTTGTTACTTGTTTCTGGTTCACGATTGTTGGTGGCTCTGGCCTTGCGTTCGAAATCGCAGATCCAGGCAGCGTAAGTAAAGCGTTTGAAGGCTTTAACTTACCAGGTGCTCTGCTAGCGGTAACTCAGCAATTACCAATGCCGATGCTTATCTCTATCTTGTTCCTGATCTTAACCACGATTTTCATCGTAACGACTGGCGACTCAATGACTTACACCATCAGTGTTGTAATCAGTGGTGAGACAGAGCCGAATGCAATCATCCGTACTTTCTGGGGCGTGATGATGGGCGTAACGGCGTTGATTCTGATTTCTCTAGGCTCTGGTGGTATTTCAGCACTGCAATCTTTCATCGTAATCACAGCGGTCCCGGTGTCCTTAATCTTACTGCCATCGCTTTGGAATGCGCCTCAAATCGCAATCAAGATGGCGAAAGAGCAAGGTTTGTAGAAAAGAGTTTGTAGAAAAGCAGAGTTTGTAGAAGAGCAGGAACTGTAAAGAAACTGTAGAGGTAACGCTCTCTAAAAATTAAAGAGAAACAAGGTATCAGCCTTTGAAATAAGGCTGATACCAGATTCCGAAAGGAAGAGAAAACCCGTACTGGTGAAGATACATCGGACGGCAACTATTTAGGTCAAGAGATCTAGTCAGGACAAATAATAAGGGGCGAGTTCGCTTGCCCCGACAACATCAATAACGATTAAAACGTGAAAGCTAACCAACATACTGTCGCTATAAATGCTTCAAAAGACAGCAACGATCGGTTCTGAATGGCTAGCAAAACCCTTATAACTACAAAGGTGGTGAGCAAAATGGATGCACATCGTTCTACCTACACTGAATCAGCACTACGTGACGCAACGGTCGTCATGGCACCGGAAAGGCTAGGTGCTATGCACCAAACGCGTATCAGCTTCGTAAGAACTTTGATTCGCAAAATGGCGCAACAGCAATGGAAAGTGACTAAGCATGAGTGGCAATTAGACCCTCAAGGGTATGGTCATGCTATCTATAAGCTACAGACGCCAAACCATGTTTATCATTTGGTTGTGTTCTGCGATGAGATTGCAGACGACGAACGAAATGACCGTGTAATTGCTGAAAAGTGGGACGTAACATTTGCTTTGGTTCTTGGCGATGTGGATGTCGCTCTACTTGAGAGACTTCGTGCGAATGTACCGCTACAAGAAGCAGGCCGTAACCCTAACAATGTGCTTGTTCTAGCGCGCGCCAACAAAAGTGTGCGTGTGTTTGAACACATAGTGAGCCACTTGGCTAAAGGGGTTCAACCAACGCCAAAAGAGTTAGCGGAAGTAGGTTATATCCTGAGAACTACTGCGGTTTATGGCAATGGTAAGTTCGGTATTGCTGACTTCAAAATTTTAGAAAAGAACCCAGATTTCAATCAGTCGTTCAGTGCTCAGATGTGTGCGGTATACATGTTGCGTGAATTTAGTCTCGACTGGGTTCATTACCTAGCAGAGCAACAAGGCGGTGAACAAGCGATTACCTTGCACAGAGGCTTACAACGCTATCTAGGTGTGGGTAATGCTACTGGTTTAGGCATGGCGCCATACCTGATTAACCACCCAAGTATTGTCGACCAATGGATGACAACCCGTGAACATGCATTAGCTGACGTGTTGGCTAATCACACGGATACGGCGTTGATCAAGCCACTACGTACATTAGTTAAAAAAGCGATTTGTCATTTAGAACAAGTCGTTACCATCAATGAACATCAGCAGGAGCTGAACAAAGCTGCTGTGGATGAGTTGAAACACGCAGAGCAATCGTTAGAAGTGTCTGTCAGCCAATGTGATACATGGGCGCAGTTAGTTGAACAATCTAAGCACATGAGTATGGAAGCCCAAGAAATCCTTATCTCATGCTTGATGGAATTGTACCCAGAATTAGTGGACGCCCATCAGGAGCAGATGAATTGTAGCGAGACACTGTCACTTCCTAGCGGTAAGAAAATACAAGATCTGTTGGTGATCTTAGAAGAGAAGTACCGCTGGGCAATTACAACGGACTTTACTAAGGCTGAGAACAACTACTGGTTCTGGTATCGCTCTCAAGACAAAGAAGAGCCAAGACTCGGTGTTCGAGGTGAAGAGCTGGGTGAAGAGCGTGAACTGCCGTTAGATATCGGTCGTCAAGCTTATCGTTTGTACCATGCTTTATTGCAGTTTACGCCGGAGCTCTCGCTAGCCGAGTTCTTAGTAAAACAGCCACAGCATCGTGCTATAGCTCGTCGCGTATGGACACTGGGCAACAAAGCGATGGGGGACATTCAAATGAATGTGCTTCATAAAGAGTCGCTGCCGATGCATCTGTTACGTTGCAAACTGGCTATGTTTGGTGCAACTAAGTTTGATCCTCGCTCAGATCGTTGGGTTCGCGTAACCTTCTTCCAAGGCGCACCGCTGCTTGACGAAATTCATCAAGACGAGTGGGTGTTCCCAGTCTTACCGAGTGAAGCGGAGCTTGCTGGCTCACATAACGTTCCTACACATATCAATGCTCAACATGGAGGTAAATCGCTATGATCGTTTCTCACAATGAATTGGTCGCGGCCGTCAACAAAGCCTTTTTAGGGATGCGCCGTACATGTGGTGAAGCCGATGTGATAGCGAACATGGTGGCTGATTTACAAATGGTAGGCTTGGATGGTGTGCGTCATTTTAATAATGCGAGCAACTTTATAGGTCTAGAGGACGACTGCCCAGTTGATATTCAAGTGACAAGTGATAACACGGTTGAAGTCGACCTGCATAAGGCAAGCTTGGCGTGCCATCTTCCTGTGGTGATGGATTACGCGATTGAAAAAATGGTCGGTAAGAAGACGTTGAAAATTGAGCTCAACAACTGTCATAACCGCTGGCTAGCGTACAGCGAGCTTGTGAAACTGGCCGCGAAAGGTATCGCGTGTACTGCACGTTGGGACAACGGCTCTAACCCTAAGAGCACCTTGTATGTGCTTAACCGTGGTTGCGTTGCTCCAGAACTGTTTTTATCAGATTTGCCTCTGACATCGGACGAACATATCCATAATATGACCATCGAACTTTCCGTCCAGGATTTCGATATCGAACGCTTGTCAGATGGCTACCAAACACATGTCACGTCGGAGTCGTTATTTAAGACACAAGAAAACGCGTGGCGTGATGGCATTGAGGTCAACGACGCAGAGTGGGCGACATTAAAAGAAACGGCCACCGCGATTCTGGTTGAAAATAGCCAGCGTTCAATTCAAGGGGCAGGAGAGTTAGTCGCCTCATAGTGGATTGAACTTACCGCAAAAGAAACATCAGATAACACCAAAAGAGCTTAACGTATCCTCACCTCGTTAAGTTCCTTTTATTTTCCTGCTTCTTTATTTACTGATCCCTTGATAAAGCCTCAAAAACGCGCCGTTTTGACACAGGTTGTAACGATACGAACACTCCTTGAGCAATCAAATGAAGCACCTTCACATTCATGCTAAACAAACGGTTTCATTTGCGAGCTACTATGCGTATCTTGCTACCTATGTGTGCCATAGGGCGCTACTTTTATTCGTACCGATGACATTAGAATCAGATAAAAAGGAATGAAGCGTGCAAGCTAAGTTTATAGATGGAACCACCCTGTATCGTCAGCACTATTTTGAACTACCACTCGATTATCAAGCGAAAGATGGACAGCAGATTCAAGTATTCGCTCGTGAAGTTGTCGATCTAGCAAAAGACAGCCAAGAACTCCCGTGGCTTGTCTACTTTCAGGGTGGCCCAGGCTTTCCTTCTCCGCGTGTGAGTGGAGAATCAGGTTGGATGAAACGTGCCTTACAAAACTACCGCGTTCTGCTTCTTGATCAGCGTGGCACTGGCAATAGCACGGTAATCAGCCATGAAACCTTGGCGCATCTTTCTCCAGAGCAACAAGCTGAATATCTTACGCACTTCAGGGCCGACAACATTGTTCGTGATGCTGAAGCGATTCGTGAGCAATTTGGTGTTAAGCAGTGGTCGACGATTGGCCAGAGCTTTGGTGGCTTTTGCACTCTAAGCTACTTATCACTGTTCCCGAAAAGCTTGCAACGCTGCTATGTGACGGGCGGTATTCCGTCTATTGAACGTGAAGCTGACGATGTATACCGTGCGACCTATAAGCGTGTTGAAGATAAAAACAGAGCCTTCTTTGCTCAATTCCCTCAAGCACAAGCCATGTGTCGTGAGATCTCTGATTATCTGCTTAACAATGAAGTGAAGTTACCAAACGGTCAGGTATTTACTGTTGAACAGTTCCAATTGATTGGCATTAACCTAGGTGCTGGCGAAGCAAACCTTCCTATGTACTTCACATTAGAGAGTGCGTTTGTTGAAGCAAATGGTAAAAAGCAGCTGAGCTACAGCTTCCTAAATCAAATGCAACAAGAGCAGGGTTATCTAACCAACCCAATCTATGCCATTTTGCATGAATCGATTTATTGCCAAGGTACAGCATCAAATTGGTCGGCTCATCGAGTTCGCGAGCAGTATCCACACTTTAATTACCAATCGGGAAGTGAGTTCTGGTTTACTGGAGAAATGGTCTACCCATGGATGTTTGACCAATTAGAGACACTGAAGCCACTGCGTGAAGCGGCGAATATCTTAGCTGAGAAGTCGGACTGGGGCACTTTGTACAATGCAGCGCAACTTAGCAAGAATACCGTGCCTATGGCGTGCGCAGTTTATGCCGACGACATGTACGTTGAGCTGGATTACAGCCGTGAAACATTGGCGAACATTCCAAACTCAAAAGCGTGGATCACTAATGAGTATGAGCATAACGGCTTACGAGCAGACGGTGAAAGAATTGTAGACAAGCTGATGACCATGGTTGAAGCATTAGAGAATTTGCCAAAGTAATCAAGCTATCACAGTTAGAAATAAGAGACGTTAAAAATTAGAAACGCTAGAAAAAGAAAACGCTGCATCCGTGCAGCGTTTTTGTTAGGTCATCGAACTATTCGATTTAAGGAACTAGGAGGGGTAGCTCAATAAGCCATTAAGGTTGGATGACGATATCTTGATGTTCTGTTGTGGTTAAGCAGGCGCGATTTTGTTCGATAAGTTGAGCCGCGTAAGATGGAGTCACAGCTTGAATCTCGCCTTTCGAACGAATGGTCAGTGCTTCCCAAGCTTGATCACGATATTTGCCTGTTTGTGTGTATTCAATAAGTACTCTCATGATTCTTCCATCCGCTGTGTGGTTAACGTGCTACTAACATTAGCGCCATTATTGTCGTTACACACCTGTTAAAAATGGAACATAAGATTAACTAAATGAGAATGGCCGCAACTTGAAAATTTCGACAAATTGCACTTATCAGTGTTCGAGCTTATTACTCTAAATAGCTGGTCGTCGGGGGATAGAGAGCGTAGAGAATGGGCTGCGATACGGGAAATTGAAGCATAAAAAAACGCTGCACAAGGCAGCGTTTTTAAGAATTCACTTGGACGACAGATTAGCTGTTTTCTAAACCAACAATTTTACGCGCAGACATTACTGCACTGTCTAAGTCGGTCAACCTACCAGCACTTGCTGGACCAAGAACGGATGAATACAAAGCCAACTGCTTCTCAAATGATAAATCTAGATGGTTATATAGATTTTGGCGGATTTGAGCGTGTTGTTGTGGTTTCGCGCTCGATAGACCTTCCAACGTATCGTAGATGAGTGTAGTTGTATCCATATCAGTCCTTAGTAACTCATTATAAAATTTTGCGTATTATGCACTCGGTGTCATCTTTGTTCTGCGAGATTGATCGCATTATGTGCAAGTCTGCTTAATTGTGTAATCAGTTAGTTATAATTGTGTTGTAGTAGCAAGGGCATTTAAAGCGCAAAAGAAAAGGAGACACTTAGGTCTCCTTTGGTCGTTTGCAATTCACTTTCTAAGTGATAGATCCGCTAGCGGATGTTGATGTTGTTATCTCTGCGGTCATACATGTCAGGTGTGGTATGTAACCCACCCGCGTAACCCGCTGCCTCTAGGGTTTCTCTCACTTCGCGAACATGTTCTGCGGTGACTGGTTCTTCTCTATCACCGAGATGTAATCGGACGAAAGTGATCAGTTCGGCTAGCCTTTGATCAGACAGGACATCTTCAAAGCTAGCCATTGGCATGAAGTTTCTGTCTTTGTCGAGATACGTAGGTTGTAAGCCCCTTACCGTTACCGCAATGGTGTTGAATGGGTCACTGTGCATGATGATGCCGTTATTCAGCAGAGTAGGGGCGATAGGGTCGCGACCTTTACCATCGTCACCATGACACGCACCACAGGTTTGGCGATAAGTCGTGTAGATCTCGGCAGCGTATGACTCTTCATCAAACCCTTTCGGCTGCAACTGTACGGCATCGCTACTAATGGTGTTGTTGGTATCACCGCTCAACAAGTAGTAGGACATCGACTCGATATCTTCACGTGTCATCAAGCTCAGGCTATTTTTCACTACGTCAGCCATACCAGCGAAAGCCGTGCCTTTGTCTGAGTGACCGGTGTGTAGGAAGTCGGTGAGTGTTTTCTCATCCCAGCCGTCGATATAAAGCTCGTTTGCGGTAATATCGGGCGCATTCCAGCCATCAATTAAGTTACCTTGGAAAATGCGCTCAGGTATTAGAGCTTGTGCAATATTTCGTGGTGTGTGGCACTCAGAGCAGTGACCAAGCCCTGCAACCCAATATTTACCTTGCTGCCACTTCTCAACGTTGTCGACTTTGTCTTTGATCTCCTCTGGTACTTGATAATCGACCGGATCGGTATCCATAAACACGATATTCCAGCCAAGCAGACCTAGGCGAATGTTCGATGGAAACATCATGCTGTTGTCGTCATTGCGTCTTGGTACAGCTGTGATGGATTGCATGTACTCCCACAAATCGACCATATCCTGGTCGGTGAGGTACTGATAAGAGGTGTATGGCATAGCAGGGTACAAGTAACCATTTTTACCTTTACCATCGACTAAAGCGGCTCGGAAATCATCAAAGTCATAGGTTCCAATCCCCTCGGTTGTATGAGGGGTGATATTGGTTGAATACACGGTACCGAATGGAGTAACAAACGGCAGGCCACCAGCAAAGGGTTCGCCACCTTCTGCACTGTGACAAGCCACGCAGTCACCGGCATGCGCCAAGTATTCGCCACGTTCAACAGACTGTGAGTCCAAGCTTGCCACCCTTTGTTGTTCTGCTTCGCCCGCATGTCGGATATATGCCCCAAGTGCGAGTATTTCGTTCTCACTGAGCTGACCATCAAACGCTGGCATCAGGTTGTTCAAGCCGTAGTTGATGGTGTGTTGAATCTCTTCAATGCTGCCTCCATGGAGCCAAGTGTCATCGGAAAGATCGGGAACCCCAATCTCTGGGTTGGCAACTGTGCCATCAGCGTGGCAAGACGAACAGTATTGGACAAACAAGCTTTTACCGAGTTCGACTTTAACCTCAGGCACATCGGTATGGCGTTGGTTTAGAGACGCTAGATAGTAAGAAACCTTTGCCACTTCATCTGGGCGCATGATTTCACTCCAACCCGGCATTGCGCCATTTCGCCCCTTGGCAATGGAATGGATCAACGCTTCATCGCTACCGCCATATAGCCATTCTTGGTCGATCAGGTTAGGGAAGTGTTTTTGGCCTTGACCGTTGTCGCGGTGACACGCGGCACAATGGGTCTGGAACAGAATTCTACCGCTGTTTACGATAGCTGGAACAGTTGCGAGGCCTTCTAATGTGGTTTCGCTTGTTTGTGCAAACTGCTCATCTAACGTTGTGCTAGGGGAGCTAAGCTTGTCGTCGCTTTGTTGCCAATCGACTAAGCCTTCCCATTCACCAAGCCCAGGGTAAAGGACCAAATAGCCAGCAGACAGCAAGAAGGCGACAGCATAGCTGATGAACAGCAACTTGGGTGGCGGTGCGTCTTTCTCTTCAATACCATCAAAGGTGCCAATGGTGTGGTCGTGGTCCGCCTTGTGATTGCTACGCCAATATTTAACGACAACCGATACCATTAGAACAAAGAATATTAAGGTTAATATTACCGCCCATAGATTCCAGAATGTATTCATTGTGATACCTCCTGTGACGTATCTTTACCAAGGCTTTGTAGATAACGAATTAGCGCTTCGCCTTTGGTTTTTCCTCTTACTTGCAGTCTGGCATCGCCAATTTCTTGATCGGTATAAGGCACGCCTAACGTACGTAAAACTTCCATCTTGTCGCCGATATCATCCCCCGACAAGGTTTGCTCAAACAGCCACGGATAGGCCGGCATGATTGAGGTTGGGACTACTTTCTGCGGCGAAATAAGATGCAGAACATGCCATTGGTCTGAATATTTTCTTCCTAGGTTTGTGAGATCTGGCCCAGTACGTTTCGAGCCCCATAGATTAGGGAATTCGTAGATATCATCCGCTTCTTGATTGGGGCGTCCGTTACGTTTCACTTCCGGGTCGAGCGGGCGCACCATCTGCGTATGACATACGTGACAGCCTTCGCTGATGTAAATGTCACGTCCTGCTAGTTCTATGGCAGTCAGTGGAACGGCTAAGCTGTTTTTCGCGATATCGTCACTGCGAACAATATTAGGCACAACCCAAACCACTAACGAAAAGGAGGCGACGGCTACGGTGGTCAAAATTAATATGACGACTGAGTGTGTAAAGTCCTTGCTCATCTTAAGCCTCCTTCGTTACGGTGTGTTTCGCTTCTGGTGTGTTAGGCATTCGTACCGTTTTGTACAGGTTCAGTGCCATTAAGAACAAACCAAGCACAAATAGGGCACCGCCAAAGAAGCGTAGGAATAGCCACGGAGCTTTGAAATTCATAGCTTCAACGAAGCTATAGACAAGCTCACCGTTTTCATTTTGAGTGAGCCACATGAAGCCCTCACCAACCCCCGCCACCCAAAGGGCAATAGCGTAGATAGCAACACCAGCGTGTGCCAACCAGAAGTGCCATTTAATAAGCCGTGGTGACCAGAGTTCGGTTTTTCCCCATAAGCGTGGAATGAAGTAGTAGAAGACTGCTATCCCCGACATACCCACCCAACCAAGTGCGCCGGAGTGCACGTGACCGATGATCCATTCGGTATTGTGCGCCACCATGTTGAACCAGCGAATCGCAAGCAGTGGACCTTCGAATGTAGCTAAGCAGTAGTAGAGAATGGCCGAAAAGAAGAATAAAAGAATGTAATCGGACTTAAGTTTCTCTTTGTTTTGTAGAAGCGTCATCGCACTGTTGAATGCGCCCGCCCATGATGGCAGCCAGAGAATCAGTGACATTACAATACCGATGTTTTGAACCCATACCGGAACGGATGAGTAAATCAGGTGGTGTGTACCTGCCCATGTGTAGAAACCAACCAAACCCCAGAAATGAATTACTGATAGTCGGTAAGAGTAGATAGGGCGTTCTGCCGCTTTGGGAATGAAGTAGTAGTTCATTCCAATAACCCCCGCCGTTAACAAGAAGCCTACCGCATTATGGCCCCACCACCATTGGACGATGGCGTCTTGTGCTCCTGCGAAGACCGAATAAGACTTCATGGCAGAAACGGGCATCGCAAGATTGTTTACGATGAAGATCATTGCAATCACAATGATGAACGCAGCGAAGAACCAATTCGCTACGAAAATATGGTCGACTTTTCGTTTAGCAATAGTCCCAAAGAACAACATAGCGTAGAGCACCCACACCAACACGATAAGTAGGTCGATAGGCCATTCTAGCTCTGCGTACTCTTTTGATGTGGTGTAGCCAGCTGGCAGCGATATGAGCGCCAATAGCAAGATAAGCTGCCAACCCCAAAACACCATCCATGACAGGCTTTTGTTGAACAGTTCGCAATGTCCCGTTCTCTGGGCAATGTACAGTGATGTCCCCATCAGGATATTAACGACGAACCCGTAAATCACACCGGACGTATGTAGTGGACGCAGCCGACCAAACTGAAAGTACTGAGAGTCAAAGTTTAGTATCGGCCAATACAATTGCGCGGCGAGAATCACGCCGATAATCATACCTAGAATGGCCCAGATTAAGGAGGCAATAATAAAGTATTTCACGACCTTAATACTGTACTGGGTTGTCACTTGTTCCATAACAAGGCTCCTTGCCTAAAGTTTCAATGGCTGACTTATTTTAATCTGTGGATGATCTTCAATCGCTAGATGTGGTTGAGTCGCTACCGACCATTGAATAGAAATACGAAATATCTCGTATATCTTGATCTGAAAGCGTGTCGGCCTGTTGTTGCATTAGAACCGCCAAACCACTCGTTCTTTCTCTCGTTTGATAATCTTTAAGTGAAGAGATGAGATACCCCATTTTTTGACCTCGAAGATTAGGGTAGGGATCTTGTGTTGAAATGCCGTCAACGCCATGGCAGGTCATGCATACTTTTGCTTTTTGCTTACCTAACTCAAATTGTTCTTGATTAACTTCAGCAGAAACAGGAAACATGACCAGCGTCATTACTAAGGCAGTAAGTGTCGCCTTGGGGTTAAATGCTTTTTTATTAAAACTCATTATCGATTCCCTTGATTATGAAGTGAGTAACCATGTTGAGGTTTATTTACAGTGACAAAGGTGCATAAGCACACCATGAAACGAATAAAATAGACTCTTTAAATGACTGCGTTCGATTAAAGGTTATGCTGTGACGGCACTTCTCGCTACTTTGAAACTCATCTTTCTTGTCAATTTTATTGGTCACTACGTATTCATGCAGGGAATTGGATTACTGGTTGGGAACAAAGTTATTGTTTTCTTGATAAATGGGCTTATCTAAGATCTAACTTGGCGATTATATACAAAGTGATGGTTTTGAAAGAAATAAAGCTGTTGTTAGTAAATCAAATCAATAATCTGAACTAGACTCAATTTAGTGACCATTATCAAATGGAGATTAAAATGAGAACGGCACTTCTTTGTTTCTTTTCGTTATGTTCATTTTCTATTTTTGCCTCGTCAGGTTTGACTTTGTTTGATCACACTGGGAAAAAGTATGAATTGAGTCGAGAGCAGTTGCTACTACTACCTCAAACTGAAATAAAAACTGTCCTTCCATGGAGTGAGGGGGAATCGCTTTACAGTGGTGTGACTCTGCAGGTTATTTTAGAAAGCATAGACTTATCGATGTCATCGCTTGTTACTATTGTGGCTCTAAACGACTACAAAGTGGCGATACCAAAAGAAGATTTTTACGACTACCAGCCGATTATTGCTGTTAAACAAAACGGCGAGTTTATGTCGGTGAGAGAGAAAGGTCCCTACTGGCTAATCTACCCGTTGTCATCGCAGCCTGACATCAACAACCCTGATTACCACGCAAAAATGATTTGGCAGATACGAGATATTCATTTATGAGGAGTACCATGAAGAAGTTCTTGTCACTGGATGCCGTTAAAGTTGTTATTTTGATTTCTGCTGCAGCCATTCTAACTATAAACATCTACAGCGTTACTCGTATTGACGATATAAACAAAAGCTTCTCTAGTCGTCAAAACGAAGCAACGTGGTTTGTTTTTCAGCTTGTAAAAGAATACGCCAACTTTCTTATGATAAGCCGTTCAGATAATCTAAATTACGACGAGTTGTGGTTAGCTTATGATATCACCTGGAGTCGTTTTGATATTCTCCTCAACAGTACGGAATCTTCAAGCTTTATTAAATCTGCGAATTTTAAGCCATATTTTTCAACAGAGTTTGAAAAATTTAAGTCATTAGAAGCTTCCATTAAACTCGTTCAGCAAGGTGCTTTACCCCAAGATTCCTTGCAAAAAAAAGTCGATATTTGTTACACCACCTTGGTTGAGTTTATTAACGAAAAGTTTCGATTACAAAGCCCAGTTATTGAAGAGAATACATCCATTGTAGACAAGTTCGTTATGGTTCATGGTGTTAGCAGCCTAATACTTGCCATAATCTGGTTTATCACGGCTGCCATTTTTTACCTCGACTTTTCACTTAAGCGCAAACTATATTCGACGGATTTCATCACAGGCTTTCGCAACCGCGTATCACTAATGAGATTTGTCAAAAATAGTTACCCGAGAGATAGTCGCTATGACCTTTATTTTGTACGAATTAGAAACCTGAGCGAGATTAATCAAAAATACGGGCTTGAATATGGCGACCTAGTTGTTAGCTCTGCAGCGAAATCCCTGACGACTAAGGTTCCCAAAAGTACCATCTCGTTCCGTAGCAGTGGAAGCCAGTTCCTTTTCTTTATCCCTGAAAACTTATATTCAAGTGATGAGATGCAAGAAACGTTTAACAGCGTGCTTAAAGATTATATTTCAGCGGGTAATTTGGAATTGATGATTGATGCAGTAGTTAGACATAAGGCGAAAATAAGCTCTAAGGATATGATGGAGTTATTGACTACGATGCAAGGCCAATAATGATAACCTAGTTACCCCACACGCTTGGTTAATATTCCCTACCATTCACGCCATAGCCGGGCCTAAAGTAATCCAATTCTCTTCCTAAACCTGAAGGTGCTGCGTACCGGGCCTGACATTTTTGATAATGATAGTCCTTTCATTTAGTTTGCCTTGCGAAGCGCGGCTTAAAGCTAATTATTTATACATAGCTAAATATTGTTATAAAGCTCGGACTTGCTCTAAAGGTGGGACTTGAACTGAAGCTATTCGGCGTTGGAGTTACTGTAAGTAGTGCGGGTTTGATATACGCAAAGGTCACTATGTTTAGCTGTCAGTGAAAATAAGAGCACGACACTAACTCGCCCTTGAATCGTTGATAGACCTCGTGTTTAAGATCGCTTGAGGGTTATGGTCGCGAATGAACTCAATAAACTCTATGTAGGTCAATGGTTGGCTAAAGAAGTAGCCTTGAATTAGGTCACAGTTCGCTTCTTTGAGGTGATAATACTGTTCGATGGACTCAACCCCTTCGGCAACGACTAGAGTGTCACAGGAGTGCCCCAAATTAATCATTGATTCGACCATTTTTCGATCGGCTTTGTCGGGTACGATATGATCAATAAAACTTTTATCTATTTTTAACTCGTCGACCGGGTAGTGGAGGAGTTGATTAAACGCCGTGTAGCCCGTACCAAAATCGTCTAGCGAAACTTTTAAGCCTAAACTTCTGATACTCTCAATCGTTTGAACAGTCAGCTTGGTGCTTTTTACATAGCTGGTCTCGGTTATCTCGATAATAATGTTGCCAGCCGGCACTTGATAACGTTCGAGTACTTTACGGATATTGTCAGCAAAGTTGCGGTTGTAGAGTTCCATTGCCGATATGTTTATCGATAGAGACCCTTTATATTTGTGGATTTCAGAGAGCTCTTGATAGCACCTGATAGCGGTGCTGATAACCCACATATCGAGCTTCGATATAAGGTTGCTTTTTTCAGCTACTGGAATAAATTCTTCAGGACCTGCATCAATATCAAATAGGGCTGGGCAGCGGATCAAGCATTCAGCTCCATCTATTTCAAGTGTTTGAGCATTGAAAATGGGCATAAAGCGAAGTTCAAAGTTGTCACTCTCGCAACACTCTAGCAATCTTTTTTCGACAATGTCGTGTCGTTCGAGTGTATGCAATAATTCTTTGCCATATACAATACGACTTTCACCATCGCTGTGAGCTTTGGCATGGGTTAGCATTTCGTCTATGCATCGGTACCAAATTTCTTCGAATTTTGGAGTATCGATAGGTAAGACGCCTGTTGCGAGCGATAGTCTGAACCCATAGTAATCAAGGAAGGTGGTGCCAGTCAGTGTGTTGTTGATGTTTTCGATTTCTTCGTTGATCGATTGACGTTTTCCTATTTCTAATATGGCAATAAATTGGTTTCCCCCCAGTCTTGCCAATGAATAATCGCTGCAGCTAAAGCCAAAAGAAGATTGCTGGTTATGTATGGTTTCTCTAAGTGTTTTTGCCAAACTTATTAGTACATTATCACCAATTTTTGCTCCGTAGAGATCGTTGATCTTTCGAAAATCAATGATGTCCCAACAAACAAGGTAGCACCCTGGACTCACAGAGCTTTTCAGGCGAACGTCAAGATGTCGAATGAAGGAACGTCGATTCGCCAACTTGGTCAGCTGGTCGAACTCGGCTTCGAATTTTAATTCCGTAAGTGAGTCAATGTAAGCATTCTTCAATCCATCGATCTCACTTTGCCCTGAAGAGCGCTTAAAGTACCTGAGTTTGAGTCCGCCAATGGAAATTTCGTGGAGAAGGTCTTTGAGCGGGCGAACTAATTGATAGCGCACCACCAAGTGCACGATTAACATAATAAAAAACAGTGTGGTAAAGCACCCTAAGAATGTTTGTTGGGCGAGCATGGTTTTTTCTTGGTTGAACTTTTGCTCGCGAATGTTGACTTGAGTGAGAAAGTGACGACTGGTCATTTGGACGTTAATACTGTCTTTAGTTTGCTCGAATGAATTTATCAAAAACTGTGTATTATCAATGTATGCTTCATTCACTGATGGCTCAATCAAAAGCTGCATATTACCGTCATCGTTATACTCGGTAAGTAAGCTTGATAGTTGCTTGAGTGGGCCGTCTGCAATCAATATATATCGATTTGAACTATTATTGGCTCGTTTGTCCTGAGGGACTAAATATGGGTCGATGGCAGCAACGTAGGCGTATCTAAGGCCACCACTCACGGATATGTATGAGAAACCCTTTTGAGTTAGTTCATCTTGATTAACCAATGAGGTATAGATATCGAATACACGTTCGTAGATGTTATCAGGCATCTTTAGATCTTCGAATGGATCAACTCGTAAAGTTGACAGGGTCAATTTAAATTTAGGATCAATGAGATAAATGTGTCGCTGGCCGAATTGATTGACATTACTTTGGTTTAAGACTCGTAGCACTCTTTTTTCTAAAAGAGACAGTGCAGTGTAGTCAGTAGGGTTTTGAATGTAGCGTAAGAATTGAAGTGATGAGCTGATATCTTTTACTAGCAGTGAAAGCCCGAGTTGTTCATATTCGGCCGCTACTAGGGCTGCATTTACATCAGCTCGTACTTCATCTAGGTACATGTGCTTAGCATGGTTAGAGGCGAAATTGTAAGTAATGATTCCCGCTACCGTAAATGCGAACAGTAGTGCGGGTGTTAGGACTAAATACAGTTTCTTTAATAAAGGCATCAACTATCTCAAGCTATCGACTATACGGTTTCGAATTTGAAGGCTACTAGGTTCAAGAGGTTGATATAGAAAGCTGCGTTCTAAAATCTCTTGGCTAGGGAAGAGCTCTGGGTCGTTTTGATACTCTTGTGAGGTAAGGGCTTTTGCCTTCGAATTTGGTGTTGCAAACCATGACTCCATTGCGTTTTGAGCGGCGATATTGGGTTGTGATAAGAATGAGAGAATGGTTGTTGCTTGGGGCGATAATTCCCCATTATTGATCGCCGCAATGCATTCTAACCATAACGTAGTGCCTTCTTGAGGAACAATATAAGCCCAAGATGCATCAGGATCGGCATCATTTAACGCATAACTGTCTCCAGAATACCCGTAGGCGAGGTCTATGTTGGCAAGACGTTCGGGTTGGTGAATGTAGTCGATGACATATTCACTGCTTTCGAGGTGAGGCTTTTGGTTTTGTAGAGCTTTGTAAGCCACTCGAAGTTCTTGTTCGTTGTTGGTAAATGGATCAAATTGATTCGCTAGTAATGCAGTACTCACCAAATCCGTAGGTTCATAATACATGCTGATTCGACCGCTGGTTTTAGTTTCAGGATTTAGAAGGGCGCTCCAAGAGTTGGGAGTCTCAACTTTTCCGTTTCGATATAAGATGCCGGATGTCCCCCAAGCATAAGGGATTCCATATTCGCCACACCCATCCACCCATCTTGATTCAAAGTTACTTGAAAGGGATTGCTGTAAATCGCTTAGGTTGTGGAATAAGTTCTGCTTAGCCAGCGCTTTCAGTTTCATACTTTCAATGACAACTAATTCAAACGCACCTCGGCGCTCACTCAATAACACTTCATCGCGAATTGATTCGTCCGAAAAGTATTGCTGTTTTAATGCAATGCCGTAAGCATCATTCAATTCTTCAACGACGCTCTCGGATAAAAACTCATCCCAGTTATAGAGATAAATTTCATGTTGCTGACCAAATACTAACCCAGGCGAAAAGGATGCGGACACAAGAACTGAAACATAAAATGCCTTCACTGACGGATTCCTTTCTCTTCTTTGTTTAACTAGATCCTAGCGCAAAATTTGAGACCTGCTTCAAATTTACGCCTCTAATTTTACTTAAACATTATGCTGCGCACGCAATTGCCTAGGTTTTACTTGAAGTAAAACCATCAGCATGGTGTTAGTTAGCGCTATCCCAATCGCTAGGTTTGCGATATGGAGCGACGGTGAGAAGCGATAAAACAAAGCGCTGAAAAAGGAGGAGACGCTCCTGAGCAAGCTTAATGGGTCCATTCTTCTAAATCATGTTGTTGTTCGATAACTCATTATTTATCATTGGCTTATTCTATCGGTCACCCCTTGAGAAATTTTGCCTAATGACTTGTGGCACAAGGAGTTTGTGCTTATTGTGGTCGAACGTTGTCATTCATTTCAATCGTCGGAGACATTGTGGATTTAGAAATATATCAAGTCGATTCATTCACTAGCCAAGCTTTTAAAGGCAATCCTGCGGGTGTCTGTATTTGTCAACACGTGTTGGATGAAGCATTAATGCTTTCTATTGCGGATGAGATGGCGGTTCCAGAAACGGCTTTCCTTGCGCTAGAATCTATGACTCTTAAGTGGTTCACGCCGGAAGTAGAAGTTCAGCTGTGCGGGCACGGCACTTTGGCGACGGTTCATGTGATGAAAGAAAAAGGACTAGTAAAAGCCAGTGACAGGATCGTATTTCAGACCTTATCTGGTGATTTAACTGCCACAGTTTGTGACTCGTCCATCGAGTTAGATTTCCCAGGTACTCAATTATCAAGTGTAGAGGTTGATACTAGGCTGTTGGAACATCTAGGTATTGAGAACAGTCAAGTGTTGTCATACATGGAGTTCGACTCTAAAACGTTTATCGAGGTGACCAATGAGCAGGTTGTTTTAGACCTAACCCCCAACTTTGATGCCCTCAAGAAGATGAAGGGTAGAGGTGTTGTGGTGACCGCGCTTTCATCCAATATTGAGCTTGATTTTATCTCCCGCTATTTCGCGCCTTGGGTTGGCACGAATGAAGACCCAGTAACTGGCTCGGCGCACTGTGCTCTCACGCAATACTGGTCTGAGAAACTGAACAAGTATTGTTTTAATGCATACCAAGCTTCTCGTCGTGGAGGCTATATTTCGACAGAACTTCTGGCTAATGGACGCATAAAGTTGATTGGCTCTGCGAAAACCGTGATCAGTGGGCGCTTGAAGGTTTAGATATCACTTAGGAACGAATATCACATAGGCCGCTAAAACGAGTCAGTAATTCAAAAAATAATCGTGTAGCCCATTTTTTTAGGTTACAAATGGAGGGTTCATACGAGCGCTATTGGCTATTGAGTTGCCTAATGAATCGTAGCGAGGTCGTTAAAACCTAAGTTATTGTTGAAGGAATCACTGTGTCTGCTTTTTATCTATCTCAAGTTTTAGTCGCCATTGCGATTTGCTTTGATCTTCTGTCGTTTCAGTTTAAAGAGCGTAAGAAGATTGTAACTTGCCTGTTTTTTGCCGGTGTACTGATTTCAAGTCACTTTATTCTTTTGGAGCAGTGGACTGCGGCATGCTTGATGATTATTGCCACTATCCGTTATTTAACGAGTGTGTTTTCCACATCACCTAAATTCAAATATCTGTTTTGCTCTCTGTCTGTGGTTGCCACTGCCTTTACCTTCTCAGGGTTAACTAGCGTATTGAGTTGCTGCGCATCAATGTTTCAAACATTTGCTGCTTTTAACAAGGATGACCGTCGACTTCGAGAGCTAATGATCATCGGCACCAGTTTTTGGCTTGTTCATAATTACTTAGTTGGCTCTCCAACAGCGGTTGTTATGGAAGCCTTATTTATTGTCAGTAACTTGCTTGGCTATTACCGTTTTTATTTCAGGAAGAACGTAGCTGCTTAGTGTGTTGTGTCATTAACACCTCACAACCTTTGAGCGGCTAAAAAACAAGGAAATGCTATGTCAAATATCTACACGGATATCCCTTCGTCGATACCTAATGAAATATTTAATGACTTGATAGCGAATGACAACATTCGGATAGAGAGGATACTTTCACATGGGCACAGTTCTCCTGAGGAGGGGTGGTACGATCAAGAGGAGCATGAATGGGTTCTGGTGCTCGAGGGGCAAGGCGTTATCGAATTTGCTGATGGTCGTATTGTTACTTTGTCTAAAGGGGACTACCTCAATATTCCCGCCGGTGAAAAGCACAAGGTTCAGGGGACCGACAAAGACTCTGTTACGATATGGCTCGCGGTGTTTTATCGTTAGTTTTGGGATAGAGGTGAAAGAGCGTATGTGGCTAAAATTTCAGGTTTTTCATCAGAGAATGTCGGTACAGAGACAAAACGAAGAGTGGCTACTTTATCGAGAGTCGGAAACTTCAATACGAGCTCGAGTTTATGATGTGATTATCCCTTCTGATTTAGCAGAGGAAGAGTTAGCGCGTTATTTAGCGGATATTTATCATGAGTTTGCTTCAGAAAAATACCCATCAGTGACACGTATTCTTTAATGTGGCTAGTGAGTGTCCCATTGCAACTATGTATCAACTGATGCCTGTTTGTAGAGTAACAAATCCAATAGTTAGAATCTGAAAGCAACCAAAGGAAGAGAGTGTGGTTAGAATTCGAAATTATCAAGAAAGTGATGCCAAAGCGCTATGGGAGATCTTTTTTTACACGGTTCGCAACGTGAACATACGAGATTATTCTCAAGAGCAAGTCGAGGCTTGGGCACCAAGTGGTTTTGACTTTGCGTTGTGGCAAAAGCGTATGGACGGGTTAAAACCATTTGTCGCTGAGTTAGATGGTCATATTGTTGGCTATACTGACTTACAGCCGAGTGGTTTAGTCGACCATTTTTTTTGCCATCACCAACATCAGGGGCGAGGTGTGGGCCGAGCGTTGATGGAGCATGTGTTCACGATTGGGCAAATTCGTGGGGTATCAAGATACTTCTCAGAGGTAAGTATCACTGCGAGGCCATTTTATGAGCGTATGGGTTTTAAAGTAGTGAGTGATCAGCAAGTCGATATGCGTGGAGTAACGCTTACGAATTTCGTGATGGAAAAGGTTATCGATAAGTAGGTTTATGTTAAGAGCGAAGATTGTGAAGAGGAACAGGCCTAAAAGGATTATTAAACCTTTTTAAGGGTAAATTTTGCTGATCTACTGATATTGTCGATGAGTTCAAATTGTGTATTAGCCAATTTGTCTAATCTTAAAGATTGTATGAATACAAGGAGTGTTGTTCATGGGTCACGTGAGTAGATTAAAAATATATACATTAGTGTCGATTTTTTCTTTTGCAATCGGAGTGTTAGCCTTGCAATCCGGGGTCTCTGGGTTGTTTCCGCTCTTCGTCGTGGTTATTTCATTTTTTTCTTTTGTCATCAATTCATTCCTTTGTTTATTCGGCCATAAATATGAGAATGCCAAAGAATAAATCTCGAAAATGATTATCGAAAATCTCTTCTAAATCTCAATTGTAGGACAGATCTTGATGATGTTTTTACAATTGCCCCAAAGATTTCCTCTTTAATTTCAATGTACTATTTGGTTCGATTGAAAAGAGTGAGGGTAGTACGTGGGAATCGAAGCTTTAGCATTTGTTATGGATGCGCTAGTCACGGCATGTTGTATGTACATTGCATCTAAAATGTCGTTTGTGGTGGCGGACTTTAAGTCTCTTCTGACGATAGCGATCATCGTATCTTTAGTCTCTATGATACCGACAGTGGGGTGGGTTCTAGGGCTTATATTGTTCGTATTTCTACTTGGGAAGGCAACCCATTCGAGTATTGGTGATTGTATTTGGGTGGTGGTGTTTACCAAAGTGGTGTCGATGGCCGCGTTCCTGATATTCGGCCGACTGTTCGTATAACCTAATATTCACTTAATATCTAAAGTAGTAAGCCAAAATCTAATGTTCGAATAGAAAAGAGGTGTGACATTGTCACACCCCCTAAATATCTTTTATGTCCATTGGTTGTCTTTACTTAGGTAACAGTACAGCGTCAATGACATGTATCACACCGTTGCTCGCTTCAACGTCTGCTGTTACGACGTGAGCTTTGTTGATCATTACAACACCATGGTCAGTACTAATTGCGACTGGCTCACCCTGGACGGTGACTGCGCTATCTAGTTTGACCACATCTTCAGCCATTACTTTTCCTGGCACCACATGATAGGTGAGTATTGCGACCAGTTTGTCTTTATTCTCCGGCTTCAATAACATATCTACTGTGCCTTCCGGTAGAGCGGCAAACGCTTCATCTGTTGGTGCAAAAACAGTGAACGGGCCTTCTCCTTTCAGTGTATCCACTAATCCTGCTGCTTTTACTGCCGCTACTAACGTTGTGAAAGAGCCATTATCAACCGCTACATCAACGATGTCTTTTTTCGCTCCGTGGTGTGCTGCGTGTGCAAAAGTGGTGAACAGAAGTGTTGCTACCAGTACTGACAGAGTCTTGCTTAAATAATTCAACATATGTAGTCCTTTGAGTTTGTCCGTTATTTCCGAGAGGTACTACGAAAGCCTAAAAGAGATAGATCAACTTATTGAATTCTCGTGTCGAGAGTTTTGGCAGGGTAAGCGGGCAGATGATGAAAAATTATGAGTTAAATATTTGTTAAACTTCCGCTTTTTTACTTATAGTTAATTGGTGATTATTCAATTAATGGATGTGAATATGAGGTCTGTTTTACCTGTAGTACTTTCCGCGGCTATTTCTATGCCTGCGTACAGTGGACTAGCTCCTAGTGAGGGCTTTAGTGGTAACTTTAGTATCTTGGCTGGTTTCTATTCTGACAGCAGTAATTTGAGTACCGAACAAGACTCAAATCAAGCAACTAATACCATGGAAGGTGATGGTGAGAATCAAGGTTTACTTGGTTTTCTTGGAACCGTTAAATATACCTTTGGTGAATCCCTTACTCACCAAGTTTATGCCGGTACTACCCGAGAAGATATTGCGACCGGTACCATTGCATTTGAAATAGGTTATCGACACCAACTCTCTGGTGGCACCATATTAGATGTTTCCGTGTTACCGACACTCATCTCCGGTAAGGCTTGGTCTGATCCTTATGCTGTAGGTGTGAATCGAAACGAAACCGACGTGAAAGGTACTGTTGGGAGGCTGCAACTGACTAACATCGGTGGCACTGCTTTCCAAACAGACTTCGCTATTGGTGAATCTGATGTGGATGATGAATTATCGGGTACACAAAACTTACTGGGGTTAACTGGCGAAGAAATAGCGCTATTAGATAGGGAAAGAACCTACCTGTACGCTAAAGCAGGTTATCGCTTTATATTGCCTAATCAGGCCGGTTTGTTAGTGCCTTCTATGGTTTATTTCAATTCAGACGCTGAAGGCGGTGCACTCAGCTTTGATAGCTACGGTATTGAGTTGAACTACGCTAAGCGAATTGGCCGTCACGGTTTTGTTGTTACGTTAGATGCGAATGACCGTCAGTACGATGAAGTCAATCCAATCTATGGAAAAACTCGTGAAGAGAACGAGTACGGTGCCTTCTTAGCGTATGAGTTTGGTGGGTTGATGGGTTATGAAGATTGGTCGTTTATCACCTTACTTGGTCTAAGAACGATTGACTCCAATATCGATTTCTATAACTCTGAACAGGTATTGGCAAGCGTCGGCATCGACTATAAATTTTAACGCAGATCGCCACCATAGCTGTGCGGTTCTAAGTTAACTTCATTATTTCGGGCACTTACACTTTTTATGGTTGTAGGTGCTCGCTGCTATCCGTAATATGAAATCCAGACGATACATTGGAACTTATTAAGGAAGCGATTTGGATATACAAATTAGACATTTAGAAGCAACGGATAGCCAAGATTTATTTGATATTTATCGCCGTCCTTCGGTTTCAGAAAACACGTCACAAAAGCCTTATCTCAGTTCTGACCAAGTGGAACGGCTGTTTGGTCATTGCGATCATTTTACTCTAGTTGCAGAGTCTGCTGAAAAAGTTGTGGGCCATATTACCTTGTTTATGACGACTAAGGTGAGAGACAGACACAGCGCAGGGCTTGGTATTGCCATTCATCCGGATGTTCACGGAAAAGGGGTTGGTAAAGCCTTGATGCAAGAAGCCATCAATCAAGCGGTTAATTGGCTAAACCTAATTCGCCTAGAGTTAGAGGTTCATGCCGATAACCACGCTGCGATTGCTTTATACGAACGCGTAGGATTTCAGTTAGAGGGGACTAAGCGATTGAGTACCTTTAAAAACGGCAAGTACATTGATATGTTGCTGATGTCGAGAATAAAGCCTGAATATCTAGCAACAAATTAACGACGTGTAAGTCGATGGTGTATTAAAAAGTTTAAGCCGCAAGACTCGCGGCTTATACATTCAGTGTTTTATTGATTTGGTTAAGGTGAAAAACTCGTCACCCAACTCAGTTTTGACCTTAACATTCAGCCTGTGGTTTACATTAGCGATATTGCCCTTGAGTTCAACTTTTAGCTGGCGACAACTATCTGGTAATTCCATTAGGTTGTTAAGCTTTGTCATCGCTTTTACTGCTAAGATTGCACTCTTTTTGCCACAAACTATGCTTCTTTGGGTAACTGTTATGTCTGCGAACGACGCAAATGAAACCGCCACCAATGGCAACATAGCTTTTACTTTCGTCCTAGGCACTTACTGTCTTTCTAAGCTTGTAGTTTTCGTACCAATAGCCAAGGGTATAGGTACAGATGGTGATATCAGTTATCGCAAACGGGATGAAGCTTGCGTTTAAGTGTGCTGTTTCTGGATTAAAGAAATTAGAAACGAACAGGTACACCATGAATAGCTTTTCCAAGAATGAGTAGAGGATAATCGACTCTCTCCAACGGCGCACGTACGCTGAAGCTGCAATAAAAAAGCCCATTAAGCCAACCATGATTCCCCAGTGTCTGAATAAGAACACGTAGTTAGAATCATAGGGTAGGTTGTTCATGTCATGTAAGGCAGTTTCTGGGTTGATTGCGTAAATACCTGCATACATAGTGACCAAGCCACCATTGACTAAGAAAGGTTTGAGGAAGCGGTTAAAAAACATATCAAGTTACCTTTAGTCCGACGATCAGTTCAAAGCCAAAATATTGATTTCAACGCGACGATTACAAGCTCTGCCTTCTTTCGTACTGTTATCGCAAACCGGGTAACGCTCTCCATAACCTTGAGTGACCACTCGGCCTGAGGCAACCTTCTGATTAATAAGGTAACGGCCAACAGATTCAGCACGTTGTTCAGAGAGTGTTTGATTACTTGAATCATTACCTGAGCTATCCGTATATCCTTTAATATCCAAGCGCGTATCAGGGTATTCATCCAGAACAAGAGCCACGCTGTTTAATGTTTGGTAGATGTTGGATGATAAGTTGTATGACCCTGATTCAAAACCAATGCCATTTTCCATTACTAATTGAAGTTCTTTTTCATTGATGCGTTTAACTTGTACACCAGAACTCACCAGTTGCTCACGTAATGCTTGTTCCTGCTTATCCATGTAGTAACCAGCACCGCCGCCTACAACACCACCAATAGCAGCACCGCGCAACGCGTCAGAACTGTTACCTGTCGCAGCTCCAATTGCTGCACCTGCTAACATACCCACTAAAGCACCTTTAGTTGCGGAGTTTGTTTCGGTTTCACCAGTAGTTGCATTTTGTCGTTGAGTGGCTTGGCAGCCTGAAAGCAAAGCAGCGATAGAGAGGGTTACGATTACACGTTTCATTGAATTTATACTCTTTATTAGTGAGAGACTAAATTTAGTTATATCTATGAGTGTTATCTTAATCTTACCTATGTAAATAATGATCAGAAAAAATACTGCAATTAATCTTATTTAAAGGTCGCAGCTATGCTTTTCAATATATCGATTTAAAATAGAATGAAAAATCTATATCATTTTATTTCGTTTGTGTAATCAGTAAATATACCTAATGACTATGTGTTTATTTTGGTTCGCAGTTTTAAATTATCTAATTTTTCTTGTAGAGAAGTTCGTACAATATTGATACAGAATCTGTATAAAGGGTGGTTGTGATTACGTTCTAGGTAGTAAATTGAGTGGCTCATTTGATCTGGTGCCAGCTCGTTTAACCATGTTGGTTGGATGCAATCAATTGTGTTTGGGCACATAGATGCAGAAAGTGTTTCTGTAATAGCTAAGATGTCTGAATGCTCCGCTAGGCATGTTAAAACAGACATGCTGGCAGAACGGTACTTAAAGTTAAAAGTCGCTGGAGAACGACGCTCGAGTATCGCGTTAAAGTCAGTGAGTCCTGGAACAAGAATCCCGCCTGTTACGTATTTAGTGAAGCTTTCTAATTTGTAGTTTTCATTTGACCATGGGTGGTCTTTTCTCATGATAACAATGGGTTCACTTGAGGTTAAAGCAACAGAACGTATAGACTTCGGTGTGTCGATTGGGCCGAAGTTCAACCCAATGTGCACATCACCATTTTGGATGTCGGCGAATGTTCTATCTGTCCAAGTCGTAATGTTCAATCTTGCTTTTGGGAACGAGTTAAATACAACGGAGCTGGTTAATTCTGTTGCTATTGCTTCAAGGAATACGCTGGAAACTGCGATTGTGAGTTCACCATCGAATTTGCTTGGGTCTTCAAAAATGTCCGAAAAAATTCGATTGTCGAGCGCGTCGAGTTGCTCATTTAAGCCTAAGCCAATAGCATCCGCTCTATGCGTTGACTGTAGCTTACCATTCGCTGAATAAAATAATTTATCGCCTGTATAGTCACGTAGTTTAGCTAATGTTTGGCTAACCGCAGACTGACTAATACCCAAAGCAGAAGCTGCTAACTTAGTACTTCTATGAATATAAATAGCATCAAAGACTCGTAGGTAGTTTAGATTTACTTGTTCATTATACTTTTTGTACATATAAATACTCACTTTTTTCTATTAGATTAATTAAACATTCGATCGAATAAGTAATGCTAATTTATTGTATAAGTAGCTAAGAAATCTTCATATGAATATAGTGACGGCATCTTCTTAAGTATCAGTCTCGGTATATATTATGAAAAATATTAAAATAGCTTCTCTTTCTCTAATAAGTACAGCTTTAGTGTTAGCTTCAACTTCAGTTATCGCAGAGCAAAATAGTGACGTAAACACTCATGAATATCATGATGCTGACCCTCGAAATAGTAGTTTAAGAGCCGCAGTATTTTCTGACGATGAAGGTGAATTAAAACTCCTAGCTGGTGGTGGTGCTTCAGGACTCACGAGTGATATCTCTCAGACCGTTGGTTTTGCCGAATACTACACTCAGTCTGAGAATGCGCGATTAAGAGCCGCACACTTTGATTCTTTTGGTGGTGTCTATGTTGACGTTTATCAATTGAAAGACGCCGCTAACATGTATACCACTGGTTACATGCTACCGTTAGGAAGCGAGGATGGAACTTTGTTTTTCCCTTCATTGAACTATACCTATGTCGATGGTGGTGATGCTTATTCAACATTGAACGGACTAGGCGCACCTTTAGAAGGTAACGAAGAAGCACATTTGGGTTCTGTCAACATGTACGCGCTACACCCGTGGAACGACACTCACTTTTCTGTATTTAATATTAACCTTGGCTCATCCTACAGTGGTGCTGAAATGCAGGTGGCTAATCTTATGTGGCTGCAAGGTATTAAAACCAAGGTTCAAGACAAAGATTTCAACATCATGTTTGAATTTAAATACGACGTAATCTCTGTTCAAAATGAGCGCGGCATTGATGAAACTTCTGAAGAAGTGACCGCCTCAATTGGTATTGATTACCGCTTCTAGTCACGATAGAAAAACGCTGAATTCGAGAGTTCAGCGTTTGAAGTTACCGCTTGCAGCATTAGAAAGTGACGTTGGCACCAATGAAGTGAATATGGCCGTCGAATGAACCCGTTACGTCAACCTTGTTTCTTTCAACGTCAACGGTACCTAGGTCAGCAAATTCATAGAACATGTCGATACGAACATCGTCCCAGTAGGTACTAGCGCCCACAGAGTAGCGATACTGTTCACCAACAGGTAAGTCAACCCATTGCTTGGTTGGGTCATCTTGTGGCGATGTCTCGTAAGAGAAACCTGCTTTTAGTGCCCATTTGGCGTTCAGCTGGTAGTCAGTGCCGATGGCGAATTTCCAAACGTCGTCCCAGTCGCGGTCTACAGCTACTGGCGCGCTATCACTGCCGTTGGCATAAAGTGGTGTTTCTGGGTAATCACTCCATTTGTGCCACTGTACTGAGCCCAAAACAGTTAATTGTGGATTGAGGTTATAGCTACCACTTAGGTCAACGATAGTTGGAAATATTAGATCAGTACTTAAAGTGTCTAATCTATCGACATCTGAAGTAACATCCACATCAAATTCGTGTTCTAGTTTTGAACGGTAACTTAAACCTACCGCCCAGTTATCTTCTTGATACATTGCACCGGCATTAAAGCCCCATGCAAAGTCTCCGTCTAGATCGGTTTCTAGGGTAGAAGTTTTTGCTTCTAGGATACCGTAGTTAAGTTGAGCACCGATGCCGATAGACACTTTATCCGTCACTTTAAAGCTCAACGCAGGGTTGAATTGAACTGCAGTCACCAAGGCTTCGTCTAAACCAATAGCGCCTTCCCAGTCTGTTCCATATTCAACAGCGGTGCCGCCAATAGAACCGAACATCAGGCCTAAGTGGACATCTTCGTTTAGTTGAGTCACATGGAAAATACCGATAGATGGCATAACGGTATGCGCACTTGCATCACCTTGAGCTTTGCCTGTTGCATTTAGGGGGCTGCTATCGTTGGTGTCGGTATAGTCCATGTTTAAGTCAAGTACCATGGCATTAACCGTAGTCTTGCTTTCACCCATGTGGGACATGGTTGCAGGGTTTGTATACGCAGCTGTTGCGGTCTCGGTGTAAACGCCGTCACCAGCGCCCGCTGTACCTGCATTTGCATATGTCGCTTCCTGCATGAGTGTGCCACTAGCATTGGCTAGATTTGAAAAGATAAGTAAAGCGAGAGCAGTTTTTTTCATGGTTTTTTTCCTGCAGGTTAGCCTTGAGGGCATGGATTAATAAACTGCGGATAGTGTAAGGAAGGACGGGTTGGAGATATTCAGTATTTTTTCTGTATTGAAATAAATGGTAGGTGTTTAGAGTACGAGCACCTCCAAAACCAACCAGCAGACATTATGCAAATCAAAAAATTGGCGCTACTTTCTTCATTGTTTTTTACCTCTTTATCTTCTTATGCCGCACTTGCTCCAGAAGCAGGCTTTTCGGGTGAGGTTAACTTCCTAACTGGCTATTACCGCGATAAGAATAACTTAAGTACAAATAATGATGCGTATCAGCAGGACATAACTTCAAGTGCAGACAGTAAGGAAAAGACGCACGACAGTGTTGATGGCGATGGTATTTTTGGTTTATTAGGGATTGTGAATTACACATTTGGTGAAGAGTTAAATCATCAGTTTTTCCTTGGTACATCACGTGAAGAAATTGCGACAGGTTCACTAGCATTCGAGTTGGGGTACAAACATCAATTTAATGATGGAACGGTTGTTAGTTTCTCGACACTACCAACGTTAGTGTCTGCTGAAGTGTGGGCTGACCCATACGCTGTGGGAGAACAACGAAATGAAACAGACCTAACAGGCAATGCGGGTCGAATCAAAATTGATCGTTTGTTCGGTTCTAATTTTGGTGTTGATATTGGCGCAGGGTATTCTGAAATTGACGATGAGCAATCAGGTTATGATGCTCAAAGTGGCACTGAAGATGTAGCCTCTTTTGATGGGGACGCATTGACTCAATATGAAGCACAGCAGTTGGAACGAGATCGTCAGTATTACAGTGTTAAAGTCGATTATCTATACTTTATTCCGGGACAAATGGGGCTACTATTGCCTTCTATGACTGTCGCGTCTTCTGAGGCTGATGGCGATGCGTTGTCATATTACTCGGTTAAAGGAGAGCTGACGTATGCTAAAACGGTTAAACGTCATAGTTACGCTTTGACTCTGGATGCAAGAGTCCGTGATTACGACGCGGTTAACCCTCTGTATGGTAAAACCAGAGAAGATAAGCAATACGGAATGTTCTTCGCTTATGAGTATGCGAATGTTTTTGGTGCTAAAAACTGGTCCTTTGTTAGTCTTCTAGGCGCAAATATCGTTGATTCTAACATTGATTATTACGATGCTGATTTCTTCTTTGCATCTGTCGGCGCTAACTACAAGTTTTAATATAACTTTATCTAAATTCTATTTAGACCTGCCTTTCCAAGGTGGGTCTTTTTTATATTCCTTTGAACATAAATAAACGTACTACTTATGAAGAAGCTTGCTTTACTGATGATGTCTTTATCAGCACCACAATATGCATTTGCAAATAATTTTGACTATCACACGTTTGAAGTGAGAGTCGCGACAGGAACGGAAACGATCGGAGGTGAAGTTTATCTACCTTTGAGCCAAAACGGCCATATTGTCACTCGAATTGATAGCCATCTAGAGAGGGATTGGGACTCCGCTGTTGGTGTCGGTTTCAATGGCCCTGTTAACCGCAGAATGGATATTTACGGGCAAGTTCTAGGACATCATGTAAAGTACACAGAGACTGTCGCTATCGAACAGTCAGAAAACAGTGTTGTATACGCCGAAATTAACTTCGGAGCTCGATTTTGGTTAAGCGATAGAGTCGAGTTATCTGGTCATTATGGTAGATTAATGAATGACGACGATGAAAAATCGGCGTTCAGGGCAGGAGCTCGATTCCATTCCACTCCAAAGTTGAGTGTTGGAGTGGATTGGAAGAACTATCAAGTCTATGACCACCAATTAGCACTCTCAGTACGTTTTTCTTACCGCTAAGTTTCTGTTTTTATGAAGTCCCATCACTCTTTAATGATTGATGGGGCTTTTTTATATCTATGGTCTGGTGGGTACCATGTGATCACTTTAGGGGCACTGCTGGAGTTGCGGGTTAGTTGGCTAAAAGAAATCGCTGGATTTCAATAGTCAATAAAGAGATACGGCTATGTAAGAGAGGCTGACGCTAAATAGCTAGGGATAAGACTGAGTATCTAAACTCGAGTTTGTAACTATTTAAACCGTTTGAATTGTTAAGTAGGGGGAGAAACCCAGCAGCCTATAGGGGAGGGCAAATCATCCTTGATGTCGCTGGGTTTCTAATATGAATAAGTAGCGCTAGGAGGCTAGTAAGCGCAACGTATAACGAGGTAAACAAACGCGATAAATAGAACTAGTTGGCTCTTTTTTCTGTGCGTGATATCTACGAAATCGCAAATTTTGTGGAATTTATTCATATTCTTACATGCTATATAGGAAGTAAATTTGAGCTTTCATTCGGATAATGATGCCTCGAATAACGTTCAAGAAATTCAAAAATGGTATTGGCTTTTCTGCATTAACCCACGCAAGTCCAACAGCACCAACAGGAATGTCATAGCCTTCAGGCTCCGATATGCGTAAGCGCACAAAGTGATGCTTGTTCATTACGTTTTTGCCTGTTGTTGCACGCACATTCGTTTCGCGAGCAAGTAAAGAACCTTGAGATTCACCTGTCGCTTCAACAATGCCTTCTACGCGGGCATTAAAGACCTTGCCTGGATAGATGGCGGTAGCAAATTCTGCTTCTTGTCCAACTTTGATGTTTCTGAACGCTTGATGGTTAATTCGCATCAAAACAAACTTTTCATCGCTATACATTTTTAAGCGAGGCATCGCACCAACAAATTGACCTTCACGAGCCATAAAGTTAGTCACATACCCGTTACTTGGCGCATAAATTTTTGTTTGCGATAGATCCCATTCAGATTGGGCTAAGGCTGCTTTTTTATTTTGAAGATCGGCCTGCTTACTAATCTCGGAAATCTGTGATTTCTCAATCAGATTTAGATTTTTATTCGCAGTGATTTTTGATTTCTGATATTGGGATTCAATGATCGTGAGTTGATTTTTAGCGACTTCCACGGCCGTTCTTTGCTGATCAAGAACGCTTTCAGTAATGGTATTTTTAACTTTTGCATTCTGGTCGACATAGCGCTTTAGCGTACGTTGCTTAAGTGTTAGGTCTTGTTTAGCCGCCGATATCTGGTTGCTGATGATCTCAACATCTTCAAGTGAAGCTTGATAGTTTGTTTTAGCGATACTGATATCTTGGAGTGCAGCTTGATGTGCCATCTCTGCGATAGCTAGTTGTGCTGTCGCTTTCTTTACCGCTATTACATAAGAGTCATCGTCGAGTTCGTAGATCAGTTGACCTTTCTCAATTTGACTGTTTGGCGAGATGTGAAGCGCTTCGATGTTACCCGTTACTCTAGTTGAACCAGGGCGCAATTGAATGTGCGGTGATTGCACAACAGATCCACCAGAAAGATCCATTGGTGCCCATGTAATAAGGCCAACCCACACAAAAACAAGCCAAACAGAACCGCCGCCGTAAGCGAACATTTTAAATGGCTTTGTCCAAGGTACCCCAATAAGACGGAGTAGGTAAATGAATAGAGCCCATACAGCTAAACCTTCTAACATTATTATTCTCCTGTCTCTGCCGTTTGAGTTGGTGCGGAATCATGCCAAATGTGGCGAATACGGCGTATGCTCTTTTCTGTATCGACAAAAGCAATGATCACAGCTAGCACCCAAACCCAGTGCCAAATAAAGCCAATCCAGGTGAGGATCGTGACTAAGCCCATCTGACCATGTTTCTTTTTGTCTGCGTGATGAATTGGGAGCTCATGGAACTTCCAAAATGCATATAACGCACCTACAACCGTACCGATGAGTACCAGTCCTGCGACCACATGTAAGCCTGTGTCGAACGCAGTATCGACAAAAGGCATGCTTATTAAACTCATAACGCTTCCTAAAATGGGTATTAAAAAATTTGAGTTAGAGTAAGTTCACTTAGTGTGAGTGAACGAATAGAGGAATGGTACGGAGCTAATAAAGTGTGTGAATCAGTAAAAATACGGCTCGTGATTACTAGTCGAAGAAAAAATGAGCTAGAGCTTATTTAGTTGAAAATTTGAAGTGACTTAGAAGACAAAAATAAAGCCTGACATACAATGACAGGCTTATATTAATTGCATATTTAAATGGTAATTAGTTTTAGAATCGTTTGGATATCACGGCTGTAAACGCGATAAATGCGATTCCCATCAGCATGACTTCGCCCTTGCCGCTATCAAAACCTGCTTTTACGCCCATCAATGCAACGATTGCGATTGCAAAAGGGATTACGTATTTAACAAGTGTGTACCACAAGTTGAATAGAGGGAACGAAACTTGTCCGTTATTGGTAATTTCATTCTCTAGGTCTTTCTTGTTCAATCTCCAGCCGGCAAAAATACATATGAACATGCCACAAACTGCTAGGAAGATTTTGTCAGTAAGCAGGTCGAAGATATCGAATACACCAGTATCGAATAATTTCGGACCAATGCCTCCCAAAGACAACGAAGAAAGCACACACATACTGATCATGGTAATGCTTGATACCAAGACAGCCTTAAAACGAGTCATCTGCTTTTCATCGATTAAGTATGACACGGCAACTTCAAGTAAAGAAACTGAAGACGTCAATGCTGCCACACTTAAGCCAACGAAGAAGAGTAGGGCGAACAGAAGGCCAATTACACCACCCATCTCGGCAAAGAGTTGAGGTACGACAACGAATACTAATCCTGGACCCGCAGCAGGCTCCATACCAAACGCGAACATTGCAGGGAACATGGCGACACCTGCTAGCAGCGCCACACCGCTATCCATTGCTACTACCATCGCGGTTGTTTGTACTAGGTTCTCTTTCTTATTTAAGTAGCTACCGTAGGTGATCATACAGCCTGTTGCTAGGCTTAATGAGAAGAAAGCTTGCCCCAGTGCTGCCAGTACAACGCTACTGTCGACCTTTGAAAAGTCAGGGCTGAATAGGAACGTAAGGCCAGCGCTTGAACCTGGAAGTGACAGTCCTTTGATCGATACGATAATCAAAATCATGAATAGCATTGGCATTAGGATTTTACCTGCTTTTTCAATACCACCAGAAATGCCCTTCATTACGATAAGTACATTCAACATGAGGTAAACACTCATCCACATTAGTGGTTCTACTGGCGTTGAAATAAAGCTTCCGAAGCTATCGCCAATTAATTCTGGCGTGTTGAGGAGCCCGGTCGCTACTTTGTAGATGTAGGCGATAGACCAACCTCCGACTACGGGGTAGAACCCCATGATCAACAGGCCACTTACCACACTGATCACGCCGGTAAACGTCCAACGTCGGTCGGTCGTTTTGAATGCTCCGACCGCCGATTTCTGAGTGTGTCGACCGATAGCAAACTCGGTCAGCATAACGCTAAAGCCGATGACGATAACAAAGGCTAGGTAGATAAGAACGAAGGCACCGCCGCCACTCTCACCTGCCGTATAAGGGAATTTCCATATGTTTCCAAGACCAACAGCAGAACCTGCTGCCGCCATAACAAAGCCAAGCTTTGAGCCCCATGTGTCTCTTGATTGTGAAAGGTTACTTGCCACAACATCTCCGAAAGTGTTCTAAGTAAATGATTGAATTAGATTTTGCTTTTTTGACGATAATGAAAGTAATGTGGTGTTCTTAATGTCACATTACTTCAAACCGCCGCGCAGTGTAGGGGGCGAAAGTACGAAGCTAAACCGTAGAATTACGGTATCACCCTTCTTTGGCTTTGTTATGGCGACACTTTTGATGTAGTGGGTAAACGGTGTTCGATATTGGAGAGGGAGAGCATGTCGAGGGGGAGTGGAGAGCAGGCAGCTCAATACTTTTATGAGCTACCAACACGATTTAAAACTAAACTGATGTGCGTTTTATTAACTTAGAAAGTAGAGAGCCTAGAGCCTTTTCACCAATGACCTTTTGTACAACAGTCATGAGCTTGGCATCTAATGTCGTTTGATAACTCAGTTTTGGCTTAGCATCAAACCCTGCTTTGAGCATGTGGTTTACAGTGGATTCGGGTGTTGCTCCTTTTCTGTAAGCTTCATCTAAGAATTTATGAGATTTGTCGACTATCTCTTTATATTCGGCAATCTGATTAGTGTCTTTCATATCTTGCAGTTGAATTGCATCAAGCTCTGTTTGAACGCAGCCCGGCTCGATCGTCGAAATCTGGATATTAAAGTCCGCAATTTCTTGAGATAGTCCTTTAGCCATACCGTTTAGAGCATGTTTAGAAGCTGAATACCAAGAATTCATGCTGGTAGAAACACGTGCCGCGATAGAAGTAGTAAAGATGATACGACCTTGATTTCTCTCTCGCATATGTGGCAATACAGCGCGGGCAAGGCGTGCAGCGCCATAAACGTTTGTATCAAACTGGGCATGGACTTTTTCTATCGGTGTTTCTTCAATAGGGCCTGCGATTGGGTAACCGGCATTGGAATAAACAATGTCAATATTACCTACTTCTGAGATCATTTTGGCTACGGCAGCATTTACCTGCGCTTCATTTCGTACATCGATCTCTACTACATGTGCTCCCAATATTCTCAAATCGTGCATGTTTTCAATGCGCCTTGCACCGCAGTAAACGGTGTGACCTTGCTTGAGTAGCGCAATTACCAGATCTTTACCGATACCTGATGAGGCACCAGTAACAAGAACATTTTTGAGAGACATAGATAAGCTCCAAGTAATTAGTTAGGAAGTAAACCTAGAGATATACCGTGAAATTATCCCTTTTATAAAATTAAAGTGGTAATCGTCAGGGATATATTTAGAAGCTAGATTTATTGATACCTAAATTTAATTTGTAAGCTTGCTTTTGTAATCAGTAGTATTACGGAAATAACGCCTATCATTTTGAAGTGACAGGCGTTCTACTCAGTAGAATGTTGGAAGTGTTTGAAACGACAGGAAGGTTATTGATCGATTCCTAGGCCATTACGAAGTGCGAACTGGATTAGTTCTGTATTGTTTTCTAGCTCCAATATGTCGATCATACGATACTTGTGAGATTCGATGGTTCGGGGGCTTAAGAATAGCTTTTCAGCGCACTGTTTTGCGGTAAAACCTTGAGCGAGCAGTGTTAATACAGAGCACTGCTTAGGTGATAATAGAAGAAGTTTTTCACCTTCATTTGCATTAATCGCTTGGTCTTGTTTTAGGTTTCGAGCCATTGTTGAGTGCTGCCAATAACACAGCCAAATATCACAGATAAGCTTAAGACGCTTCATGTCTTGGTCTGATAGTGGGTCTAACTCGTTGTTAAATCGGGAAAAGGATAGCGCACCCCAATCTTGCCCAAACAGTTTCAGAGGGATGATGCCATGCCAACGCCCACCTTCCGTATACAATGTTCTGAGAACCGATATCTTGTGGTCACTCATCTCTTCTTCGTCAAATGTCAGCCAACGTTTTTTTGTTCTTAGTTGTTTTAGATAATCTAAGTAATTGCCACTAATAAAGCTCTGTGCATTGAGCTCTGGAACTCCCTCACGAGCGATAGTAACGGTCTTTCCGTCGTTGAGCATGATCATTGAGTTGGGGAAAAGCGTGACTCTATCAATGTCAAACCAATCTAATACGGAGTGCGCGATTCTTTGCCAAGTCATGTCAAAATCTTTGGGAGGTGAGCCAATTAATGCGTCGGATTGTTCCGTCACTAGGTCTTCAAAAGATATTTTAGTGGTATTTGTCATCAAAAATCATCAACCTCAACAGTAATAATACTAAACAAACTAGCTTTTTTTAGGGCTACTCGTCAAACGTTTCATTATATATCCGAATATTATCGCCAACGTTATTCTCACCAACGTTCGATATATCACTATCATTTAAATCAGTAATACTACTGATTACCTACTTTTATGTTTCTTAAATAATAGCTCTCGGAAAGAAATTACTTTTAAAAATCACAAAAGGTCTTGAGCTATGTTCAAAAAGAAAACCTTCCTACAGCTGGCGATGGGTGCAGCACTTGCATCGACTGCAATGGCGAGTTACGCGACAACGGATACCAGCCGCCCTAACATCTTAGCTATCTGGGGTGACGATATTGGTATCGATAATGTCTCTGCTTATACACGCGGCCAAGCGGGTCACTGGACTCCTAATATTGATCGTATCGCGAATGAAGGCGTGCTGTTTACTGACTTCTACGGTGAAAACTCTTGTACAGCGGGCCGTAGTGCATTTATCACTGGCCAACACCCAATGCGTACAGGTTTAACGAAGGTAGGTATGCCTGGTGCTGCTGAAGGTATGCGCCCTGAAGATCCAACCATCGCGATAATGCTAAAAAACAAAGGTTACATGACGGGGCAGTTTGGTAAGAACCACCTAGGTGATCGTGACGAACACTTGCCAACAGCGAATGGCTTTGATGAGTTTATGGGTAGTCTTTACCACCTAAACGCAGAAGAAGAGCCAGAGCATCCGGATTACCCGAAAAACCCAGCGTTTAAAAAGCGTTTTGGCCCACGTGGTGTTATTCATTCATACGCTGATGGCCGTATTGAAGATACTGGTGCTCTAACGATCAAACGTATGGAAACTGTTGACGAAGAGTTCCTTGAAGGTGCTTTAGACTTCATCGACCGTGCTCACAAAGAGAAAAAACCTTTCTTCGTTTGGTTTAACTCAACACGTATGCACGTTTGGACACACTTGAAAGAAGAATCAAAAGGCTTATCTAAACGTGGCGGTATATACGGTGACGGTTTAGTAGAGCACGACAACATGGTTGGTCAACTGCTTGACAAGCTCGATGAGTTGAAGATTGCCGATAACACGATCGTTTCATACACCACTGATAACGGTGCTGAAAAATGGTCTTGGCCTGATGGTGCAACATCTCGTTTCTACGGTGAGAAGAACTCAACTTGGGAAGGTGGTTTCCGCGTACCAGCTATGATGCGTTGGCCAAACAAGATCCCCGCGGGCACTGTAGTGAATGAAATTGCTGCTCACAATGATTGGGCTCCAACATTCCTAGCCGCCGCTGGTGAGAAGGACATTGTCGCTGACCTTAAAAAGGGCAAAAAGCTTAACGGTAAAGAGTACAAAGTACATCTAGACGGTTACAACTTAATGCCTGCACTGAAAGAAGGCAAAAACACGACGGCAGACAACAACCTGAATTGGCCTCGTAAAGGCTTTGTGTATGCAGCCGATGATGGTCACATCTCAGCGGTTCGTATGGGTGATTGGAAAGTGATGTTCACGGTTAACGAATGTCATGGTATTGAAACTTGGCAATGTCAATTTGAAGAGTTACGTTTCCCATACATCTTTAACCTACGTCAAGACCCTTATGAGAATGCACATAAAGAGGGTGTAGGTTATCAGCAGTGGCGTGTTGAGCACTTGCCATACATGTACATGGGTGCGGCTTACACATTCCAATTCTTGCAAACTTTCCAAGAGTTTCCACCTCGTCAAGTACCAGGTTCGTTCTCTATCGACAAGATTGTAGAGAAGATGAACATTTGGCAGCGAGCTCAATATCAATAGAGTTTCAATGTTCATAGGGCATCAGTGTTAACGGTATCGATATACAATATTGTTCAATCAGCTGAGTCCTAATTGCTAATCGGGAACAGGAAGAGCGACCATTTGGGTCGCTCTTTTTTTTCGTCACTCTGTATGAGCCGATACCGTAATACTACTGATTACCCCCCGAATTGCTTGGTCGATAATGGTTGCAGATAACCGATGTAGGTTGTTTTAGGGAAGCAGTTGCACAGTGAATGTGAGTGAACGAGAAGAGGAAAAATAATGACCCAATCAGCTCAGCACAACACGATTATGTTACCCAAAGCAGCGCCTGCGCAGCGTATGAATATCATGACTAAGCCGATAGGCTCTGCCTGCAACATCGATTGCACTTACTGTTATTACCTAAGTAAAGAAGAGTTGTTAGGCCATGAGCGCGGCTGCACGACTCAAATGAGCGAAGAAATGCTCGACACCTACATCAGAACCTATATCGAACAGCAAAACTTCCCTGAGATTGTATTCCATTGGCAAGGTGGTGAACCGACGTTACTTGGCGTGAATTTCTTTCGTGATGTCGTGCGTCTTCAAAAGAAATATTGCCCGAAAGGCGTCAAAATTGAGAACAACCTTCAGACCAATGGCACCTTACTGAACGATGAATGGGGCAAGTTCTTAAGCAAAAATAAGTTCATGGTTGGTTTAAGTATTGATGGCCCAGAGATGATTCACAATGCCTACCGTACTAACCGAGCTGGTCGCGGCACATTCAAGCAAACTATGAAAGGTGTCGATATTCTGCATAAACACAAGGTTAATTTTGCGACCTTAACTTGTGTAAACAATCTTACAGGTTCAAACCCACTGGACGTTTATCGCTTTCTACGCGACGAGATCCGTTCACCGCAGATGCAGTTTATCCCAATTGTTGAACCGAAATCGTTCCGAGATACGGCACCTCAAAAGTGGACAGATGAAGAAGTCATATTTCAAGGCATGCCTGAAACTGAGCCAAGCCACCCTAATTCGATCGTCGAGTCTTGGTGCGTATCAGACCATCAATGGGGTGAATTTCTTTGTACCATTTTTGACGAATGGTTAGAGAACGATATCGGCCAAGTAAATGTACCGTATTTCGAATCTTGCGTTGAAACTTGGATGGGCCGTGTAAACCCTCTTTGTACACTTGCTCCTATGTGTGGAAAGGGTCTAGCTATTGAGCACAATGGTGATGTATTCGCTTGTGACCACTACGTCTATCCTGACTATAAACTTGGCAATATCAATGATGCCAAGCTAGAAGATATGCAGTTTTCTAAAGGACAAGAAGAGTTTGGGCGTGCAAAAGAGTCTTCACTTCCAAAGCAATGTAGAGAGTGTACCTATCAATTCGCTTGTTTTGGCGAATGCCCGAAAAATCGTTTTATTAAAACGCTCGATGGTGAAACAGGACTGAACTACCTATGTGCAGGTTGGAAGCGCTTTTTCTCTCATATTGACCCTTACATCTCAATGGTTGTGGCCACTATGGGTTATCCGGTACACAAAGGCATCAACAGTGATGCAATGAAAATCAAGTTTAAATAGAGGTGTACCATGATGAGATTCAAGACTGCCGCTTTGCTTACTGCTGCACTTTTCAGCCAAGCTGTTTCTGCTCAAACGGAACAGCCTATACCAGCTGAACACTTGTTTAACCAAGCTTCTGTTGGCGCTGTGATTGACATGGCCTTCGATACAAAAAGCCAACGATACACTGAATTTGCGACACTTTTTAACTTGTGTCAGAAGCTACCTGATAACCCACAATGTGGTGAAAAATACGAAAAAAAACGATCAAACTATGAGCTGGCGAAAGCGAATTACAACGTGCTGTTGATGGCCAATGAGGCGCAATTTATCGATTTAATGATGCCACCATCTAACTATCCTGAATTGGTTTCGGCTCTGAAAACATTGGGGTATTTAAGTGAAAATGAAACTAAAGCGGAACATTCTTTAGTCCTTGAAGCATTGAATGAATGGCTTGTGCTTCATAGTTTTGCGAAAACCGATGAGATCTATTTTATGCATGCGTTAATGGTAAGGGCTGAAGAGCTATCTCAACAACTGTATATAGAGCGTCATCCAATATGAAACATCGGCTAATTAATTGGTCAGCGGTGCTGCTTATTATTGTTGGAGTGCTAGTTAGTATTCAGTCTCAAACCTGCCAGGCGACAACAATCCACGCTTTAAGTGAAGAAAGCTCAAACCAAATTACTCTGGGGCCTGAGCAGCGCGAGCAGTTGTTAGCAGAGTATTCTCAAAACGAATCTTTGCCGATAGCCCAGCGTGCTGCAGCGACTGTCAGCTTAGGGCAATATTATGGCCCTAATTCGATCATTGCAGTCGCCAGGGCTTCGCGGTCGGAATACCCTCAATTGCGCTTAGCTGCGATACAAGCGGCTGGACAATGGCGTGGTAGAGCTAAGTGGGATTTGATTTCTCCAATGCTAGATGATGTCGACCGAGCTGTTGAAGCTCAAGCGGTTCGAACTTTGATCGAACTCTGGCCACAGCTTTCAGGAGAGTATCTTGACCGCCTAGAGCCTGCAGTGGATAGGCATTTAGCTTTATTATCCGACGATCTTGATGGAGATATGGAGCGCGCATGGATCTATACCATTAAAGGTGACTTTGAACAGGCCGAGTTGATTTACTCAGAGCAGTTTGATGATCATAAAGAGCCAAGAGTCGCTATCGCTTACGCAGAATATCTGAAAAGCGTAGGTGACGATAACCGAGCTCAAGAGATTTTAAAGCAGACACTCGCAGAGTATCCCCAAGCTGCCTCTCTACACCATAGCCTTGGTCTGTCTTACTTACGAACTAAAGAAAGGCTAAATGCGCTGCGCCGTTTGAGAAATGCGTATGAGCTGGATCCCCATAACGGCTCTTATGGGTATGCCTATGCGACTCTGGTTCGAGATAGCTATGCTGAAACGGCGATCAAAGTCTATCAAGACATCTATCGGGAACACGCTCAACCAGCTTACCTATACGCATTATGCGACACATTATTGAGTGCTGAAAAAGATGCGACTAAGTGCATTGCTGAGCTTGAATCTGTCGCACCTCAAGATGTTGTATCAAAACTCAAAACATCATATTTGCCCAAATAAATTGATGCTGGACTTTTTATTAAGTGATCAGCGTTTTAGATAGCCCTCAAGGTAATCCTATGTCTACAGATACTCGTGAAGCGATTTGCCAACTAATAGAACAGACTAACCACTCCATTATTGGTCAAGCCCATGTTACGCAATCAATGATGATTGCGTTGTTGTCGGGTGGGCATATTTTATTGGAAGGACTTCCTGGAACGGCAAAAACTCGCGCAGCAAAAATATTGGCGGAACAATTAAATATGGCGTTTAGCCGTGTGCAATTTACGCCCGATTTACTTCCTTCAGATGTTACTGGCACGCAGATTTATCATCAAGAACAGTCAAAACTGACTTTCCAACCAGGGCCAATCTTTAGCTCTATGGTGCTGGCTGATGAGATCAATCGAGCACCAGCAAAAGTTCAAGCCGCACTATTAGAAGCGATGGCTGAAGGTACCGTGACGGTTGCGGGTGAAACCATGTCTCTACCAGAACCTTTCTTGGTGATAGCCACCCAAAACCCAGTTGAGCAAGAGGGCACCTACCCATTACCGGAAGCGCAGATGGATCGCTTCATGATGAAAGTGAATGTGGACTATCCAGATCGAGACTCTGAAATGTTGATTATTGACTTGGTTCGCCAGGAAGAGCTCGCCTTAATGGATGGTGGAATAAACCAGGATACAGAGACTCAGCCTCAAGAACAAAATGAATTGTTAGCTGCGGCATTTAAAGGCGGTTTTGAGCATATTGCGGCAGGCAAGGAAGCGGTAAAGCGTATCCATATATCACAGCCTATTAAGCAATATATTGTGGACCTTGTTATGGCGACGCGTTTTCCGCATTTGTATCCAGATTCAAACCTAGACAAATGGATCGACGTCGGTGTAAGCCCTCGTGCTTCGATTGCATTAGACAAATGTAGCCGTGCCCAGGCTTGGTTAGTAGGACGCGATTATGTAACTCCAGACGACGTAAGAGCCGTAGTGGTTTCGGTATTAGGCCATCGTATTACTCCAAGTTTTGATGCTTTGTCTAACTCGGTGAGCGCAGAACAGATAGTCGACGAGCTACTGCTTAATGTGCCTCTATCTTAGGGAGCATTGTTATGAATATTTCCAATGACGCAAGGGTTGTCAGTTCGTTTGAGTCCTTGATGGCGACAAAATTGAATTCGACAGGTTTTTCGTTGCCACCATTAAGCAAAAGCCGTTCTAGACAAGCTGGCAACCATTTGTCTCGTTACCGCGGTCGAGGACTTAACTTTGAAGAGTTTCGTCACTACCAAATGGGGGATGATATTCGCAGCATCGATTGGAATGTGACACAAAGAATGCTTGAGCCTTACGTAAGGGTTCAAAGTGAGGAGAAAGATCTGCCCGTGATCTTGCTCATCGATCAACGTAGTAGCATGTATTTTTCATCGGTCGATACCATGAAATCAGTGGTGGCAGCTCAAGTCGCCGCTTGCTGTGCTTGGAAGGTGCTAAAAGACAGTGATCGCATTGGCGCACTGATTTTTTCAAACGATAAGCAGTACTGGCACAAACCGCAACGTCATTCTGCTCACGTTGCACGGATTCTTCAGTCACTAGCGCTTGTAAATCAGGGTTTATCCCGTAAAGAGCCGAAAGCTAAAGAGGGCCTAGCCTTTGGGCTATCAAGCGCTTTGAATAAGCTAACACAGCAAAAACTCAAGGGCTGTTTGATCGTCATTATAAGTGATTTTAATGACGCTACAGAACAAGACGTTCAACGAATTAAATGGCTCAAACAGCACAATGATTTTATGGGAATTGCTGTGAATGACCCTATGGAACTGGAACTTGAATTCACTCAACCGATTCATATCAGTGATGGTGAGTGGCAGTTATTGGTTGATACATCATTGAACGAGAAACTTGATCAATACAATCAAGCGACCAAACATGCATATCAAGATATCCATCAGTTATTGAGTGCTGGTGGGGTTGATGTGGTCAGGTTAGACACGTCTGGTAACCACATCGCTGACTTTATTCAAAAAATGAGCGGGGGCTACCGTGTCCGATAATCGAGTTTTGCTCAAAGGCTTTATCGACCCGGCCTCGAATATTGATGTCAGTTGGTTACCAACGACAATTGGTTGGAAAGTCACTTTTGTTCTGATTTTAATGTGGGGAGCTTGGAAGTCGTTCCACTTTTTTCAATCCTACAGGGCGAACAAATATCGTCGCCTAGCAGTGAAAACAATCTGTAGAACTAAACAAGATACCCTTGATAATCAGCGCTTACATCAAGAACTGCGCACCATTAACAGCCTTTTGAAGCAAGTGGCTTGTTGTTCGTTTCCTAGAAGTAAGGTCGCTATGCTAAGTGGCGATGAGTGGGCAGAATTTCTTATGGTCTCTTCACCACAATTCGTATTTGACCGGACGCTTCTGATGCAGTGGCAGCAAGATATATATAAGCCAGCTCTTGATTATGGCTGGACTAAAACTGAATTGAGTCAGATTCGTACAAGTGCAATTGCATGGGTAAAAGGCCATACGAGGGGGACGGATGATCGAGTTTGAATATCTATTGGTTTTCGCTTTATTGCCCCTGCCTATTCTTATCTACTGTTTTGTACCGAGTCATCAAACTCCCCAGCTTGCTTTAAAGGTACCTTTTTTTAATGCGTTGGCATCTAGTTTAGGTTTGAGGACTGAGAAAGGCTCAAGTCAGATCAAAGTAGGTGTTTGGCAACGTTCTTCTCTGGTTTTAGGTTGGTTTTTAGTTGTACTTGCTGCTGCCAAACCCGTTTGGTTAGGGCCTGAAGAGACGAGAGAGCTAACGGGCCGTGATGTGATGATGGTTCTGGATTTGTCTGGCTCAATGGCGACAGATGATTTATCTGATAGTGATGGGAACCAAGTAACTCGTTTGGCAGCGTCAAAAGACGTGCTGGATACGTTCAGTCAGAAGCGCAAAGGCGATCGACTGGGTCTCATTGTATTTGGTGATTCTGCTTTTCTCCAATCGCCATTCACGGCTGACCACTCGGCATGGTTGGCACTGCTAAATGAAACCGAGCCAGCAATGGCTGGGCAAAGTACTCATTTGGGTGATGCAATCGGTCTGGGTATTAAGACATTTCTTTCTGAGAACCAGAAAGATAAGCAAGAGCAACCATCAGGCTTAAATAGCAGTCAATCGAATTCAATTGCACAGGATAGTCATAGTGACGAGCATCTCAAGCGAGAACATCTGATGATTGTACTTACCGATGGTAATGACACCGACAGCTTAGTACCTCCGATTGATGCCGCTAAAGTGGCTGCTGCACATAACATCAAGATTCATCTAGTAGCGATGGGTAGTCCGAATACTTCGGGTGAACAAGCGATTGATATGGATGTCATTGATACGGTTGCTAAGTTGACGGGGGGAAGGAGCTTTTTAGCGATGTCACCTAGCGAGCTAAGCAATGTATACGACATCATCAATGAACTCGAACCGAGTGTGTTTGAAAGCTATCGTTATCAGCCAAAACAAAGTCTTCATTATGTGCCTTTGCTTATCGCCTTTATTTACCATCTGTTGTTTATGGTCGCTCGTTCTCTTTTGCGATTGCGTATGAAGCCAGAAACCCAAAGCACAGGGGGCTATGATGGATAATTTTCACTTTATACGCCCAGAATGGCTGTTACTAATCGTGCCACTTGTTGTGGTTCTGATCATGAATTGGCGCCGCAACCAAAAGCAGAATTCGTGGGTAACTCATTTGCCCAAGCACTTGTCTGATGCTTTGCGTGTTGGTGAGTCGTCTCGAGTGAAGCACCTTCCGATAATACTGCTCAGCGTAATCTGTTTGGCCGTGATAGTGATTGCTTCCGGGCCCAGTTGGTATCGTCAGTCTTCGCCTTTTGCAGAAGACACCACGCCATTGGTGGTTGTGCTCGATGTCTCTGAGTCGATGCTACAAAAGGATATTGCGCCAAGTCGTCTGTTTAGAGCGAAACAAAAAATAGCGGAGCTGATTGATCTGCAAGGTAAAGGAAAAACAGCGTTAGTCGTCTACTCGGGTACCGCTCATTTAGCGATGCCTTTAACGCAAGACATCGAAGTGTTTATGCCTTTATTGGAGGCTATCCATCCTGAAGTCATGCCAAGAGCGGGTAAGTTTGCCGAATATACTTTGCCTGTCATTGACAGATTAGTACCTGAAACTGCCAATGCCACGATATTGTTGGTGACCGATGCGGTAAACCAACTGGCTTACCGTGCGTATCAAGAATATTTCGAGGTAAAAGGTTACCAACTGCTGATCTATGGTGTTGGCAACCAAGAGGTTTTATCTCCTTTACCTTTGGAAGTTGAAGCACTGTCGAAATTAGCCGGCTCGGTGCGTGGCGAGTTCGTCGCTTTTACTCAAGATAGCCAAGATATCAAAAACCTTAGTGGGAAAATAACGTCGTTTGCTGAGCTTTCTGCAGATCAAGCTGAACCTTGGTTTGATGCAAGTTACCCTTTGGTGTGGATGGTATTGGTTCCGTATTTATTGTGGTTTAGAAAGGGTTGGCTGGTTCAGTGGTGTGTTGTGGCTTCTCTGTTTTATAGCGCGACTTACAGCCCTAACTTATACGCTGCAGAGTTTTCGCTAGTCGATGTCTGGCTGACGAGAGATCAGCAGGGGGCTCTGTATTTTCAAGATCAAGAATACCACCAAGCCGCACAAGTCTTTAAAAATGAGTACTGGAAAGCATCGGCCTATTATCAAGCGGGTGAGTATGAATTAGCACAACAATTCTACATGCGAAGTGACACGTTACAGGGGCGATTAGGTGCAGCGGCTTCATTGACCAATCAAAAGGAGTTTGTCGCCGCCCGATCTTTGTACCGAGATATCTTGGATCTGTATCCGAACAATAAAGAGGCGCTTCACAATTTAAAGATTGTAGAAGATGTGATTGCTTATATTGATAGTTTCACGAAGGAACAATCGAAAAGCAATGAACGTCAGGTAAGTAAAGAGAATGGTGATAAGCCGCAACGCTCGGATGGCGTAAAGCAGCAAGTAGAGCAAGCTCAAGTGATTCAAGAAGTCTTATCCGCTGAACAAATCTTGAATGATCCAGGCGCCAACGAAAAGTGGATGAAGCGCGTTCAGAGTGACTTATCGAGCTTTATCTCCACCAAGTTTGCATTGCAGTATCAACAAGGGGCGGCGAATCAGACGGAGTGGAAAGATGCAGCTAAGTAGAAAGATGCAACTAACGAGTTTATTCCAGCTTTTGTGTTTAGTTATTAGCTTAACGAGTCATTCTGCTTATAGCGAGCCAAATACTCACAGTCAGAAGCTAGCCTCACTCTATGAGCAAGGCAATGTAAAACTCAATGCTTGGCTGACGCACGCCAGTTCTAATATTTCGGTGCATGAGCAGATCACTCTCAACATAGAAGTGATGACTGATACCTGGTTCACCAAAGGTACTAAGATACATCGTGTCGAGATTGATAATGCGGTAGTGCTGCCTGTGAGTTCTTTTGCTGTTAACTCTACAGAGCGTATTGATGGGAAAGTGTATTCCAAGCAACTTTGGGAAATAGTGCTTTACCCATTGCAGAGTGGAGACTATCGAATCCCTCCTGTTGCACTTGAAATTGGCGTAAAGCAGGGTCGGAATAATATTGAAGGGGTCTTGCTCACAAAGGCTTTGTCTTTCAATGCTCACAAGCCTTCAGCCAATATGACGGCTGGCTACAAATGGTTAACTGGCTCTGAAGCTAACCTGCACGAAAAGTGGACATTGGTCTCTCAAAGTGGGAGCTCACAGGAGTTAGAGAAAAAGCTCAGTGTAGGCGACTCTATCACTCGTGAAGTGACGTTATCGGCACATGACACTATCAGCGCACTTTTACCGGAGAGCACCACACTCCCTGACACATTAGAGAGTCAATTTTTGGTGTACCCCGAGTCTACTCAGTACCTCGATGATGAGCAAAGAGGAGTGCGCCTTGCCCAACGAATAGAAAGAGTGACCTATATAGTCAATCAGCCGGGGCGAGTGACCCTTCCTTCTGTAAGAGTGTTTTGGTGGGATTCTGCGTCTCAAATGCAAAGGACTCTTGTGCTGGAAGAGCGAAGTTGGGAAGTGTCGCATACGTTAGGTTCTTTTGTTGAGCTGTACAAGTGGTTGCTAGCCTCGATAGCTGCCTTTATTGGAGCATTGGCTTTGGCAGTCATGATCTTGTATCGATATGTCCGAGCTCATCGAAACAATAGGTGGGTGACATTAAGTCAGGCGATATACCAGAAAGATATACCTTTGTATGAACAGGCGGTTTACCAAATATTGCTTAAGCACTTTCAATCCAAAGTATTAGTGCAGGAAGGAAGAACGTTTGATGAGCTGGATGTTATTTGGCAAAGATATCAACAAAACATGGCACTTCATTCATTGATAGAAGTGCAACACCCACGCGTTTTTTTGATCAAAGTGTTAGCAAAACTACTGATGTCTATGCCGCCAAAACCTCAAAAGTGTTAGGTCGCTAATAAACGCCAGGGGTAGCGGAGTGTTGGTTAAACTTGAAGATAGGCGCATACCTCCCATACGCTTTCTTAACCAAGGCGCATGGGAGGTATTAGCAAAATTATTAGATTAACTTTGTCTATGATTATAAAAATTCTCTAGTACAACTATCTGAATAGACTATATTTTAAAAGTATCTGTCACATCTCGTGTTGGATTTTGGGAAAGGAGCGTATTACTGTTGTTAGACCCAACCATAGGCAAACAAATACAGTGGCCATGTGATTTACCACAAGGTCTTATCGATAGCTTACTTGAGATTGCCGTATTTAAAACCGGTATCCAAAGCTTGGAAATTACACAAAAGTTTCAAAACCTACCTGGCGTTTTCTATATTCTTAGTGGCTCTGCGGGAATCTGCTTTTCGACGGAAAATATGAAGAGCTTATCGGGAGGAGTGATCGGTAAAGGTGATTGGATGGGGGCCTTGTCGATTCACGCTGAATACAATCTTTTTGCGGTTGCTGAAGAAGTTGAACCGGTCAGCATGGTACTTTTCCCATCCGAAAAGGTACTAGAGCTGGCTGAAGAGCAGTGCATGGTATTCAAATGGCTGCTTCATTGCGGAACCCGAGCACAATCGATTTGGATGCAGGCTTACCTTTCCTCTATCCATGAAAAAGAACAAAAAACGATTTATGTACTTTTAGAACTCGCTGCGCGCCAAAATAACATAGCGGGAGCTACCGTGAGTGTTAACGTGTCACAAACTCAATTGAGTACGATTACTGGAATTTCTCGCTCACGCTTGAACGAAGTGTTGAAAGGAATAGAACAGGACGGTTTGGTCAAGATTCAAAGGGGTAAAGTATTTATCTCAGATGTTGAAGGGCTATACGAACGTATTTCACCAATGAATCTAATGATGCGTGATCCAGTTGCGGAGATAAAATCCCAGTAGCGTATGCTTTACGCTAAATGATTGAAAACAAAATACCTACAACTTTATAGGTAAACTATAGGCTAATGTTCTTTTGGGAACATACATAAGCCCTTGGAATAGATAACTTCTACCTGATATTTATAAATTTAATTTTGAGTAAATGGTGTTGTTATGAAAATGGCTGTTTTGGAATACAAAGTGTGTGGCATAGGTGAGTGGATAAAAACCAGAGTATCAAGCCGTTGCGCACATTTACTGGCTGCTGAATATGAATTGATGGGATGGCCGATCAAAATCGACGGGGAAGTGTTTTCTGCTGAGAACGCATAGTGCAAACGCGCACCAATAGGGCGAATACGGAAAGGTAGTTACCCTATAGTTGATACAAAAAAGCTGGCGATTGAATGCCAGCTTTTTTATTAAGACGATCAACAAGTAGGATTTACTTGTTCACGAACTCTTTGAATTTTTGCTTGGTTTCAGCGTCGGCTTTTTCATACCAGAAGTACAGCATTTCTTCGGCCGTGTTAGACGCGTTGCCATCAATTTTTGCTGGTAGTGTTACTGGCTGAACAACTGCAGCGGCTGTAGCACCTGTCGTTAATGCGGCAATACCACCTGTACGGTTGTATTCTTTCGCTTCTTGAGGGTATTTACGGCCAATCTGCATACCATCTTTGGTTAATTTGTCTTGCTTAACACTGATTGCATTTTGGTTCTCATCAACCAATTTCCAATCTAGGTTCTGAAAGCCTTTTCTCGCTTCGTTAGCGTTGCGGAACTTAGGCATGTCGAACGTTACCGTTGTGTCTGTAGCGTCAAAAGTAGCAATAATTGCGTCACTATCGACAAACTCACGGTCGTTACCTTGACTAAAAGCGAGCTGATATTGGAAAACGATTTGGTTTATACCGTCTGGCACGGTGATCGTTTTGCTTGAAGAGAAAAAACCACCCTCAAGATCAGGTTTAGCCTCATTAACCGCTAAGACTTCAACTAGAGCATCTGCGCTAGAAGGAACTTCAATTTTTACATCAGCTAACACTTGTGGTGCTGCGATAATTGTGGAAAGTAGCGCAATGGATTGTAATGTTTTCATAATCATACAGTTATTGGTGTGAGATATTTTACAATCTCACGCAGAACGAAGTATTTCAAGTTACCTTGTCTCGATTTGGCAAAATTCACCGAAACTTAACCTAAGCCTAATTATTGACCGTGTTACCTGTACGTTTCTTATCCGCGTAAGAGTGGTTTAGTGCATCTGGTGGGGTGACGTCATCATCAAGAACCTCAGCATCAGTAGGCGATTGAAGCGTGATGTAGATAGGAACAAAAGCACACACCCAAATCGCATAAATGGTAATGACCCGGTTCAATATAACAAACCATGCCTCACTACCGGACTCGGAAACGTAGTATCCAACGAGAGTAAGTAAGGTACAGACAATCGCCCACATAATGGCTGAAAATGGCTCTTTAGTGGTTGATGCGAGCAGTACTATCGTAATGTAAGGTACGGCCATCGCGATACCTAATGGCACGTGATAGTCGACGACAGAAATGAGCGTAGCGCCCACCGCCAAAAGTAGATGTGGACCGATACTAGGTAGGTTCAATTTCATATGACACCCCAGTTAACCCGTTTTACGTTGTTGGTTGAGTTTGTGTATTAAGCGTGTTGCTTGATGGCTGTTTACCATGAGTCGATTGATGAGCTGTTGCAGTAGTTCGGCTTCCGGCATGATGTGCTGCTCTGTGGTTTGCGCAGCAGAGATAGCAAGCTCAAGCACCTCATACATCTCGTGCTTAGATGCAATGGCGATGACGGCTTTTAAAGTTCTTGATAAATCATCGGGTTTATCATCCGAGAAGAGGGCTATTAGCTCATCAATTTCATTTTCTAATTCATCAACTAAGTTGTTTAAACACTTCAGCTTTTCATTCCCTTCTAGCTTATCGCCCTCGAGTAATGGGCTACGAGATATTTCTTCTTCTGTAAGAGGCAGCTTGTTCTTAGGCGGACGAGTCAGCATGGTGACATTGCTATTACTCGTTTCGGTTGATTGGCGAGAATGAACAGATTGGTGTCGGTTTATCTCAAACTGATGATGAAACTCATTAATGGCATTTTGTAGGCTGTTTTTTTGCAATGGTTTCGTAAGGACAAAGTTGGCTCCTGACACAAGAAACTCGTCATGAGCCTCTTTAAACACATCAGCAGTACAAGCAAAAATAACCGTGGTTAACTTAAGTTCATTGCGGATCTTTTGAATCGCCTCGATACCACTCATATTCGGCATGTGATTATCCATAATGATTAAGTCATATTGGTTTGCAGCCAATTTATCGAGTGCCTGCAGCCCGTCATACGCATTCTCAACAGTCATGTTTATAGACTCACAGAACTTCTTGATAACCATGGCGTTGATTTTATTGTCCTCTACGAGCAGCACAGTGAAGTCATTGAGCGTTTTATTAATGCTGGTGGAGGCTTGCTCGGTAGTTTGTTGTTCTAGTTCGTGCATTTCTAATGGTAAGGAAATGGTAAAACAAGTACCCACATTCAGTTGGCTAGAGACATCAATGGTTCCGCCCATCAATTCAACCAGCTGTTTGACTATTGATAACCCTAAACCCGTTCCGCCGAACTTACGCGTTGTAGAGAGCTCTGCTTGCTCAAACGCTGAAAAGATGTGGTCAACCTTGTCTTCAGCAATACCTATGCCCGTGTCGGAGACCATAATGTTGACCGATGGTGGTGTAGTAGGGGCGATCTCGAACTCGACTTCGACCTTACCTGACTCGGTAAACTTGACGGCATTTCCGGCTAGATTAAATAAGATTTGGCGCGTTCGTGCTGAGTCGCCAAGAAGTTGAATATTGGTTGGGATATTATCCTTAATAACAAAAGATATCCCTTTATCGGTGGCGAGCGGCGTTAGCGTTTTGTCTAGGTGTGTGACAACGTCGGTTACGGAAAATGGACTCAGTTCGAGCTCCATTTTACCTTGCTCAACTTTAGAAAAATCGAGAATGTCATTCAGAATGGTGACAAGGTGCTGCCCTGAGTCGATGATGATTTGTGCCTGTTTCCGAGTATCGGCACTTTGAGAATCTTCTTTGATGATTTGTGCAATACCTAATACGCCGTTCATAGGGGTTCTTAGTTCGTGACTCATTGTCGCGAGGAACAATGATTTTGCCTCACTCGCTTTTTGTGCTCTGTTTGCTGCCTCTTGATAAGAAAGGTTATTCCTTTTTAATTCAAAAACTCTCAAGATAAATATGGCGAACGAAAAGACTAAAGTCAGAAAAGCTAGCACGATAATAAGCTTAACGATCACGCCTTTAAGCTGGTCTTGCAAGTCAGTAAACCGATGCTCAATGTGTTCAATGTACTCCATACTGTGCGCTGAAAGTACTTGTGAGAGTAGCTGACTCTGTTGTTGGTTGAGTTCAGTAAACGTTTTATATAGGTTCGCTAACTCAGAGTTGATACCAGAATTCTGATGCCTGATTCCTCCAACCAATACGCTTGCAAGAAGCTCACTTTGAATTTCGATATCTGCGTTGTTCACCGCGGTGCGAGTTGAACTGCTCTTTGTGAGTTGTTGAGTTAAAGATTGCAGAATAAACTGACGAGCGACGCTTAAACCAACTAGTTTATCGAGTGTGTCTAAATTCGACATTGAGGCGTTATAAAAACGCTCCAATAATTGCGCTGTCGGTAAGTCTTTAAAGAACGCAGAGTGGATATTCTTGCCTTGATAGATCTCTCTTAGCTGTTGTAATTCTTTTTCTAGGATCACTAAATCTTCGGACATTTGGTAAGGGTCGGAAGTACCAGTAAGTGCTGCATTGGTAATATGATCACGCATCTCTAAAACTTCGTGGCCTAGTTCACGAATAGGTTCCCCATATTCGGTAACCCTCTCATACTCCGAGTTGGTCAGTATGATAAAGCTGATTAAGCTGATAAATAGCGTGACAAAAAGCAAAAAGATGAGCCTGATCTTATTCATTTTCAAACTCCACTAGTATTTCGGGGCGTTGCCCAGTGAGTGTCTCGAGAAACACCTTGATGTCACTGATTGTTTGTTCTTCAAACGTTTTACCAAGCTGACTTTCACCCATTATTTTAATGGCCTCTTCTAGGGTTTCGGTTTGACCGTCATGGAAATAAGGCGCCGTAATCGCGACGTTTCTCAAGCTCGCGACACGAAACAGATGCTTGTCTTGTGGTTGCTGAGTAAACATAAAGCGACCTTGGTCTTCACTTCGCTCAGAGCCTGTTTTTGATAATCCGAAGTAACCAAAACGCATCACCATGCCTCCACCAATATTGGTGCCTTGGTGACAACGAATACATCCTTCTTCTTGAAATGTTTCCCAGCCACGTTTTTCAGCAGCGGAGAGTGCGGCAGTATCGCCACGTAAATATCGGTCAAAAGGGGAGTCGGGTGTGGTTAAGCCTCGCATAAACTCAATGAGCGCGGCTTTAACGGAGACGGTATCAATTGCCATTTTTTGGCTTTTAAATAGGTCAATGTAGGTGGGTGACTTAGATACATAATCGGTGATAAGCGCCCAGTTCGAGTCCATTTCGTCCACATTATGTACTGGTCCGTCTATCTGATCTGAAAGGTTGTTTACCCTGCCGTCCCAAAAGAATCGGTAATTGAAAACCGCGTTGAAGACCGTAAGAGAGTTGCGCATTCCGGCACCATTTACCCCTATTGATACAGGAATCACCTCAGCACCGTTGGTTTGAAGGCTGTGGCAGGTTTCGCAACTGACGTTTCGATTAGAGGAAAGATTTGGGTCTTTGAAGAGTACCCAGCCAATTTTCGCCAGATCGTGATCGATTTCAGTGGCGTTAGGAATTGGAAAGACTTTGATATTAGAGGTCGTGAGTTGACGGGTTTTATGCGTGTCGCTTGCGTGCGAATCCGAGTGAGAAGAATCAGCAGGGTGATGGTCTTTGTGTTCAAAGGAAGAGTGAGAATTTGAAGATGCACCATCATAAACCAGTATAGCGATCGAAACACAAATAACAGTTATGCTTATTCCAGCCAAATAGGATGTCTTCATAGCTCAGTTCCATCTAAATTTAATCCATTAAATCAATTCAGGATCCGTCTGAATTACCCCTTATTTACCTTGCTAATCATAAGGGTTCTTTTATAAATCTAGTTTCATAAATCTAATGTTGCAAGATAAGGAGCAGGGATAGGAACATTGGCTGATAGATACAGAAAAGCCGTGGAAACTTCTTTGAGTCACCACGGCTTTGTATTTGACTATGTATTTAATTTAGTTATTCAACTCAAAATACATGGTTCAGGTTTGCTTATTTAGCTTGAGCTGCTGCCGCTTCAAGTTGCTTAAGTTTGCCTTGCAGCATGTAAGCGTTTTGGTTGAAGTTGCCTGGGTTCAATGCTTGGCTGTTCTGCATTGGGTAATCAGGTAGCGTTTGCATGAATTCTTGTACTTTGCCGCCAACTGGTACGAATAACCACATGTTGTCTGCCATCCAGCGTAGGTACATGCCAGATTCGTGTGGTGCTTTTTCGAATGGGTCAGCACGTAGGTGTACTACTTGTGGCCAGTTTGGTTGGAAACGTACAGCATCTGTGATGTTACCGTCCATAACTGCGAATGAGATCTTGAAGTCATTCCAACGTACCGCGTTTAGCTCTGCGTTCGCTGAGAAGTAAAGTAGGCTGTCACGAGGACCTTTCTCTTCTTTACCTTCGAAGTAAGGCATGAAGTTGTAACCATCTAGGTGTACACGCCAGTTTTTACCGTTGTATGTAGCACCTTTGTCAGACGCTAGCTTCTCAACCACTTTATCATCACCAGCTGCCGCTAGAAGAGTAGGGATCCAGTCTTGGTGAGCCATGATATCGTTGATCTTGCTACCCGGTTTGATTACGCCAGGCCAGCGAACTAGCTGAGGAACACGCATACCACCTTCGTAAGTTGTACCTTTCTCACCGTGGAAGTAAGTTGCACCACCATCAGGCCAAGATACTGTCTCTGCACCGTTATCGGTAGAGTAGATCACGATCGTGTTGTCTGCGATTTTAAGCTCATCAAGCTTGTCTAGAAGGATACCAACTTGGTCATCGTGCTCTAGCATGCCGTCAGCGTAGATGCTGATACCAGATTTACCTTGGTATTTTTCTTGTAGACGAGTCCACACGTGCATACGCGTTGTGTTGTGCCAGATAAAGAATGGTTTGTCAGCTTTCACTGCTTTTTCCATAAACGCTAGAGATTCTTCTAGGAACTCTTCATCCGCGTGCTCCATACGTTTACGCGTCATAGGACCTGTATCTTCGATCTTACCGTCAGCAGTAGACTTGATTACACCACGTGGACCGAAGTTCTTACGGAACTCAGGATCTTTAGGGTAGTAGTATGTCTCTGGCTCTTCTTCTGCATTCAGGTGGTAAAGGTTACCGAAGAACTCATCAAAACCGTGGTTCGTAGGAAGGTGTTTGTCTTGGTCACCCATGTGGTTCTTACCGAACTGAGCTGTCATGTAGCCCTGTTCTTTAAGAAGGTCAGCGATAGTTGGAGCCCAGTCTGGGATACCGTGATCAGAACCTGGCATACCAATGGTAAGTAGGCCTGTACGGAAAGGTTCTTGACCTGTTAGGAATGCAGCACGACCAGCTGTACACGATTGTTGACCGTAGTGGTCAGTAAATAGTGCGCCTTCGTTAGCAATACGGTCGATGTTAGGTGTTTCGTAACCCATCATACCGTTGTTATATGCACTGATGTTGAATACACCAATGTCATCACCCCAGATAGCAAGAATATTTGGTTTTTCTGCTGCTGTCGCTGCTGAAGAAGCTGCTAATAAGCCAACACCTAATGCTAGTTTATTAATTTTAGTACCCATAAGGACTCCGATTCACTTTTAAGATTAATGCGTTAGAACAACACATCGATGGACAAATGTTATTCCCAAAACCGTGTTCCGTCCTTTTATAGTGTTTATAACCAATCGTTATGATGTGGGGTTAACTTATTGATTAATTGGAGTTTCAGTTGATGGTTCTAATAAACACTTAGTTTACATGTGTGATCCCTATCAAGTTTGTAGATGCAAATTAAACCAGTATGTTTTGTATCCGTGTCTTATAAAAATGACAAAAAGATTAATAGCTTACCGAATCTCGCGCATGTGCAAAAAATGAACTATACGTTGTAGGGCAGGATGCAAATAACTTACGAAGAGGTTTCTATGACAGCGAAATATGGCGTCAAGCGTCGATTAGCGATTTTGGGGACAGCGATGATGGCGGCTTCTACCACCACATTCGCCGCCGAAAAACCAAATATTCTCGTCATTTGGGGTGATGACATTGGTCAATCTAATGTTAGTGCTTACACCTTTGGCTTAATGGGCTATCAAACTCCGAATATTGATAGCATCGCTAAAGAGGGCATGATGTTTACCGATTACTACGCAGAGCAGTCGTGTACCGCAGGTCGCTCTACGTTCATTACTGGTCAAAGTGTATTGCGAACAGGTTTAAGTAAAGTAGGCTTACCTGGTGCGGATATTGGTCTTCAAGCAGAAGATGCTACGATCGCAGAACTACTGAAGCCTATGGGTTATATGACAGGCCAATTTGGTAAAAACCACTTGGGCGATAAAGATGAATTCCTTCCAACAGCACACGGGTTTGATGAATTTTTTGGCAACCTTTACCACCTAAATGCTGAGGAAGAACCAGAGAATGAAGATTACCCTAAAGACCCAGAGTTTCGTAAGAAATTCGGTCCACGTGGCGTGATCAAGTCATTCGCTGACGGTAAGATTGAAGATACTGGTCCTTTAACGCGTAAGCGTATGGAAACGGTAGATGAAGAAACACTAGACGCGGCACTCGACTTTATGGACCGTGCAGTGAAAGCCGACAAACCATTCTTCGTTTGGTGGAACGCTACGCGTATGCACTTTAGAACACACGTTCAGCCAGACAGTAAAGGTGTAACAGGCATTAGTAACTATGCCGATGGTATGGTTGAGCACGATAGACATGTTGGTCAGCTACTAAAACAAGTGGATGATCTAGGCATCAAAGACAACACCATTGTTTTCTACTCTACGGATAATGGTCCACACATGAACTCATGGCCAGATGCAGGTACAACGCCATTCCGAGGTGAGAAAAATACCAACTGGGAAGGGGCATATCGTGTACCCGCAATGGTTCGTTGGCCAGGTAAAATTGAACCTGGAACTGTCTCTAACGAAATCATGCATCATATGGACTGGATGCCAACATTCCTTGCTGCAGCGGGTGATGATCAGATCAAAGAGAAGCTACTCAAAGGTCATACCGCGGGTGACAAAACCTTTAAGCTTCACCTAGATGGTTATAACTTCCTTCCTTACCTAACGGGTGAAGAAGAAAAAGGTCGTCGTCACGAAATCTTCTACTTCACAGATGATGGTGATTTAGCGGCACTTCGTTATAACCAATGGAAAGCGGTATTCATGGAGCAACGAGCGACGGGTACTATGCAAATTTGGGCTGAACCGTTTGTGACCTTGCGTCTTCCTAAGTTGTTTAACCTTAGAATGGACCCATACGAAAATGCTGATATCACATCGAACACATACTACGACTGGTTACTTGACCACGCGTACATGTTCGTTCCAGCACAAGCCTATGTGGGCAAGTTCCTAGAAACATTCGCTGAATATCCACCACGTCAAAAAGCGGCGAGCTTTAGTTTGGATCAGGTTATGGAGAAACTTCAGGAGTCCCATAACAAGTAATCGACGGTTTGGATATACCAACTGTATGAAAAGAGCTCTTCGGAGCTCTTTTTTATGGGTGCAGTGGTGAGCAGCCACATGTCCTGAATATGAATCACAACAATCGAGCTCATGGTCACTAAATAATTGTAAATTAGCTGTTTTTGCGTCTACCTTATTAAGCATAAGGATGTATAAAACAAGGAATGTTATGTCTGCATTGTTGTGCTCACTAGTGAACGGATTGAAACACCAGCGAGTTGCAGTATTATCCGCGATTTTCACGATATTGAGTTTCAATGTTTGCGCGAGCGAACAAGCGTCGCCTGTCAGTGATAAAGCTACGAAAACCGTGTCTAAATCTACGGAAAGCGGTTCGTCAGCCACGTACATAGGCTCAGAGGCTTGTATTGATTGCCACAGCGCAGAAGTCGAAGCTTGGCAGGGCTCTCATCATGACATGGCGATGAAGCACGCCACAGATGATTCCGTTTTAGGTAATTTTGATAACCAAACCATCACGCATCAAGGTAAGCCAAATCGTTTTTATCGCAAAGGTGATGAGTTCTGGGTCAACATTGAAGGGCCAGATGCTCAATTCAAAGATTACAAAATCAGTTATACCTTTGCCTTTGAACCACTTCAGCAATATATGGTTGAGTTTGAAGACGGCCGTGTTCAGCTCATTCCTTTTGCTTGGGACTCTCGCACCGAGACTGAGGGAGGACAGCGCTGGTTTCACCTCTATCCAGATACAACCAACACCGATGAATTTTATTGGACCAATAGCGGCCAAAATTGGAACTTCATGTGTGCTGATTGCCATTCAACAAACCTAGAAAAGAACTACGACATGGCAAGCAACACCTACAGTACAACTTGGTCTGAAATCAATGTGGGTTGTGAGGCGTGTCATGGCCCTGCAAGTGAGCACGTTGAACAAGCAAAGCAAGCTGCTCATTCAGCTAAAGCCAACGGTGGTAAAAGCGTTCAACTCACGGCGCATTATGGTTTTGACCGCGATTTGTCTAAGTCGGTCAAAGAGTGGGTTTACCAAGAGGGCAATTCCACCCTTCAACCGAAAGACATCATTCATACCAACCAAGTTCAAACCTGTGCTCAGTGCCATAGCCGACGCACACAACTGAATGAGACGGCGGATCACGTCAATGGCTCGTTTTTTGATAAATACCGTTTGAGCTTAATTAGCCCGGAACTCTATCATCACGATGGTCAAATCTATGATGAGGACTACGTGTACGGTTCATTCCTACAGTCAGCGATGGCTGAGAAAGGCGTCACTTGCACTAACTGTCACGATCCCCATACCGCTGAGCTGAAAATTGCGGAAGAAGCGGTATGTAGCCAATGCCATATTGCATCGGAATACACACCAGAAAAACACACTTTCCATGAGGCATACACGGAAGCTTCAAAATGTACCACTTGTCACATGCCTGAAACGACGTATATGGAGGTCGATCCGAGACGTGACCACAGCTGGCATGTTCCGCGCCCGGATATTAGCCAGCATATTAAAACGCCGAACGTGTGTACTAGTTGCCATGAAGACAAAACCGATCAGTGGGCCGATAAGCAAATTGGTCAATGGTTCCCTGATTCAAAATATAGAAACCAACAGCATTTCGCTGTGGCTTTTTACGCGGACTCAATAGGGCACAGAGGCGCGGAAGATGCACTGGCGTATTCGGCTCAGGATTCTAGCTTAAGTAATATTATTCGAGCATCAAGCTTGGAGCGCTTGTCTGGTAACACGGGTAAGAACACTCTCATTTCATTAGCAAGGGCAGTAAAACACGACGATGAGATGATCCGTTTAGGCGTTGTACAAGGTTCATCTGGTTTCCCGTTTACCGACCGCTGGCAGATTCTAGAACCACTGCTTACTGACCCAGTATTGTCTATTCGTTCAGAAACAGCTGGCGCGCTAGTCCGTTATTGGGGAGAAATGAATCCGCTACAGAAAGACCAAATCAAGTCTGCATTGGAAGAGTACATTGAGATTCAGCGCTTTAATGGTGACAGAGGTTTTGGAAGAACCAATCTGGGTAATGTTTACCGAGATTTAGGGAAGCACGAACAAGCCATTGAATACTACTTAGGCGCTATCGAAATCGAGCCATATTTCGAGAACAGCTACGCCAATCTGGCTGACCTCTACCGGGCACTAGGTGATGAATCTAAAGCTCTTGTTACCTTGAAGCAAGGCATTCAGGCGCAACCAAAATCGAGTGTGTTGCCATACAGCGCAGGTTTAGCTTTGCTAAGGGTAAAAGACTATGATCAAGCAACGCGTTATCTAAAACAAGCGGCTGAAACTGCACAGACGGATCCGCAATATTGGTATGTGTATGGCTTGGCATTGGAAAAGTCAGATGTACTTGCGGCGAGCAAGTCATTACACAAGGCTTATCAATTTAGCCGAAACCCTCAACATTTGTATGCACAGTGTGAAGTGTTGGCGCGAAACAGCCATATACCGGGTGTGCCAAAAGCATTTGAACAGTGTATTTCATCATTGAGTAAAGTGGCCCCGCCAGAAGCCATTAACCAATTGAAGGCTAGGCTTAAATAAAACGATGAGGTTAGCTTGGTTATGCTGGTTGTAACGTTTTACACCATAACCACTTATTGCGTTTATAACCAATAGTTATCGAGCTTGTGAGTAGGATGTACGCAGCCAGTTTGAATAAAGGAAGACCTATGAACCATGCGCAACAAGCAATAAACCAACTGATTGAACAAACAGAAAAAAGTGTTATCGGACAGAGCCACGTCGTTCGGGCTCTTGTGATAGGGTTATTGACCAATGGGCATGTGCTTTTAGAAGGGCTTCCTGGCACAGCGAAAACACGTTCAGTAAAGTCGCTTGCCAACTTATTAAATACCAGTTTTGGTCGAATCCAGTTCACACCAGACCTATTGCCATCAGATGTGACGGGTACAGAGGTGTATCAAGAGCTAGACGGGAAACCTCAACTGCACTTCCAACCGGGGCCTATCTTCAACAGTATTGTCCTAGCCGATGAAGTAAACCGTGCGCCAGCTAAAGTACAAGCGGCACTGCTTGAGGCGATGGCTGAAGGCACGATCACAGTAGGTGGTGAAACTCACATCCTTCCTGACCTATTCATGGTACTCGCTACTCAAAACCCAGTTGAGCAAGAAGGTACATACCCGCTACCTGAAGCGCAAATGGACCGTTTCATTATGAAAGTGACGGTTGATTACCCAGAAGATGAAGCAGAGCGTGACATCATTCGCTTGGTTCGCAGTGAAGAGCTAGGCAATGAGACCAGTTCCGAGCTAGTGACTCCGCAGCATATTGAACCTGAATTAGTGCTTGAGGCACGGCGCCAACTTCCAGAAATCGCGGTGTCTGATTTAGTTGAAAACTATATCGTGGCGTTAGTTATGGCAACTCGAAAGCCGGAACGTTACCCAGAATCTAACTTGTCCAAATGGATTGAAATTGGTTCGAGTCCACGTGCTTCTATCGCTCTAGATAAGTGTGCTCGCGCTTATGCTTGGCTACAAGGGCGTGACCACGTCACGTTGGATGATGTTCGTGCAATGCTGCCAACTGTGTTGGGGCACCGATTCTCACTGTCTTACGATGCGCTTGCTGACGGGGTCGACCATCAGAGAGTCGTTGAAGAGCTACTTGATAACGTAGAGATCGGATAATAAGGGGGCGTCATGGCGAAGCCAACACAAGCTCCCAAATCGCAAGGCCTTGATCCAAGACTGTACTGTGATTATTCAAAGTTAGTGCGAATACAGGCGCAAGCTGAGTCGTTTTCCCTGTTGCCTCACCTAAAAGCGGGCAGTGTCCTTTCGGGAAGACACAACTCGTTATTTCGTGGTCGTGGTTTGAACTTTGAAGAGTTACGACATTACCAACTGGGTGATGATATCCGTAACCTTGATTGGAAAGTCACCATGCGAACCGGGAAACCACATGTTCGTAGCTATACCGAAGAAAAAGACCGCAATGTGATGATCTGTGTAGACCAACGCAGCTCTATGTTCTTTGCCTCTCAAGACACCATGAAGTCCGTCGTTGCCGCGGAAGTGGCGGCATTGTGTGGTTGGCGGGTTCTTAAGGATGGAGACCGCGTCGGTTTTGTTTTGGCTTCACACCAAAAGCTATTTCACACAAAAGCGCAACGTTCTCAGTCTGATTTGCTATCCCAACTCAAACACCTTGCTAAAGCGAACCAGAGTTTGGGTGTAAATGTGAGTGACAATGAGGGAGTCGGCTTTACTCAATGCATCGAATTGATTAAGCGAATGAGGTTAAAACAGTCGACGTTAATCTTCATTAGCGATTGGCGTGATTGCCAAGAGCACCACGTAGACCGTTTGAAACAACTTCAGCAGCATAACGATATCCTCGCAATCATGGTCACTGACCCACTAGAGCGTTCACTGCCAAGAGATCTTGCGAGTGCAAACTGGGTGGTGGGTGATGGTCGCTTTCAATTGAGCCTAGATAGCCAATCTAAGGTCAACCTTGCAAGCGAGAGCCTGGCTCAGAAAGCGGCACTTCAAAAACAATCTCTAGCTAAATTAATGGCGATGAAAAACCTTCCGTATATCGAATTAGACACGTCTGGCAATCATATCTCCCAGTTACAAAAGTTAGTGGGAGGGCGCTAAATGACAGTCGAACATACGCCTCCTAGTACTTATATCCTGCGTGAGCTGCACGATGTGGCGATACCTAATAGTGTTAGCTGGGCTCCACAAACGATAGGTTGGAAGATCCTTGGCGTTATCTTGTTATTAGCGGCTCTCTACCTGGCCTATCGTTTGGCGCTAAGGTGGTGGAATAATCGCTACCGAAAAGAAGCACTTAATGAATTGATGTTATTGGATGCGAGAAACAAAAACTCCCCTGAGCAGGCTTTTAAAGTGCTTAAAGTTGTACTCGGTTATTTAGACAGCAGCAATGCAAAGTTGTTTGGACAAGCTTATGTAAAACGTTTGAATGCTCACCTTCCTGTCAACGCGCAAACAGAGAGTAACAACGCATTCTTTGCCGAGGAAATCTCAGAACTATGGATGCAAAGCCTCATTGATCCCAAGGTACGCTTGACCTTTGAACAGCGCTCGGAAGTGATTCAAACCTCAATGATGTGGTTAAAGCTCCATAAGCCTGATGTTCAAGTAGCAGTTGAGGGGCAAGCAAATGATTAATCTCTTCTCTTCTAGCTTTGAATTTGCACATCCATTGTGGTTCGTTGCACTGCCTTTACCTCTGTTGGTCTACTTAGCGGTGCCAGCATATCGCACCAAACAAATGGCCATTAAAGTGCCGTTCTTCCACGAATTGGTGGAAGCGATTGGGGAAGCACCTTCTGAAGGGGCAAGTCAATTGACGCCAAGCTGGTGGCAACGCACCACTCTCATTATCACTTGGGTTTTGGTTGTTTGTGCCTTGGCTAAACCGACCATTCTTGGTGAACCTCAAGTGCGTGAACAATTAGGTCGCGATGTCATGGTGGTTGTTGATTTATCTGGATCAATGGCAGAACAAGACTTCACATCTAAGCAAGGTAAGAAAATCTCACGCTTGGAAGCAACCAAACAGGTGTTAGCGGACTTTGCGAAAACCAGAAAAGGCGACCGCTTAGGTTTAATCCTGTTTGGTGATGCTGCTTTTGTACAAACTCCTTTCACTGCCGACCAAGATGTATGGCTTGAGCTCTTAAATCAAACAGATGTGGCGATGGCCGGGCAGAGCACTCATTTGGGCGATGCGATTGGCTTAGCGATAAAAGTGTTTGAGCAGAGCGGTAAGCAGATGTCTGCCGAACAAGCCCAAAACGATATCGAGCGTGAGAAAGTCGTGATTGTTCTTACGGACGGTAATGATACGGGCAGTTTTGTAGAGCCAATTGATGCTGCAAAAGTGGCTAAGGCGAAAGGGGTTCGTATCCACGTGATTGCGATGGGCGACCCTCAGACTGTCGGAGAAGTTGCTTTGGATATGGAAACCATCAAGCGTATCGCCTCTGAATCTGGCGGTGAGGCGTTTGAAGCGCTTAACCGTGATGAACTCAGTACCGCCTACGAACAGATCGGCCAACTTGAGCCTCAGTTATATGAAAGCACAACCTATCGACCTAAGCAGGGCTTACACCACTATTTAATGGCAGTCGTCGTACTCATGTATCTCACAGTATTTAGTCTTGCAACGTTAAGACGTCGCCGTGCCGTTCGTTTGTCGAACCTTGAAACGAAAGGAGAGATTGATGTTTGATTCTCTCGCAATTCAACAGGTTTTTACTCAGTTTCATTTTATTCGCCCACTTTGGCTCTTAGCATTTGTGCCGATGTTTTTCTTACTCTGGTTACGTTGGCGTGAAGAGACTAAACCGAACTGGAAAGACATTCTTCCAGAGCATTTACGCAATGCACTAACAATTGGTGAGACAGGGTGGCGTAAACAGCTACCGCTCAAGCTACTGATGGTGATAGTGACCATCGCGATCATTATTTGCTCCGGTCCAACGTGGCAGCGTGAAGCATCGCCATTTGGAGAAGATAAAGCCTCGATGTTAGTGGTACTTGATAACAGCGAATCTATGCTAGAAAAGGATTTACCTCCTAGTCGCTTAGAGCGCTCGAAACAAAAAATTCGAGACTTATTGGCGGCGCGTAAAGGCGGTAATACAGGTTTAGTAGTGTATGCAGGAAGTGCTCATGTTGCGATGCCGGTGACTCAAGATAGCAAAGTTTTCGAGCCGTTTTTGGCGGCAATCACGCCTGAAATTATGCCTGTTGATGGTAAAGCTGCTGAGAAAGCACTGCCTTTAGTTCAGCAACAATTGTCTGGTGAACCGGGTTCAACTGTGTTGCTGGTTTCTGATGGCGTGAATCCTACGACCATAAAGGCGTACGAACAGTTCTTTAATGAAAACAGTTACCAATTGTTGATTTTGGCAGCGGGTAATAGCCAAATGGTTAGTAATAACCCAGTAGACCTTGATTCATTGAACACGTTGGCTAAAGCCACGGGTGGTCGCTTGATTGAAGTGACGGTAGATGACTCTGACATAAAAGCGCTTAACAGTGCGGTTGAGCGCAATATGCAGCTCAATGGTGAGTCTTCGATGCCTTGGAAAGACATGGGGTACGGCTTGTTGTTCCCTATTGCTTTGATCATGTTACTTTGGTTCCGAAAAGGCTGGCTCGTGCAGTGGTGTCTAATCGGAGCTGTTACGACAGGTGCCTTATATACGCCAAATACAATGGCAAAAACGGTTCATCTGACGGCGGACAGACCTGCTGAAGTGGAAACATTATCGGCTTGGGATAAAACTGCCCAATGGTGGTGGGATTTATGGCTGACTCCGGACCAACAGGGTCAGCGATTGTTAAATCAACAAGAGTATCTAGAAGCGGCGAAACACTTTGAGGATCCACTTAGGAAAGGTGTCGCTTACTACTACGCACGCGAGTTTAAGCTTGCCCATAGTGCCTTCTTACAAGTCGACAGTGATTTAGGTTTATACAACGCGGCCAGTGCTCTAGCTAGGCAACGAGAGTATCTGGCTGCACGAGATTTGCTGAAAAGTTTAAATGATAAGCCTGACCTTGACTCTAATTTAAAGCCTGAGGTTCAGCACAACTTAGCCGTGGTTAATGGCATTGTTGAAGAAGTTAACCGAACCAGTGAAAGCCAAGCAGGGACGACGGATGGCCCTGAAGAATCGTTTGAACTAGACGAGGATAAGCCACGTACGGGCGATGGTGCAGAAGAGGAGACAGTTGCTGAGCTCATGTTAAAAGAAACGCTCAATGCGAATGAAATTCTTGGTAGTCAAGAGCTCGCTGATAAGTGGTTAAAGCGAGTGGAAGCGGATCCTAAGTATTTCCTTCGAGCTAAGTTTCAAATTCAATTGCGCGAACCATCACCAGTATTTAATGAGGAGCAAAAGTAATGAGTTATTGTCAATTTTTGTCTCTCAGTTACTCTAGAGATTCGAACTCAGTTAAGCCGTTAAGTCATGTACAGCATGGTTTCGTTGTTATGTTGATGGCTCTGCTTATCACCTTGTGTTCCTCTTCAGCGTACGCTCGTGATATTTATGATCTTCAGCGTAGTGGTGATGTTGAGCTTATCGCTTGGGTCGGAGAAAAACCGAAACTGGGCGATAAGATAACGCCGGCTAAGGTAAGCGTTAATGAGCAAGTGATTTTGAATATCGAAGTCGCGACCCCACATTGGTTTACGGGTGGCACACGCATCGGTAGCATTGAAATCCCAAACGTGATTGCAAAGCAGCGTAATCAACTTGCAACGAATTACACCGAAAGAGTAGGCGGGACTACTTGGTCACGCCAGCGCTGGGAAATCACTCTTTATCCAATGGCATCGGGTGCTTTTGTTATTCCTACCTTGCCTGTGAGTTTAAAGGTGTCAGCTCCCGATGGTTCTAACGTGACTGGTACACTTTACACCCAACCGATTAAGTTTGAAGCTTCGCTACCTTCTGGGTTATTGAGTGAAGACACGCCTTGGTTCGCAGCAACGGATGTTGAGGTTCAGCAAAAGTGGCAACGCTCTAGTGATGAGCTGAAAGTTGGCGATGCAATCACTCGAACAGTGACCATTAGGGCAAAAGACAGCTTATCTGTGTTGTTACCTAACGTACTAACCAACGAATCTACACAGCAGTATCAAGCCTATCCGCAACCGAATCGTCTTGATGATACCCAAGAGCGAGGGGACTATCGTTCAAGCCGAATTGAAGAATCAGTCTATGTGATTCAACAAGGTGGTGAACTGACGCTTCCTGAATTCAAGTTTCAATGGTGGAATAGCGACAAACAACGTTTAGAAGATGTCGTAATCAAAGGTGAAGTGTTTGAAGCCAAGCACACATTACAGTCCTTTGTTAAAGCTTATATGTCGGCATTCATTACGATTGGTTTAGTATCGTTAGCATGTGTTTTACTGTTTGTTGTTGGTAAGCGTTATTACGCGGCTCGACCAACACCCACGTGGTTAGTGATGAGACGCCTGCTTAAGCAGGGCGACTGGGCTGCGTTACGAATGTTTATTTACACTCAATTACGATATCAAACGACGGAGTTAGAGCTATCGAAAGCCAGCACCGAAAAGTTATGGCTGGATGATAGCACTGCTCTTCAGCAAGGGCATGAAGATAAGAACGTGTTTAAACGTTTGTGGAAAGGGTTAAAAAAACTCGCCAATCGCCGGACCAACTCTCATGTATCTCGCTCAATCGCAGGTCGCTTGAAAATTCCTAAAGCCTTGCCAGACTTAAAAGATAAAACTAAGTAGCCACGTGATGCTCTTGTATCGTTGAAATACCTATAAAAATTCAAGGTTTATCGAGGCATTACGCACAACTTTTAGCAATTCGCATCGAACAAAATCAGCAGGTTCCCTACTATAGGGAACCTGCTTCTTTAATATGGAACTGTATGAAAAGTACCGAGCTAAATCTAATTCCTATATTTGTCGCTATCTATGAAGAGCAGAACTTATCTAGAGCTGCTAGCCGCATGGATATTAGTCAGCCAGCTGTGAGTAAAGCACTTGCAAGGCTGAGAGATATTTATGATGAGCCACTGTTTCACCGTACCACTTCAGGTGTTGAGCCAACTACTTTCGCGATGGATATCTACCCAGCGATGGCGGCCGCACTGAAGAACTTTACGTCGACCTTGTCTGCATCAAGAGACTTTGACCCTAAAACCTCCGGCCGCGTGTTCTCTATCGCCTGTGTGTCGGCGGCGAGCTACGAAATGATGCCTAAGGTGATGCAACTGATTAGCCAGGTAGCACCGGGTATTGCCTTAGAAATTCACCCTTTGTTTACAGAAGACTACGAGTCGGATCTAAGACTACAAAGACATGATGTAATCATTGATATGACGCCAAAAGGAAGAACGACGCTAAAGCATGAGGTGATTTCTACCGAACAGTTGGTGGTGGTGTGCCGCACTGATCATCCAACTATTGGCGATAGCATCGATATGACACAATTTTTGTCGCTTGAGCATGTGGTGGTATCCAAATGGCATGCACGCCGAAGCCTATTGAGTTCGGAGCACTATAGAGACCTTGAGAAACGTCGAGTAGTTTATAGAGCAGCAGGTGTAGTTGAAATGTTGCCGGTTATCGAAAACTCAGATTATATCGGAATGCTTCCGATGTCGTCGGTGCGTTGCTTCTCTGAAAAGTACAAGGTTAAAACGCTAGCGCTGCCGTTCGAACTGGACAACCTCGATATGTGTATGATTTGGCACCCAAGCCGCACTAACGAACCAAGCCACAAGTGGTTACGCGCCAAGATCAAAGCCGCAGCAAAAGAGGTCTCGGCTTAGCGCTTTCGTTAGCTGAGTGGTGGTTTCGTAGACCCACTCCAGACGCTTTTATTACGTCTGGAGTAGGGTACAAACCACTGACTCCACTGAGCTTGAAGCGACAGCCTATACTGATGCTTGTGATGTTTGCTCCGTATTGCCAACAAAATATGAGACCCAGTCATCTATAGGTAGAGGTCTAGCAAAGAAGTAACCTTGTGCGTATTTACAACCTATCTGACGCAGAGTCTTTACGTGGTTCTGCGTTTCAAGTCCTTCAGCAATCACTGAAAAATCGAGTATTTGTGCGAGTTTTAATACCGCACAGGTGATCTCGTAATCAACCTTAGATGAGTTGATGTCTTCAATAAAGCTTCGATCGAGTTTGACGCAGTCTGCTGAGAGGTTTTTCAACACAGATAGTGAAGAGTAACCGGTACCAAAGTCATCAATGGCAATTTTATAGCCCTTGGAATGAAGCACTTCTATCGTTCTCGAACAGGTCTCGAAATCTCGCATCATGTCTCTTTCTGTTATCTCAAGTAACAGTTGATGTGGCTGACAATCTGTCTCATCGAGTATTACTTGGAGTTGCTCGGCGAGGTCGGTCATGTAAAACATCCGAGCAGAGAAGTTGATTGAGAAAGTTACCCCCTCCAAGTCGATTCCTGAGCGTTGCCAGTCGGTGATGAGGTTAGCTACTTTTTTAAATACCCACTTATCAATGTCGATAATAAGGTCACTCTTCTCTGCGACTTCCAGAAAACCAGCCGGAGGCAAAAGGCCCAACTTAGGATGTCGCCAACGGACTAGCGCTTCAGCACCAATGATCTCTTGCGTGTCCAGATCGACTTTTGGTTGGAAGAACACTTCTAGTTCGTCATTAGCAATGGCCTGATGCAAGCCCATGTTGGTTTCGATAAGATCATTGACTTCATGAGTCATCTTGTCGGCATAGACGCGATATTGGTCTCTGCCATTGCGCTTGGCGTGATACATGGCAGTATCTGCGTTTCGGATTAGAGTTTCACCACTTGAGCCATGAGTAGGGTACTCACACACGCCTATACTTGCAGCAACGAATATCGAGTTGTTGTCGGCATAGTAAGGTTTGCGGAGTGATTGGTTTAGTCGGTCTGCCAGTTGTTCACCTTTACTTAAGCTGATGTCAGAGAACACGACCATAAACTCATCGCCGCCCATTCGTGCGACGAAGCCATTGTTGCCAACAAGCGTGGTCAAAATATTTGATACGTTGATCAACAGGTTGTCACCTTGCCCGTGTCCTAGCGAGTCATTGATGGTTTTAAACTCATCAATATCCAGATAGAACAGTAAGAAAAATGAGTTATGCTCTCGAGACCGTTTAATCTCCTCATCTAATCTCTTCGTCGCTAACAGTCGGTTTGCTAAACCTGTTAACGGATCGTGGTGGGCAAGAAAGTCGAAGTTCTTTTTCTCTTCAGTTAGGTCCAAATACGCTTCAGACAGCCTACCAGCCATGTCATTGTAGGCTTTCTCTAAATGAGACCATTCATCGCTTCTACCAAGCGCGATAGGCTCTTTTAGGCTGCCAGACTCCAAACGATTGAAACCATGCTTAAGTGCGTTGAGTGGTTTTTGAATATGGTGTCTGACGACATGGTTAAGTAACAGCAGTGACAAGATAACGGCAGAAAAGCTGATGATAATTGCGTTAAAGCGCGACTCACCGATCTCTTCTTCTAGTTGAGCAGTGAGGGCCAGAGCTTGGTTTTGAACACGAGACTCTGTATTTTCTACCATTTCTAATAGATCGCTTTGTGCATCCAATAGAGAAGCCATGACCAGCCAACGTTGTTCTAGGTTGGCACGAATTCGTTTAAGTGCCGCATTATAGCGTTTAACTGTTTTCTGAATTTTCTGCTTCTCGCTGATTACCGCTGCTGTTTTTATATCAACGTTTTCTAAGTGCAGTAAGAAGATATCGAGCTCTTTTTCGACTTTGATTAACAGCACTTTTTCTGTTTCTGGTGTAATGCGGCTGTGTATGTCACCGACCATTTTTCCGGAAGTCAGAAAAGATTCCCTCAGCATGTTCATCAGATCCAACTCATTGTTGTATCGAATAAAGTCATTTTGATTGAGGTGCTTCAGCTTACTGTCAGCAATAGCAAACTCCAGCTTATTGAGTTGGGCTGCTAAGGTGGCATCAATTTGATTGGTTTGTTTTAAGATTCGATTAAGCGCAAGTGAACTGCCTAAGAAACGGTGGAAGTTGTCAATAAAGGCATCTATTTTCTGTGAAAATCCTTCATTTGTAGACAAATCTCTTAGTTTTTGCAGCTGGAAATCAACGTTAAAAGCCTCTTCAGACAAGGTATTCTCGCTGAATAGAAAGGTCTGTTCGAGTAGTTTTACTCGAGAGGTCAAGGTAAAAACTCGTCGACTTATCTCGGAATTTACAATCAACTCGGAGACATGTGTAGAGGTTTCTGTTTTAAGCGTTGATTCGACATAATACAAAGAGCGAATCACCATGATGACCGCGAAGCTTACGATAAGTAGTGATATTAAGTTGGATATTATGAAGCGCTGGGTAATGTTAATTTGATTGAATTTCATTGTGGCTTCCAAATATTCAGATACGCTTCGCGGTAGCCATTCTTAGGGTCATAAATGCCAGTCGTTTCGTTGTTAATAAGCTCTGCTACGTTCTTTGGCGTGACGAGATGAACAGGCGCAGAATAACCACTAGGCGGCATGTTATTAAACGCTCTGTTGAGTTCGTCAACGATTTGCCAACCTTGAAGGTATAGAGGCTCAGGAACGGTCGCAGACTGGAACTTGTCTCTGTTGATTCTTTTGTACGCGGCTTTACTGCCGTCGCCTGCCGAAATGTTATTGGGAATCAACTTGTTATCTTCGATTTTTGACTCTAAGGAGGGGATGGCATAATCGATATATAGGTCGTTAATCGCTAAAATATGGGTGATGTTGTCACCATATTTTTTATCAAGCATCTTCAAGGTAGATGGCATTTTTTGGTCGATCTGATCGAGTGGAAGGTAGATCAGCTCAAGCACATCACACTGGCGGCACTGTTTGATAGTATCCACCATTGCATTCGCTTTTATCATCGCAATTTCGTAATTTGGGTCGGTGAAAACCACAATTTTGGCTTGGCCTTTTGAGTTAACAATAGACAATAAAGCAGCGATTTCTGCTACATCCAGAGGATCGGTTGTGATGTTGGTAAACAGACCAATCTCAGGATTTCCACCCGCTAATTCTGTGGCGTGCCATCCAATGATGGTGATGCCCAAATCTTGGGCTTGTTTTAGGATCTTTTGATGACGTACTGCATCAATACCACCAAGCACAATGGCATCGGGTTGAAAGCCGATTGCTTTTCTAATGGCTGCCCCTTGGCGAACCTCAGATCCTAAACCATCGACAAAACGTAGGTGCCAATCAATTTTTGAAATCGCTTCAGATAGGCCTTTCCCCACACCATAAACACCACCGTTACGCAGGTCCGATGCAACAAAAATGATGCTTTTTTCATGGCGTATCGCAGGGCCTGCAGTTGGTCCTCCCCAAGTGGTTTGGTAAGACACCGCACGCGTAACCTTATTTTCAGCGTATTTGAAAAATACGTCTTCTGGGTACCCTGCAAAACTTGTTGAGCTGCAAGTGATAGCAAGTAATGCACTTGCAAAGTTAAATATTTTATTCATCAGTTTTATAAAAGTTCTTTAAATTATTATCGCCCTATATTTATAATATTGTTAATAAACATTCAAACACTTGGTAACATTTATGCTGGGTCAAAATTATAAAATCCTTTTACCTTTACTTCTAACTGCTTGTTTTATGGTTTCACTAACTGTGAGGGCTGATGGAGAATGGCTTGACGATGATTTTAGAAAACTTGAAAAATTTCAAGAGACTGTGAGTGGTGAGCCTATTTCTCTTGTAGCAGAATCGTCTGAAAAACCCGTAAGGATCGCTTTAATTTACCCAAGCGCAGATATTTCCGATTTTTGGATACGTAATTTCGTTGCGCTAAAGGAAAGGCTGATCGCTTTGGAGCTCAGGTTTGAGATTGATGAATTCACATCAAGGCAGATTGAACACTCATTGCAAACTCAATACACGGAACAAGTGCTCAGCTCGGATACTCCGTATGACTTCGTCATTTTTGGACCTTCAGAATTGGATATTCAAGCCGGAAACATTCAAAAGCTGTCGGCGTCCTCCGACTTTAAAACCTTCATTTGGGCTTTCCATACCCCTAACGAGCAGTGGTCACATCAGCCAGATAGCTGGTTTGATTTTTCCAGTGAGATGGGCGCGAAAGTGTTGTGTGATCACGTGGTTCAAGAGTTAGGTAATGATGTTGAGTTTTCCGCGAACCGAGGCATTCCTGGCATCACCGACACCCAACGTTCACAAGGCTTTATCGATTGTGTTGAAGAGAAAGGCGATTGGTTAACGGTTTATGAGCATTTTGGGCAGTATCAAAAAATTGGAGGGGCCGATGGGATTCGCCTAGTACTCGGTAACTTTCCGGAAGTGACCATGGTTCACAATGCTAATACGGCAATGACGATGGGAGCGGTGGACGCGCTTAGTGAAGCTGACATGCTGTCTGAGATATATGTGACAGGTTGGGGCGGCACCGCAAAAGAAATAGAAAAAATCCGTTCTGATGAGCTTGATGCTACCCCTATGAGAATGAGCGACGATCTGGGTGTTGCTACGGCAGAAGCGATTAAGTTTCACTTGGAAGGTCGACAAACAGAAGTGCCGTTGATCTATTTAGGCAGAATCACCGTGGTGCACAACAAAATGGATGATCAAGAGCTGAGCCAATTAACTCGAGAGGCTTTCCGTTATTCAGGAAAAAACTAGTGCACTGAACGTCACTTACACAACAGCAAAGAAAAAGCCGCTTGCCTGTATTAGGTAAGCGGCTTTTTTATCGTTCGCAACACACCGGTTTAATCGGTGTTAGTGCTAATGCTTTTAGTCGACGATTTCTTTCAATACTTCACCAATCGAACCACTTGGCTGTGTGATGCCTAGCTTGTTAGACAGAGTCGGTGCAATATCATAAGGCGTAACTGCTCGTGATACCTTTTTAGCTTCTACGTCATAACCTGCGAAGATAACCGGTACATGAGTGTCGTATTTCCATGGTGAACCATGTGTCGACGCGATTTGAAGACCTTCCATGTCGTTGATGTAGCTGCGCGGTGCAAATACGACATAAACGTCACCAGAGCGCGCTGGGTGATAGTTGTTTTTAATCAGCTGCATGACGTGTGTATCAGGTACTCTGTTCTTAGCGATATCACTGCTTGATACAGCAAATGCTACGCCTTTCACTTTCGAAATTTCATCTGCAATCGCTTCCTGAACTTTTGCTAGGTCAAGCTTCTTCTCAGCGATAAGGTCATGATTCAGGTAAATGTACGGCTGTGCATACAAGCGGATCGCATCTTTAGTTAAACCAAATTGGTCTTTCAAACGTTTCTCAACACCACTCGATAGTAAGGTATCTTTGTTGAAGTATTGTGCTTGATTAAAGCCAAGCGCATTTGCCGCAGGCGACGCTTCAGGTACGCCATGGTCGGCGGACAAAACAATGAGTGTGTTTTCTAACCCCACTTGGTCATCGACGGTTTTTAAAAGTTTCGCGATAGTTTTATCAAGTCGAATTAAGTTGTCTTCCGTTTCTAAGCTTTCTGGGCCGTATAGATGGACCACATAATCGTTCGATGAGAAGCTAACCGATAGGTAGTCGGTGGCATCGCCTTGCCCAAGCTTTTCTTGCATCAATAGTGTGCTGGCAAAGTTCTCTGTAATCTCATCACCAGCGGGGCTCACGGTTAACGTGGTGCTGTAATATTTGTAACTCGCTGGGCCATAAGGGTGAGGGAAAGTCCTTTGGAAATCACCTAGCTTAACCTTGTAATCAGTATCGTGCTCTTGAAGTGTATATTGGTCGCGCGGCAACGAGAGTTCCCATTTCTGTTTGGAGTATTGCGCTGCAACTTTCTTCTCATTCCAACGAGATACCCAATCTGGATATTCATCATAGTAATAATTACTGGTGACAAACTCAGATTGTGCTTTCGAGAACCAAAACGCTTTTCCACTGTGTCCTGCAAGAGAGATAGCACCACGGTCTTTCACTGACACACCAAAAACCTTTGATTTTCCGCTGTTGGAAATAGTGAGTTCATCACCAAAGGTGGTCGCAAGAATTGGCTCTGGAGAACGGCCATCGCCTTGTGCTGTCTTTTGTGTTGGATCTATCTCTGTAGCCTTATCGACACCAGCACCAGAGGTTAACATGGTGTAGTTGCCGTCCTCTACGTTATACACTAAACGCTCTTCACTGCGGTCGTACCAAACATTACCCACCATGCCATGTACACTTGGTGGAGCGCCTGTTGCTAGTGATACATGGCCGACAATGGTTTCTGTATTACCGTGTTGATAATTGGCATTAGTGTAATAGGTGCCATCATCCATCAAGTAGCGAAAGCCACCCTCACCAAAGTTATGCTTATAGCGCTCTATAAGGTCGGCACGCAGACCATCAACCGTGATTTGAAGAACCAAATCAGGTTTCTCTGCGGCTGTTGCGGGCAAAGCACAGAGTAGAGCAAGTGTAAGACCTGAAAGCTTGGTGTATTGCATAGGGTTTCCTTATTCAGTGTTGACGCATTGTTCTAGCGTGTGGTCAGACTTTTAACGTTGAGATAGGGTTATTCACGTATCTAGTTCGCATCTTTAACCAACCGCAATCCCATGTCCGACATGGTGATGGACTGGCTTGCGAAATCACGACGGTAACTTTCCGATTCATTTTCGTCATAAGCAAAACTGCCACCGCGAACAGACTTGTGCGATAAGCCTACGTCGCTGTGTTTAGCGTTGTTTGGATTGTCTGTTGGACCAAATCGGTAGAAGGTGTCATCGAAGGCATCGATCACGAATTCGCCAACATTACCGGTCATGTCATATAAGCCTAGTTCATTTGGCTTCTTTAGCCCGACTGGGTGTGCGCTATTTTTCGAATTTGCTGAGTACCACGCAACATCATCTAAGTTATTGGAACCACTGTAAGTATAGCCTTTGCTTTTGTTGCCACCTTTGGCAGCAAATTCCCATTCTGCTTCGGTTGGTAGACGGTAATCTTCGCCAGTTAACTCATTCAATTGCTCTACGAAATAGTTCGCTTGCTGCCAGCTTAGGTTGTTAACGGGAACTTGTGGGTTTTGGAAATAACTGAGAGATGAGCCCATGACAGATTCGAACAATTCTTGAGTCACCTCAAACTTGGCGATGTAGAAACTATCTACAGTAACACTACGTGCTGGGCGCTCGGCTTTACTTGCTTCTGGGCTGTTTGAACCCATGGTGAATGTGCCGCCTTCAACGAGAACCATATCTTGGTCAATTTGTTGGGCAATAGGGTGTGTTGGCACGCTTGAACAGCCGCTGAGAAGAATAGTCATGGTGACGCCGCTGACTGCTGCTAAATGTTTGTAATTGATAAATTTCATCACGTGCCTCAAATGTTCGAAATAGGGTGTAATTCTAACGTTTTTGGTCATTCCTATTGGTTATAAAGGGTATAACATGCCACTGACTTCATTCGGAATTATGATGGGAACAAGATAATAAGATAGGTAGGTAAATCATGCATATTACTCAAGGTCCTCAATATAATGGTAAAGCGTCTAAGCGCTTACATGTTATGGCGAAGCCGATTGGCGCAGCGTGTAACATTGACTGTAAATATTGTTACTACCTAAGTAAGCAAGATTTGTTGGAGTACAAGAAAGGCAGTTCTCCAAGAATGGATGATGAAACGTTAGAGACGTATATCCGACAATACATCGAAGGCCAGAATACGCCAGAAATTATCTTCTCATGGCAGGGTGGTGAACCCACCATGCTTGGTTTGGCTTATTTTGAACGTGTGGTTGAACTACAGAAGAAGTACCAACCTGAAGGTGTATTGATTTCCAATGACCTACAAACCAATGGCACATTACTGAATGACGATTGGGGACAGTTCTTAGCAAAGAATAACTTCTTGGTAGGCTTAAGTATTGATGGCCCAGAGATGCTGCATAACGCCTACCGAACTAACCGAGCCGGTCGCGGTACGTTCAAGCAAGTGATGGCGGCTGTTGAGCTGTTGCACAAGCACCAAGTGAAATTCGCGACGTTAACCTGCGTGAACAACCTGACCAGTCAAAATGCACTAGAAGTGTACCGATTCTTACGTGATGTGGTGAAGTCGCCGCAAATGCAGTTTATCCCTATCGTTGAGCAAAAAACCTTTAGAACGGTTGCACCGCAAACCTCTCAAGTGAGCGAGCAATTGAAGCAGGGTGACAAGCGCCTGATCCCGGGTCATAAAGATTCAATCATGGAATCATGGTGTGTGTCAGATCTGGCGTGGGGTAACTTCCTGATTACCGTGTTTGATGAGTGGGCGAAAAACGATATCGGCAAAGTGTTCGTTCAATATTTCGAAGCAAGTTTAGAAACGTGGATTGGTCGTCCTAATCCACTTTGTACCTTGAATGAGATCTGCGGTAAAGGCCTGGCAATGGAGCCTAATGGTGACGTTTTCTCATGTGACCACTATGTTTATCCAGAATATAAAATCGGTAATATCCACCACGAGAAGTTGGATGATTTGGCGTACAGCGCTTCACAACAGAAGTTTGGCTTTGCTAAATCACGAACATTAACCAACCAATGTCAGCAATGTGATTACAAGTTTGCTTGCCATGGTGAATGTCCTAAGAACCGCTTTATTAAAACGCGTTCAGGTGAGCCGGGTTTGAACTACTTGTGCGCGGGTTGGCACAAGTTCTTTTCTCATGTCGATAAATCGATGGCGTACATCGCTCGCGCTATGAGACACCCTGTTGCTCACGGCAAGTACAGCGACTCTGTAATGATGGCACGTCGTGCAGAGATGGCTAAGCAAGCGACGTTCGAGACCAAGTTCTAGTTCAAGGTCTATCAATCTTAACGATAATTCAAACAGATATGAGTCTAGGGACAGGCTAAGTTCTCAAGTTTAAGGTACCACTATGATCAAGAAGAGTTTAGCGACAGCGGTTGCTTTAGTTATTTCAACGTCCGCATTGCTATCAACATCTGCAATGGCAGCTAACAGCGTCCAAGCTACTGTTGACGCACCTGCACAGAACATTAATCAAGTACTTGAAATGACTGACACTCAAACACGCATTCAGCAGTTGTCTTACATGGCACAAGATAAGAATCAGTCTGTTGAAAACCGCACAGGAGCTTTGCAAGAATTGGCTTCATACCCAAGCCAAAACGCGCTGGTGGCCGTTGCAAGAGGCTTGAAAGACCAAGACCCTGAAGTACGCGAAGCTGCGGTTATTGGCTCTGAACCATATCAACTGGAACATCGTTGGGCATTGGTTTCCCCTTTGCTTAAAGACAGTGATACCATGGTTCGCCACACAGCGACATCGAATTTAGTTCGTGATTTCAACACCCTAGATGAAGCGCAAAAAGCGGAAATTGAACCGGCGGTAAAAGAGCTGATCACTTTCTTGGAAACACAAGAATCAGAGAAGTTTCAGTTACTGTTTGCAGATGTCCTACGTTGGCACAATGAGTGGGAAAAGGCGGAAACGGTTTATTTAGAGCTGATTAAAACGCATCAAAATGATCCTCAAGTATGGTTGAGTTACGCAGACAACTTCCGAGCTCAGAAGAAAGACCAACAAGCGGTTGAAGTGTTAGATCGTGGTTTAGCGAATGTGCCGGACAATGCGGCTTTGCATTACTCAAAATCGCTGACCTTAGTTCGATTAGAAGAGAAGGGCGCCGCAGCAAAAGAGATTGAAGTGGCTGCTGAACTAGCGAAAGACAACAGCTATTACTGGTATCTCAACGGCGTATTGCAAGAAGATCTCGATATCGACAAGTCGACAAAATCATTTGAAAAGGCGTATTTGATTTCTGGCGCTCCAGAGCAACTCTACGCTGTATGTGATATTTACGTTCGTTACGGTAATGAAAAAACGGATGAATGTTTGACTGAGCTTAGTAAAGTCGCACCTGACTATGTGATCGAGCAGTTGAAAGAGAAGCGAGTAGCGCCAAGTTCATAGTAATTGCGTTAATCGATAAACTAGAGTGAGTTATTGAAAAGCCAGTCGAAACGTTCGACTGGCTTTTTTGCATTTGGAAGTGATTCTAAAATGTGTGGTTGGAACAAGAGACAAATCAGAGGCGTTATAGTGGGTGAGCCGAGCGACTCACCCGTAAAGCACCTATTCACTCATAAAGCATCTATTCACTCATAAAACATCTATTCACCCATAGAACTGGATGCGCGACGTCTGTCTGTTGCGCCGTAAAGTTTTCCATCTTTGATTTCAATGGCGTTTAAGCCACTGACGACAGGTATGACATGCACTGGGTAACCAAGTTGCATGAATTCTGGAACCAACATTTCGGCGTAGGTTTTTTTCTCGACCAAAAGGCCTGTTGGGTCATAGGGCTTGGTGCGATCTATCTTAGTACCGTATTGAATGTTTGGCAGGTCAATCGCTTCTTGCGCTGATAGATCCCAATCCACAACACCAACCACGGTTTTTAACACGTACCCAGGAATTTGTGAGCTACCCGGAGAGCCAACAACCAAACGTAGGTCATCTTGCTTATCCATGACCATTAATGGCGTGATTGCTGAGCGAGGACGCTTGCCTGCTTCAATTGCATTTTGGCTTGGTTTGCCATTGATGGTTGGTTTGGTAGAAAAGTTCGCCATTTGCGCATTCAAAATCACACCGTCTACCATCACGCCAGAGCCCATTCCTGTACCGACGGTGCTCGTCATAGCTATCGCGTTGCCCTCTTTGTCGATGATGGAGATGTGTCCGGTATCCTTACTCTCAAAGCCTTGATGTTGTGCGTAGTCGGAATCTGAAACCTTCCCAGCTTTTGGATTTGATTGAGCGATCCCATTTTCTGGGATCAGTTGGCGTCGATTATCAATATAAGATTTATCAAGCAGGGCACTTATGGGGGTTTCCACATAATCAGGGTCACCGGCGTAAGAAATACGATCGGCTTTAGCGATTCTCATTGCCTCTGTCATCAAGCGCCATGGTTCTGCGTCGGTCTTGGGCATGTCTGCCAAATCAAACGCTTCTAGCATTTCTAGGCTTTGCGCTACCATCACGCCACCAGAGGCAGGGTAACCAAAGGATACGATCTTGTTACCACGATAGTCGCTCTCAATGACGTCACGCTTTTTGATTTGGTACTGCTCAAAGTCTTCGATGGATAATTTTGCGTGGTCGGAATCGATGCGACTGTTGACCGTTTCGACAATGTTCTTACCAAACTCTCCACCATAAAGGTATTTGTCACCTTGTTGAGCAATATTGGTCAACGTGTCGGCAAGCTTTGGATTGGTCATAAAGGTGCCCGTCGGTTTGATTTCGTCGTTATCCCAATACAGCGCTTTGATTTCTGGATCTTCAATTAAACGGCTTTGTTCACGGACCACAATGTCGTACGTGTAGCTATTCATCGCATAACCTTTGCTAGCCAGGTCGATGGCCGGTTGAACTAACTCTGACCAAGGTAGTTTCCCATACTCTTGGTGGGCACTATAAAGTAGACGAAGAGTGCCAGGTACTGCGACCGAACGCGGACCTAAAATTTCATTTCGACTCAGTGGCTTGCCGTTTTCCATGAACATGTCGGGTGTAGCGCTTGAAGGAGCCTCGTCTCGTCCATCAAGAGCGAGAAACTGGTCTTTATCATGCTGATAAAACAAAGCAAACGTTCCGCCGCCGATCCCGGTCATGTCGGGCTCGACCACCGACATGGTCATTTGCATCGCCACCATGGCGTCGATGGCATTGCCGCCTTGTTTCAGTATCGAATAGCCAGTGCTGCTGACATAGGGGTTTGTCGCACTAACCATGAATTTGTCACCTTCAGCATCTGGCATTACCGGAAAAGGGCTGGGCTCAGCAGCAAAACCCACCGCTGAAACCAAGCTTAAAGATAAAGTTGCTATACGCATGCGCTCTCCAATTAGAGGTTTAATTTAGTCGCTCTAAGGTTGACTGAATTAAAAAGAGTAAGTTCTTGAGCCTGTCGCCTTCTTACACAAACCTGACGATGTTGACACAGTTATTAAAGTGTAGGGCATGTAGGAAATTTAATTATTGGTAACGCGTTTGAATCATCGTGTTTTTATATATTTCAACTCGACATTAAGCCTATGGAATACGTGCGTTTAAATATGTTAGTTGAGTATGAAGTCGAATAAACATTAAGTTTTAAACAGGATGACGAGCTTGGAATTAAGCTGTATTTGATGAAGTTGAAAATTAAAACTTATGATTTATATGGTGATTTTCTTGGTCGATACATTTTATAAACAATATTTACATATTTATCACTATTTTTGTATTGACCGATTGAATAACTGGTCAGATCTGTTATTGTGCCAAAAAATACTAGTGCGGTTTGTCATACTGTTTAGCAAGGAAGCTTATGTTTACACTATCGATTAAGAATCGAATTTTGGCGTTATGTTTGGTTTCGTTAGTAGGGTTTATTAGTATTCTATTTGTCGGTGGGAATACACTTACTAGCAATACCAAGCAGGTTAATCGAATTGACCAAGTTACTTATCCCGTGATGAACGCGGCGTCGTTAAACAGTGTGCTGATCTCGCAATTGGCGGAGCGCTTTAACTTAGCTGTAACGCTTGGTGATGAAGAGATTTTGGAAATGAACAAGCAAACTCTTGCTGCGATTCAAAGTAACTTCAATATTCAAATCACGCTGGATCCTTCTCTGCAGGGTGAATCGACGCTTCTGCAAAATAAGACCAATCAATATTTTGAACTTGCTTACCAAATTGCCCAAGGAATGATCGATGAGGAGATCAGTCTGAGCGAAGCCGGTCGTTTAGCAAAAGAAAGTACCGCGATTTTAGATGCCTTAACCCTTGGCATGCGTGAGTTCAGCGCAGACCGACAAACTGAGTTCGAGAATGCAGTTGAAGATCTAGAAGCCAATAATAAACAGGCTAACCAAATCATGAGTGTTTCTGGTGCTGTGGCAATGCTTGCTATGTGTATCTTCGGGTGGTTAGTCGTAAGAGGAATTCGAGCGGATCTGGCAAACATTAGCGATAAGATGCACGATATCGCTGAGGGAGACGGAGACCTAACAGTACGCCTTCAACACGAGAAAAATGATGAACTTAAACCATTAGTAGAGTCGTTTAATAGCTTCGTGTCTCATCTGCAACAGAACGTAACCCATACCATAGACAACGTGACTCAACTGGATTCAATCTCTGGCTCTCTTGTTAAGTCGAGCCAAGTTACAAACGAGCTTTCTACCAAGCAACACCTTTCAATTGAAGAAGTTTCTAGCTCATTGAATCAGCTATTTCTTGCTGCTCGAGAGATTGCAACCAATGCAAACGATGCGTCATCTTCTGCTTCTAGTGCTAGTGAACAAGCAAGCTTAGGGGAGCAGCAAGTTGAGAGCACCATCGTTGCGGTAAAAGAGCTAACGAACGATGTCAGCAATGCATCGCAAGTTGTGAAACAGCTGAACGACAACACACAGAGTGCAGGTTCAATTTTAGAATCGATCAGTGCAATTGCAGAACAAACCAACCTGTTAGCGCTTAACGCGGCCATTGAAGCGGCTCGTGCTGGAGAACAAGGTCGAGGTTTTGCTGTGGTTGCTGACGAGGTTCGAACGTTAGCGTCACGGACACAAACTTCAACCCAAGAAATTCAGTCGGTGCTTTTACAACTTCAAGAACAAGCACAAACCGCTTCGAACATTATCTCTGAAAGCGTTATCAAAGCAGAAGATTGTGTAGAGAAGTTCTTAGTGGCTGAAGGTTCGCTGCAAAGAATTACATCAGATGTCACCGAAATCAGCCAACGAAACGAAAGTATTGCCGCTGCGACAGAGCAGCAAGAACAGACCTCAACCCGAATAGAAAGCTTTGTAGAAGAAATTCGCAAAATGGCCGAAGGCACCAGCAACAGTGTAAAACAAGTTGATGCTGTCGCCCATGATATTCAAGAGGTCACTCGAAACATATCAACATTAACTGGCCACTTTAAAGTGAGTTAAAAGCCCCTAATTGTCCTCTCTATCCTTGTTCGTGAAACATAAAGGAGGGAGGTCTATACCCGAAATTCGGGTGATTCATATAAAAACAAGAAAATAACATAACAATGGAGTTAGTTATGAGAAAGACAGTGGTTGCTGCACTCGTAGGCATGGCGTTTGGCGCTAATGCTACAAGTATGGACAATATTCGTATTAGCGGATTCGGTTCTGTAGGTATTGGTAAGTCAGATAACGCCATAGGTTATGCGGGTTACACTGACGAAAAACTTGACTGGGAACAAGAGATGCTAGCGGGGGTGCAGTTTGACTTTCAAGTCAACGAGCGTGCTAAATTCGTAACACAGGTGGTTGCTAATAGCCGCTATGACTATGATCCAAAATTTGAGATGGCTTACGCGTCTTATGATTTCGATTCGTTTACTGCTCGTGCAGGTAAGCTTCGTCTTCCTCTATTCTTCTATTCAGACTATACCGATTTAGGCTATGCGTACCCAATGATCAGGCCGTCTCAAGAGCTTTATGAAAACATTGTTTTGAAAGGTTATACCGGCGCAGATTTGCTGATTCCGATAGAGCTTGAAGATTCAAGCCTGTTGCTGCAGCCACTGGTTGGTATTGGTACTATCGATGAGGAAGATTCAATCGTAGGTGAGGTTAAGTTAGATCAATTGTATGGTTTGAGCGCGAACTGGAACGTTGATGATTTTACTTTCCGTGGTTCTTACTTGGTTGCTGAAACAAACCCATCTTGTGATTTCAATACATCAACGGACCCGTACTGCCGCCATTTAGCTCCTTTACTTGATAGCCAAGATGGTCAGTTTATCTCTTTGGGGGCGCAATATGATAATGGCGACCTACTGGTTAACGTAGAAGCCGCTGACGTTCAAATTGAAGGTCAATTCTACGACTATCAATCCGTTTCAGGCTTGGTCGGTTATCGAATCAATGAGTTTACACCTTACCTTTCAGTTAGCTGGGTTGAAACCACGGATAACGATGAACGTGAAAACATGACGATTACGGCAGTTAAAGAGTCGATGAATTACGAGCGTATCTCTTACTCTATCGGTAACCGCTGGGACTTTGCTAAGAATATGTCGTTAAAGGCTGACGTGACTTACGTGGATTACCGCGATACAAGCGGTGGCTTCCAAACCAATGTTGAGACGTCTGCAGCCAACCCATTTATGGCGACAGGGAATTACCTTGAAGATAGCTCAATTGTCTATTCAGCTCGTCTAGATTTCGTATTTTAAGGAGGCAACATGAAAACTTTATTATCAGCGATAACATTAGCCATCCTTTCATTTAATGTATCGGCAGGCATGGTTGTTATTGGTAACAATGCAGGTGTGGAGTCATTGTCGAAGTCGGATGTCAAAAAGCTCTTTATGGGTAAAAAGAGCAAGCTGGCTAACGGAACTAAGGCGCAAATTATAGAGTTAGTTGATGGTTCAGAGGGTCGACTTGCCTTCCATGAGGTCGCAACGGGGCGCAGTGAATCTCAGCTACAATCTGCTTGGTCAAGGCTAGTGTTTACAGGTAAAGCTGAAGCGCCTATTCAAGTTGCAGACTATAGCGAGGCCATCACAACGGTAGCGTCAAAAACTAACGCCATTGGTTACGTTGATGAGTCCGCATTGACGGGTGACGTGAAAGTGCTGTTTAAGTACTAATGCAATTTTAGTTGATGATAAAAAGCCCAAGACAAAGGTGTTGTCTTGGGCTTTCCGTTTTACTGGTTACGTGTTTTATCGGTAGAGGTTAGAACACAAAGCTCAGCATGATGGTATAGAGCACTGCATCTTTATCATCAAAGCCCGTCAGTGGATTGAAGTCTTCAACAAAGGCGCCGTTGGTTTTACGAGCTTCAAAGTATTGCACCTCACCATTGATAGAGACGTTAGGTAACACGTCGTAATCAACACCAATTAAATAGCTGTTGCCGGTTAGATGTTCATTTGAGTCGAACTCAGCTCCGTAAACCACGTACGGAGTGAATGAGTTAAGTCGGTAACCTAAACTTGCGTACATCGAGGAGGAGAAGTCACTGATTTGACCTTCACTGGCCAGTATTGCTTGACCAAATTCGTACTCAGCACCCAACGACCAAAGTTGAATGTGTTGGTTATCTTGTTTTGGAAGAGAACCAACGTTTTTAATCTTAACCGTCTGATCAAAGTTTGAATCTAGGAAGGATAAGTTCCAACGATAGTTCTCGCCACTAAGCTGAAGATTGGCACCGAACATTCGATTGGTTTCAAATTCCAGTTCCGTACTCGAATTAAAATCGACTTCATTGTTGTCTTTTATTCCGAAAAACGGAGAGAGTAACAACGTCGCTTCATCGCTTACATCATGGGTCCAACTCACTTTGATACCGTTGAACGCAGTGATACCCAATACGGCGTTATACACCTCTGTAGGCGGCCTTGCTGTCATGTAGGCTTGACCAACATAGTAGTACTCAGATGCAAGGAAGAGAGGCAGTCTCAATCGCCCAATACTGACATCAAAATCATTGAATTCATAACCAAGGTAAGCCCATTCTAATTGCGGATCACTCCAATCGTACTGAGGAGCTTTAACAACTTGCACAGAGGCTTTGAATGAGTCGTAGAAATAATCGAGTTGAACACCAAAAGTGGTATCACAGTCGTAACAACTCTCATCGGTAAAACCACGATTGATGATTAATGGGTTGTCGTTGTCTGATGTTGCCCAAGACGTTGAACCAAAGCCGCTCAGAGACAAGTTATCGGTGAGCTCGATGATCGCGAAAGCCGGAGAGGCAATTGAAGCACATAGCACTGACGTAATTATTTTTTTCATGTTATTTCTCCGAGCTTATAACGTAGAGAACGTTGGCATTTTGAGGAATCGAAGAGAGTGGGGCATAACCAATACGGTTAGGTTTGTCGTTGAGCCAATCCACTAAGCTGTCTGTCGACGCCGATTTTATTTCTCTTGGATAACGCGCTTTACCCGAGAAAGATAACCCAGCCCAGTGAGCGTTCATTTGAGCGGCGTTCTTTCCTAGTAAAAGTTGATAAAATTCCTCTCTTTCGGCGCTGTTTTCAGGCCAATCTGATAGTTCTACACGTTTGCTGTTAAGACGTTTGGTTTTTCCTCGATATAGTTTTCTTGCTTTGTTAATTGATATCTCTTCAAACCCTGAATCTAAAGAGAATATGGCGTAGTCTTCCGCTGCATGAGCTGGGCTAACAAGAAGTAGACCTCCTAATAGCCCTAGTACTGCGACGAACACAGCTCTGCACTGGAGTGTTTTTATTGTTTTCTTCCAATCCATTGGTTTCTCCTAGCAAGTCGCGCTTTCAATTTGATGGAATAGTTTCTCTTTTCTTACGGGCTTCGCAACATAACCATCCATACCCGAATCAAAGCACTTTTGAATATCATCGTCGATAACGCTAGCGGTTAACGCGATGATAGGAGTCTTTGTTAAGCCTAGGTTTTTCTCGTGCTCTCTAATCTCCCTGGTTGCGGTGAAACCATCCATCACCGGCATCATGCAGTCCATTAAAATAATGTCGAAGCTGCTGTCGTTCTGATACATATCAACGGCAATCTGTCCGTTGTCCGCAATTTCAAAGGTATAACCTGCTTTCTTAAGCATGACCGACGCCACTTTTTGATTTACACGATTGTCTTCGACTAAAAGAATCTTTTCAGATTTACTTGGTACAGATTCTTCTTGAGGCTCCTCCGGTAGCGTGGTTTTCGCTGCTTGAGTTGTAGAGGTGGCTTTGTGAATAGGGGTAACGGTTGAGTTGTGCGTTGGCGCTGTATTGTGTGTTGCTGGAAGCGGCATTGCTTCGACAGCCGTTAGCACTTTCTCTTTTAACATCTCGAACTTGAACGGCTTAGGCACGTAATCGTCCATACCCACATCGAAACACTTTTGTATGTCGTCATCGATAACACTGGCAGTCAACGCAATGATAGGGATGCGGCGGGTTGCTTCTGTGTCTTTCTCGATACGTCGAATGTGACCCGTTGCCTCAAAGCCATCCATGACAGGCATCATACAATCCATCAAGATTGCTGCGTAATGAGGGTTCGCGGTAAACATATCCACGGCCTCTTGCCCATTGTTAGCGAATTCAAATTCGAACCCACTTTTTCCGACGTGTAGACCGGCGATTTTTTGATTTATCTTGTTATCTTCGACAATCAAGATCTTATGTTGAACCTGAAGCTCGGACTGGTTTGTATTCGATAGCTCAGCTAACCCCTGGGTATCGCAAAGTTCGACTGCTTTTATTAAGCGCAGACCGAGCAGGGGTTGTGACACTTGTGCCGCGATACATTCCCCGATGTCGGCGGGGTCGCTGAGGAAGGAACGAATTAAACAAATAGTCGCGCCATTTTTATGGAGCGTATCTAGTTGTTCGGCATAGTCGCTAGCTTGGAACTCATCGCTTTCTGCAAAGATAACCGTAGTCGGTTTTGTGTGTTGTTTGTTGGTGATTTGGTCACTAATCTCGCTCGTATTATCGGTGGTTTGCGCCACTTCTAACCCATAGAGTTTTAGGTCGTTTTCGATACGCTCTGAAAGCAAGTTAGCATGCCCAAGAATATAAATGTCTGCGGAAGCTGAGCTTGGCTTCGGTAGCATTAGGTCAACCGCTAATTCTAGGTCGAAATAGAAACAGCTACCTTCGCCTTTCACTGAATCTAGCTGTATTTGTCCGCCCATTAGTTCTACGAGCTGAGTACTGATGGCAAGTCCTAAGCCAGTACCACCAAACTGACGAGTCGTTGAGTCATCTTCTTGCGCAAAAGGTTCGAATATCTGTTTTTGCTGCTGCTTATCGATACCAATACCCGTATCTCGCACTGCAAAGCGCACTGTGACCTTGTCGTCGGATTGTTGGAGAGTGTTGATCGAGAGGGTAACGCCGCCTTCAGCTGTGAACTTCACAGCATTCGACATAAAGTTCATCAGCACTTGTCTTAGACGGTGGTCATCGATCATAACTCGGGCTGGAGTATCCGGGCTGATATCAACGTTGACTGATATTTTTTGCTCTTTGGCTTTTGGCGCAACAATCGACGCAATGTCATAAATGGATTCGCGGATAGACGCAGAATGTGGACTGATCAGCAACATACCGGATTCAATTTTCGAGAAGTCCAATATGTCATTGATTAAGCTAAGCAAGAGTTGAGAAGAGGTTTCTATAGTGTCTACATAATCACGCTGTGTCGGGGTTAATGGAGTATCAGAAAGGATCTCTGAGATACCGATAACGCCATTTAATGGGGTACGGATCTCGTGTGACATGTTGGCTAGGAAACTACTTTTCGCCTTACTTGCTTGTATTGCGTGATCTTTCGCTTCTTCGGCGTCCTCTTTAGCTCGCTCTGCGTCTTCTTTCGCTAGCGTGAGCTTTTCTTTAGCGTGCTCTCTTTCAATAGTTAAACGCTCGACTTGCTGAGCGAATAGACTCAGTTCATCTTTACCTTGAATGAGCTTTTCCAGTGAAGGGCGAGTTTCATCATTCTCACTCTTTAAGAACTTCAGAACCAAACCAAGATTATTGGTTACCTGTCTTGCTAAGCTCAGCGTTAAGCCCATAACAATCGTTGCGAGTAGGGCGACTAAAGAGATGAATAATGTTCTTTGTACTTGAGCCGCTGAGATTGCTTGTTCAACTTCAACTTGGAACTCTTGTTTGATGACGTTCCCTAAACTTTGCAATAGGTTAAGTCGCGCGCTCATTGCTTCCAAGCCGACAGATATCTCTTGAGGTGTTAACTCACTAAGAGCGTTGAGATCCAGTAGAGCGTTTCTTATTTCTTGGCTTTGAGCAAACACATCATTTCTGAACACTTCAACCATTAGTGAAACCTGGTGTTCATTGGCATTCAATGACACGAAGCGTTCCAAAAACAGTTGTTGCCTTTCACTTAGGGTTTCAATCTGTTCTGCTAGTTCGGGATTGTATTCTTGGCTACTTTGGAATATCTCAATAAGCGAGGTACCCAATTTAAATTCTTCGTTCGACCAGAACATCAACCATTCTAGTTGTTGTAGCGCTGTGAGATGTTGTTGGATTTCACGCTTGGTGTTTTCAAATGGGACTTTCTCGATTTCAAGTAACAACTGTTTATATAAATCGCTCTGCCATTCAAGGGCATCCAATTTATCGTAAGTGTCAGTTGCTTCCATAGTCGATAAGGTCGCTTCGCTAAAATCCGCGACTAACTGATTCATTTCATCAGAAGCCCCTAGAAAGATAATAGGAGATAAGGTTTTGAGTTCTGACTTAACTTGTTCACTTTGAGCGGTAAACTCTTCAGGACTCGACGCTAATGTGCTTCTGTATAAGACAGAAATATCTTGAAGGTAGACAGATAACTGATTGGTGCGCTCAAAATCAGTTAACTGTGTCGTCAAAATATACGCTTGTCTGCCTGCTAGGAAGAGTAAAAGTGAAATGGGAAGTAGAACTAAGCCAAAGAGTTTATGTTTGACTGAAAGGTTATTCCAGACCGTAATCGCCATATAAGGATCCATCCAACTGTTTTTATATAAAAACAGTAGAATAAAAATAGCGATATGGAAACTTTGTACGAGTTAATTTTTTGGAACTGTGGGAGGAGTATAAGTTCTTATGATTCCGAAACTTATTTTGATTAAACCAATAATTGGCGGCAATTTATTGATGTTAGTTCTATTGTTCTCCTTGTGCTTGCTGATGAATATGTCAAAAGCAAGATTAATGAGTACGAGTTTTACTCTGATTTGCTGCGGATAGAAGTTGTTCTAGTATATCTTTTGCAGAGTGTTCTAACTTCCAAACACCTAAGATGCGCTTGAGTGCAGCACGATAGACTCTGTTTTTGAGAAGGAAAGCTAAGGTCTGAGTATCGTTATTCAATACATGGGCTTGTATAATAGTAAGCTCCGCCTTGTGGGCAATATCGACCTTTTGAAGATTAAAAGCGGGCAGGAAAGAACATTCATACCATATCTCAATGATTTCGCGGAGTTCTAGCTCTTCTTCAGGGACATCGCATTCCTGAAGTTGATGGTTTTCAGGAATTGCGGATAAGTAAGTGACATCAAGCTTGTCAGCAACGAATGTGTACATCTGGTTCCTTGTTATATGTGCTTTTTGAGCGAATCATCCCTCTCGATCACCCGCGTGTCAATGTTATCCATTTATCTGGCGAATGAATTGTGAATGTACGTTGTAGTTTTAGCTTAAGCTATTTAAGTATTTGTCTGTTAAGCCAAAATATTTAAGGTTCCCGTCAGGTTCTAACACTAGACTCATGTTCGATGTCGCGATTAATCCCGGGTCATTGGTTGAGAAAATTACGCTCTTATTCAAAAGTTTATCAGTAAATAATCGGTTAAAATATTGGGCGTTTTCTTGCTCAGCGCCGTTGAATGGCTCATCGATGATTATCAGAGATTGTTCACAGTTGCCTAGGCCAAGGGCGAGGCGTAGTTTTTGCTGAATTCCATTAGGTAGGCTTTTGCATTTGTCTACACTGAGCTGTGTTGCTAACCCTTCTGGTAACCATTCATCTAGCTCGAAGAAGCTGACCATCTCTTTCATCTTTTCAGTAGGAATTAACCCATTGTGCAGAATGAAGTTGGTCTCTAAAGAGCCTTCAAAAATATGTAGGTTAAAAGGGATGTAGTTAATTGAGGTACGGTAGCGATAGCTGTTGAATTGTTTAATGTTGTAACCATCGACAGAGACAGCACCTTGATAACGGTCTTCTAAGCCAGCAATGATGGATATCAACGTCGTTTTTCCACATCCGGTAGGGCCACAAACCACCACTTTTGCTGCTGGTGGGATTTTGAAGCCAAGGTTGGTTAGCCCTGTTGCCGCGCCGGCATAACGGTGACTCACGCCACTGCCTACAATACTGCCTTGGAACAGGCGAATCGGTGGGCTTTTTTCAAGTGTTAGCTTGTCGTCATTCATCGACATCAAATTGTTAATCTGTGCCGATGAAGCCTTAATTGACTGAAACTTGGAGATCGAATTGTAGATACCCATGATTGGGCCTAAGGCTTTCCATACCAGAATCACGGTTGCGAGCATGGCTCCGGCATCTGAGGTACCTTCCATTACGCCAATAACGGCAGTCACGATACTTGCAGTACCAATCACCTGAATCAAACTACCGCCAGCAGCCTGAATTTTACTATTCGTCACCGCAACATTTTCGGCATCATTGGTACTTTGTAAGTGAGAAGCGCTAAAACGAGATTGTACCACGCGCAGGAGCGGCAACCCTTGAATGGTTTTGATGCCACGAAGTATCTCATTCCACTGGTAGGAAACCATGGCGTTAGCCCGAGAGCTTTTGGACGTCGCTTGAGAATAGATATAACGCGAGTATACACAGAACACTAACATCAAGATCAATCCACCCATTACCACGAGTGCCGCGGTACCGGACATCAGAGCAATGGCTATGATAAACACAATCACAAACGGCATATCAAAGTAGCTAAGTGTGGATTCTGCGGTAACCAAGCGTCTAAACGTGTCGATATCTTTTAAGCGGGCAAGTTGAGATGACACGCCGGCGGTTGAGGTCATCGCGTAGGGCAACCATAGCAGCTTCGATATCACGGCTTGCGATATATGAACCGCGAGATCTTTACCGGAAGTGGCAATGATATTGACCCGCATCTTCTTAAAGAAGTATTCAGAGAATCCAACAATCACCGCAAATAGGGTCAACCAATAGAGGGTGGCTTCAGAGCTGGACGTCAATGCGAAGTTATATACACTCATGATGAAGAAGGGTTGGAGTGCACCTAATATACTGATCACGAAGCTTAAGATGATTAAACTTTTGAGTTCATTGTTATAACGATAGAACGCGTATTTGATCCAGTTACTTCGGTCTTGTGACTCTGGTGGTGGTTCGCGGAACAAGCGTGAATACTCGCTGATTGCAATCAACAAGCAAGGTTTTTTACACATTGGATATTCGATGGTGTTGTTGTTGGTGTAATCAAACAGCATCAACTTGCCATCTTTGGTGCCAAGAAAGATAGCACTAAGGTTTTCTATCTCAATAAAGCATGGGTGAGGGTGCTTATCGATGTTTTCGAGTGTTTTTAATTTGGTGACATCACAGCGGTAACCAAGGCGTTCGATAGTCGCAGTAAAACTGTCGCTGTCTTTTGGCTTTGGAATGAATGCATCGCTGAGTATCGCTGGTGTGCCTTCCCACTCGAGGGCAATTAAGGTGTAGGCTAAGCCGCGAATCAGTGGTGATTGGATATAACGTTCGTCATACCCGCTGGCTTCAAAGTCGAGCACTCGCTGCGGTACATTATTGAAATCAACTAAGATACTCATTGGTCACCTCCCGTTAGTTTGACGCGTTTGAGGCGGTGATTCAGTTTGTCCATTTTGTTACTGGCAATGATGAGGATCTTATCGTTGGCTCGGTAAGCGGTACTGGTGAGCACCAAGCGGGCGAACTCATCGTCGTAGACACAATCGATGTCATCAAATATTAAGACACGCTTGCTAGCCAGTAACGCACGAACCAACAACAGGGCGTATCCCACTTGGCGTGAGAAAGGGTTCCTCATATGGCCCTTGAGTTCGGTATAAAAACCGGCAGGCAGCCCGTCGATTTGTGCCTTGATATTCATGGTTTCGCACAAGGCAAAGGCGGTGTTATTCAAGCTTGGGCGAAAACAGGTCAGGTTATCAATAATGGTGCCTTCTACGAAGGAGCTGGTCTTATCAACCATCAATACGCTGTTGCGCCAAACGTTGTAGTTCAGCTCATCTAACGGCGTGTTGTTGATCATTATCTCTAATTTGCTGTCACTGTTTTGTCGAGTGATGCAATTCGCCAAATGGGTTTTACCCGAGCCACTCTTCCCTGTCAGCAAATACGCTTGGCCGCGCTCAAACTCGATACGCTGTTTGTCTGAATATTTAACCGATATCCGCTCAACTTCCGTGGTTTCATGCTGGTGTTCAACAGAGGCGGCAAGCTCCAATAACTCCGCAATGCGCTGGATGTGGAGTTTGTTTAGCTCCCAGCGGCTCGCAGTGCGCATGACTTGTTGGTATGGGGCGAAGTAACGGTTGGTCAGCATAATAATCGCAGCCATGATCCCTTGGCTTGATTCCATATTGATTACAGCTGTCGCCAAAACAACCACCACACAAGCAATTGAGAGCTGTTGAATTAACGCTAATATCAAACTGAAGTTAGATTCAATCTGTTCGTATTTGATGTTCTCGACTTCACGCTCCTCTACCATTTGTGTCATCAAGCTTTCTACGCGGTACTCCATATTTCGCGCTTTGATATCCAGTGGGCTTGATATGATCTCAATGATTTTAGATGTGGTTAAGCCCTCGATGTCTGACTTGTTTTGCAAGCTGCCAATCTTTTGTTTAGAAAGGCTCCAAGCGAATATAGCCAAGATCAGTGACGCAATGAGAAGGGTGATACCTGCCCATATGTTGATTAATCCGATGATAAGTATGGTCAGTACACTGACTGCGAGGTTGATAAGCGCTCTAACCGATTCCCCGCCAAAGAAGGTTTTTAGTTCGGGGATGGTGGCGATGCGTTCTAGATATTCCCCCGGCTCTAAGCGGCGAAATTTAGATATTTCAGCTAAACAGATGGATTGAAATACCTTGTTGGTTAGGTTTGTCTCAAACTGCCTCATGATCACGGAGGAGATTTTCTCCTCCTGATTTTTTAGGTGGTAGTCGAGGAATATCGAAATCAAAATGATCGCGAACAGCAAGAAAAGGGTGTCTTGTGCTTGGTTCGGCAATACTCGGTCAAAAATGATCAGAATTGAGAAAGGCAGTACCAAACCAAATAGTGTTGAGATAATGGTAGAGAAAGTGAGATAGCACTTATCAGCCATATTGATTTTCTGAGAAAATTGCTCAGTTTGCATTGCGACCTCCTTTCTTTAGTGACTCGGTTGAGAGAAGGTGTTTCGGCACTAAATCTTGGTTATCACGTCCTTCGATGTCGCTCATTAATTGCATAATGCTCTCAATAGACTGAATCGACAGTACGCCTTTAATTTGTTCAAGCTTGATCGTCTCAATGATGTAGTCGTAACGTGCACTTTCGTAGTCTCGCAACGCACTAAACAGTTTGCTTTCTGCGGCGAGTAAATCGGTGATAGTACGCGTGCCTAGTTGATATGCACGTTGAATCCCTTTGTAAGAGGCATAGTTGGCACGAATGATGTTTTCATAACTGCTGATCGACTGAGAAAAGTCGTTAATGTTAAGAACTGATGTGTTCACGCTATTACGAGTGGTGTAGAGCGAGTCTTGATAAAGCAACTCTGTGCGCTCGATGGCCGTCGATGATTTTTGATAACCATAGTAGTCCGAGCCACCCGATAGGATAGGTACGGCTAGATTCAGTCCAACACTGGTTGAGTTACTTTCACCAGTGGCAGTGATGTCTGTTTTGTCGTAGTTATTGGCATCGTCATGGCGGTAACTGGCTGAAAGAGAAACGGTTGGTAAAAAGTTGGACCCACTCTCTTTTAAGCTACGACGGCTTCGTTCGACGTTTTTCTTAGCGACCAGTAGATCGTTATTGAGTTTTAGCGCTTGGTCCATAATTGAGCGTTGCTCTGTCTCACTTATCTCTTTTAGTGGAACACTTTCGTAGATGTCTTGTGACGGAGTAATAGGGTACTGAATCTGAATCGATAACCCGTTAAGAATGACGCGTCGGTCTTTTTGGAGCGTTCTTAATCGGTTAGCGACTCCTTCTTTTTGCGCAATAACCTCATATAGCTCACTGGCCGCGGTGTTGCCTAGCTCTACGTTACGTCGCATTTGATGCTCTCGCGTCTCAGATGATTTAAGTTCAACTAGGGTCGCTTTGATTTGCGCATTGTTTTTTAGGTATTCAAAATACTGAGATCCGATTTCTGAAATGGTGCTTTGAATTTTGTTTTCGTGCTTAATTTCTTCGATATTGAAATCGAGCTTTGCGGTGCCGTATTTGAAAATGTCACCAAGGTTAAATATCGATTGAGAAAGGGAAAGGCTATAGCTGTTAGAGTTATAGCTAGAGGTTTCATCAGGAACTCCCGATAACAAGGTCTCGTTTTCATTCCATGTGGTATCGGCGGCACCGTTTAACGAAGGGAGAAACTTAGAACGACTAATACCAATATTGTATTCGTTCTCTTCTACGCCTTTGTCACTGGCTCTTAGGGATAGACTGTTTTGCAGGCCGAGCTCTACCGTCTCAAGCAGGGTAGTTGCCATTGCCGAAGGAGTCGTGCTGATTGCAAGTGCAGCGATAATGCTGCTAGTTAAGCTTTTGTACCGCCACATACTTGTTGATCACCTTGATGATTTCATCGCTCTTGTAAGGTTTGCTGATCACGTAATCCATCCCTGCTTCTATACACGCTTGATGTTCATTACTGCTGGTCAATGCGGTTGCACCAATGATGGTACAAGGGTTTTTCTCGTTTTCTTGTTCAAATTGACGAATGCGTTTGGTTGCTTCAATGCCACCCATGCCTGGCATAATGCAGTCCATGAAGATGATGTCAGAACGCTTATTCATGAAGTGCTTAACCGCATCGGCACCATCGCCAACCGTATCCGGTTCGTATTCTTGTTTTGTTAGAATTCGTTTGAGAAGAATTTGCTGAACTCGATCATCTTCCACGATTAGGAATGAGCTGTTTTCCATCTGTTCTTCCGAGGCTTCTGCTTCCATGATGGCAAGTAGGTTCGGAATGAATTCATACGGAATAGCAGGAGAGTTGATGATCTTGTCGACAAAACTGTGACACTCTTGCGCATGTTGAGTATTCGTGACAGACAGTAGTAGCTTGGTGTTCGGGTGGTTCTTGAGTTGAGATTTCACCGTTTTGCTCAATGACGGTAGCTTGTTAGGTTCAAAGGTGTCAGTCAACATAATTGCGTCATAGTCACCAAAGGTTTTAGCTGCTGAGAACAGTTCGTTTGCAGTACGAACTTCGGTGATATCTAGTCCTAAATTTACGAGCATCTTTTTCATCACATCAATACGAACTTGAGTGTTAGCACATAGCAGTAAACGCTTGCCATCGAAGCGAGTTTTCTCGGTATGGAAGTTTTTCGCCTTGAGGTCTAGCTCAATCTGAAAGCGCTCTTGGGCTCCTGATTGGAACCAATGGCTTTCGTAATAGCCATAATCTTTTAGCACGCTCTTAGCCAAGTCATCGGTGTTGGTCGTGTGGTCTTTATGAGCACTCCAATGGAGCTTGTTTAACTTTGCCACCGACACATCTAGGGTTGAGAGAAAGTTGAGGTTAATCGTGACTCGCGTGTTTTCCATATCGGACGCTGCGCCTGATTCAATGGTCACAAATAACTTCTTGTTTGATTTAAGTTGAATTGCGTTTGAAAGCTGTAGAAACAGAATCCAGAACAAGCTGGTGGATTGACCTTCAACGCGATTGGGTAAGTTGTCGGAAATGAAGCAGTCGAGTTCGCCTTCATTTCGTTGAACTTTAGCACTGATATGAATCATCAATTCTGATAAGACGCTGAGCAGCGAGAACTCTTTCGATTTGCTTTCCGTTCCTTGAGATATCAGACGGTTGTAGTTTTCAGCTAGCTCAGAAAGGGTATTGGAAGCGGAGGTAATGTCCTTCGCCATTAATACGCCACTTTCATCGGTCTCTTGAACTAGGTACTGAACACCACCGTTGATGGTGTTGGTAATACCGCGAATTTCATAGCCAATGAGCGCATACAGTTGTTTATAAAGGTCGTTATTGCGCTTTTGATCTTCTAATTTGCTGAAGATCAACTTGAGGTGAGAGTATATTTGTCGCTGTTTGGGGTTGATGCTCACTTCGTTGAGAAGCTCTTCAAGTCTTTGCAAATCCAGTTGTTTAAGCTCTTGGTATAGCGCATCAAATTCATAGTCAATGACTCGTTCATTTGAGCTGGACTTCTTAAGCTTAAATATCGCGACTAAATTGGACAATACGCTAATCACAGCCAACACTGCCACCACCATGAATAGCCATACGAAAAACTCATTTTTCTCAGCCATTAGGTCACTTGCATGGTTGTTAAACATGGTGCGATAGTTATCGTCCATCTGTAGGTAGTTGTTGGTGAGCGAAAGATATAAATCGAGTACGTCATTACGGGTTTTTGAGCTATCTGAAAAACGATTAATCGCCAATTCAAGTTGTGTGTATTCGGTTGCGCCAACCAAGCTGAACTCGGTTTTGTTTAAGGAGGCTAATGAACGAAACTCGTCAATCTCGCCCTTTAATGTAGTTAGATCTAAGTCATTAGCGCTGCAGTTATTGGCTTTTATACAGCGCTGTAAGGTTTGAATGTCTGACTCTATGGTTTGATTCAGCTCTTGGGCTTTGATAAGAAGCGGGGTATTTTGCACTTGTGATACCGAGTCAACCTTTGACCAAGAGAAATACAAATAAAAGGCAAGCGCAGCTAATACCACACTAAAGAGTATGCTTAGACGTAGCGCAGGTACCGAAATATTGTATGAAGGCTTTCCGCTCATTCATTACCTCTCATCGAAAGCATCTTCGATGGCGGACATCACAGGCTTGGCTGCGTATTCGATGACTCGGCGTGAGCCCGTTTTGACATCGGCAGTAAATTCCATATAAGGGGATAGTTTGTATTGTGTGCCTCCTCGCTCAAGAAAATTTTGGCTTATCTCAATCTCTGCCAAATAGAACTCAGCGTCCTCTTCTTCGTAAGATGATCGACTGATAGAGGCTATGGTTCCCTCTACAAAACCATACTTGGCAAAGTTATACGTATCCATTTTCACTTTTACTGCTTGGCCGATCTCCACAAACCCCATGTCTTTACGAGGGATTTTTGCTTCGCCGTGAAGGGAGTTATTGATCGGTGCGATATCAGCGATACTCTCGCCTGGAGGAATAACCGCCGAGCGGAAGTTAAAGTGCAATTTATCGACCACGCCATCAACCGGTGAATAAACGACTAGGCGGTCAACCTTGTCTGAGTGCTGCGGTTGTAAGATTCGTTTCAGTTTGAGATCTTTGTTCGCTTGGATGATTTGTGCTTGATACTCTGAGTTTCGGTTCTCAACTAAATCACGATGTTGCTTTTCTAGTTTGTCTAACTGGAAGCGCTCGTTCATTACCGACTCATCCAGGTTCTCTATTTCACGCACCATATTGGACTCTTGAACCTGCATATTGAGAACATCTACGTAAGAAGCCATCTCTTCTTTATAGAGGGTGTTTTTGATATTGAGCTGTTTACGAATCAATGAAAGCTGATTCTCTGAACTTTTACGGCGCTTTAGCATGGAGCTGATAAGGGAGTTTTTGTGCTTTATATCATGAGTGATGAGTTCTTCATTAGAGCGATTTTTAGAGAACTCTTGTCGCCAAGTGTTCATGTTGGTTTGCACTTGTTCAGGGTACTGCTCAATGAATGTGGTGAAGTCGGGCTCCACCATATCGCGCAAGCTTTCATAACGAATCTTGTCTAGTTCAAGTTGGATGATCTCCGTATTTACTGTATCCAGCTGAGTATTACGGTCGAGTGAGCGTATTCTCGCGATGGGTTGCCCTTCATAAACGACTTCACCTTTTCTTACGAGCAACTCTTCTAGAATCCCACCTTCTAGGTGTTGAACTTTTTCCACGTCAGATTCCAAAAGCAGTTCACCACGAACAGAAACAACAATGTCTATACGTGCTTGTGACGCTACGGCAACCGCAACCAGTGCCAGCATAAATATAATAAGCAGCGTTTTGTGAACACTACTCATTGCACTTGCTAGTACTATGGTATCGTCTGCTGTGACCTTAGTGGCTTCTGTATTAGAAACAAGGGCTTTTCTAAGGTGATGCTCAATTTGATTATTGCTCATGACCTACCTCGATACCTTGTTATCTGAAACGATTTCTAGTTCTAACAAATGATTTATTTGTCGATTAACGTTTAGCAATTCAGCTTTTACATCCTCTAAAAGTTCTTCCGGAGCAGGGAACTCGTGTTTACTTAAATGCTCCAGTTTCGCCATCTTAGGCGGCAAATCCTGGTCGCATAGTAGGGTTAAGATTGTCTTCAACTTTCTTGCGTAATGGTTAAGCTCATCGAAACGATGGCCTTTATGAAGCTGTTCGATGTTTGATGCTGCGTCAGAAAAATCCTTGTAAAAATCTCCCAATAGCAATTGCAGCCCTTTGTGGTTGTTGTCGATTGAACGCAACAAATTTGTCATGTCTATCATAATTCCACTGCCTTAATTGCTTTAATGACAATAACTAAGGATCTTTAAAGGAGAATTTCAAATTTTTTTTGCATCTTTATTTGTAAAAAGAAAATTATGAAAAATGTTGTATAAAAATTTGGTTTTCCGAAATGGTGTCCTTTAATGCCTGTAAACGATCAGTTAGCTAGTAGCAACGGAGGCTGTAATGGCAGGCGAAAATAACCAAAATAACCAAAACGAAGATCTCAATGATGCTGTCGAACAAACGGACGCGAATGATGCTGGTACTCCCTCCCAGCAGCAGAACCAGCAGAATCAACAGAATACGATCGCGTCAACAATAGCTACGGGTGCTGAAAACACGGATGCAGCTGACGAAGTTAACCAAGCTCTAGCAGATAACCCAAGTGGCGCTGGTAACGAAGAAGAGGCTTCAGCTTCCGGTGGTGCTGTTCAAGAAGAAACGCCTGAAGGTGGCAGCGATTCTGATGATGCACAGTCGAATGTGGTTGGCGGCGCAGCTTCTGATGCGGTGACTGGAGAAGCGGCGGGTAGTGGTGGCGGTTCTGGTGCTGGAGCTCAAGCTGTAGGTGGTGAAAGCAATGAAGCTTCAGATGGCGGTGCAACTGCTGAAGGTAATGAAGAGCAGGGGCAGGCAGCGAGAACATCAGCATCGCCAAGTGCAGAATCTTCCGAAGCACCTGAACAACCGGTTGATGATGGCCTTGATTCCCAGACAGTCGAAGAAACGTTTGCTGTTGATGTTCAAGCTTCAGATGAAGAGACCATTAGTGAAGTTGAAGACGACTTTGATTCAGAAACGGTAAGCGAAACCTTCAAAATCAAAGTAGAAGGTGAGAATGACGCACCAGAAGTAGAGCAAGATCTTGCTTACATCATTGATGAAGATGGCTCCATAACGTTCACTCAAGAACAACTACTCGAATACGCAAGTGATGTCGATGGAGATGACCTAGTCGCATCAAACGTTCAAGTTGGTGCTGATGCTACCGTTCAGGATAATGGTGATGGTACTTTTACCGTTGTTCCTTCCGCAGATTTCAACGGTGAGCTTGACCTAACATTTGATATCAGTGATGGCCAAGAAACCATTAGCAGCGCAATTGATCTAACGGTTCGCCCAATAAATGATGCGCCAGTTCCCGAAGATAAAACGTTCGAGATCGAAGAAGATGGCACACTTATCTTCACTGATGCAGACCTACTAGCAGGTGCGACGGATATTGAAGGCGACAACCTTACTGTTGAAGGTGTGACCTACGATGGCGGCGACGGTATTCTTACTGACAATGGTAATGGTACATACACCTTTGCACCGAACGAGAACTTCAATGGTGACGTCAACTTTAGCTTTGATGTGTCGGATGGCACAGACACTGTTTCTGCAAACATCGATGTAAGTGTTACTGCGGTTGATGATGCTCCTGTGTCTGGCGACCTAGCATACTCAATTGATGAAGACGGTTCGATTCGTTTAAGCCAAGAACAGCTGCTATCCCAAGCTTCTGACGTAGAGGGGGATGATCTAACTGCTAGCAGCCTAACGGTTGATGGGGATGCAACAGTTGTTCAGAATGATGACGGCAGCTTCACGATCACGCCGGATGAGAACTTCAACGGTGACATCGATATCAGCTTCGATATCTCTGATGGCACCAATACCGTTCAAGCGTCTGCCGACCTAACAGTTAACCCAGTTAACGACCTGCCAGTTCCTCAAGACCAACAGTTCTCTGTTGAAGAAGACGGTACACTAATCTTCACCGATGCCAATCTTCTAGCGGGTGCAACTGATATCGAGGGGGATAACCTCACGGTTGAAGGCATTAGCTATGAAGGCACTGATGGCGTGCTGACAGATCATGGCGATGGCTCTTATAGCTTCGCACCAAACGAAAACTTCAATGGTGATGTTAACTTCAGCTTTGATGTATCGGATGGTACCGATACGGTATCAGCGAACATTGATCTTACCGTGACTCCTGAAAACGATCCGCCTGTGGCAGGGTCTACGTCATACACGGTTAACGAAGATAACTCGATTACTATCTCTGATGCGCAGCTGTTGGCAACATCTTCAGATATTGAAGGCGATGTATCGATAGATAGTGTTACTTACTCTGGTGGTGACGGTGTCCTTGAAATTAATGGTAACGGCACGTATACCTTCTCTCCAAACGAGAACTTTAGCGGTGAGATTGCACTTGATGTTGTGGTTGCCGATGAAGACGGCGCAACCGATGCAACAACGGCTGGGATCACCGTTCTAGAAGTAAATGATCCACCTGTAGCTGGTCCAACGTCGTACACGATTGATGAAGATTCAGTTCTAACATTCAGTGAATCACAAGTACTACTGAACGCTTCGGATGTGGAAGGCGATGTCGAGCTTGTTGGCATTAGCTACGACGGCCCAGATGGTATCTTCTCTGTAAATGGCGACGGCACTTGCAGCTTTGCACCAAATGAGAACTTCAATGGTCAAGTTCAACTTGATGTCACTATACGAGATGAAGACGGTGCAGAAGTCGAAACCGTTATTAATGTAGACGTATTGCCAATTAATGATGCTCCGGTGTCAGGTGATTTGGCATATAACGTAAACGAAGATGGCTCAATCACCTTGAGTCAGGAACAATTACTGTCTCAAGCATCTGACGTAGATGGCGATGACCTAACGGCGAGTGACCTAACGGTTGATGGTAACGCAACGGTAACGGCCAATGATGATGGCAGCTTCACAATTGTTCCTGACGCGAACTTTAACGGTGACATTGATATTCAATTCAATATCACTGATGGTACAGACACCGTTCAAGCCACAGCGGATTTGACTGTTAATCCAGTTAACGACCTACCGGTTCCTCAAGATCAACAATTTAGTATTGAAGAAGACGGTACCCTGCAATTCACAGATGCAGACTTACTGTCTGGCGCAACAGATGTGGATGGCGATGACCTTACAGTCGAAGGCATCAGCTACACAGGCGGTGATGGTGTACTTACCGATCACGGGGATGGTACCTATACCTTCGCTTCTAACGAAAACTTTAATGGTGATGTGAACTTCAGCTTCGATGTGTCAGACGGCACCGAAACCGTTAGCGCAAATATCGATGTCAGTGTCACTCCTGAGAATGATCCGCCTGTCGCTGGTTCAACCTCGTACATGGTTAATGAAGACAATGCGATCACCATTTCTGATGAGCAATTGTTAGCAAACTCTTCGGATATTGAAGGTGCGGTATCGGTTGATACTGTGACCTACAGTGGCACAGATGGTGTATTCCAAGATAACGGTGACGGCAGCTACACCTTCCTTCCTAATGAAAACTTCAGCGGTGATATTAGCCTTGATGTGATTGTTGCAGATGAAGAGGGTGCAATTGATGAAACCACAGCAGGCATTACCGTTCTTGAAGTGAACGATCCGCCTGTTGCAGGGCCTACGTCATACACTATTGATGAAGATTCGGTCCTAACGTTTAGTGAATCTCAGATTCTTGCGAATGCTTCAGATGTCGAAGGTGACGTTGAACTTGTTGGTATCAATTACGACGGGTCGGACGGTATCTTTACCGTGAATGGTGATGGTACATGTAGCTTCGCACCAAATGAAAACTTTAATGGTCAGGTTCAGCTTGATGTTACGATTCAAGATGAGAATGGCGCAACGGTTGAAACTCACATCAATGTTGATGTTCTGCCAATTAACGATCCACCAGTATCGGGTGACTTGGCTTACACCATCAACGAAGACAGTTCAATCACGCTGACACAAGATCAATTGTTAGCACTAGCGGGTGATATTGATAGTGAAAACCTAGAAGCGATTAATCTATCGACGGATGAAAACGCAACGATTCAACAGAACGAGGATGGTAGCTACACCATTACTCCTGATGCTGATTACAACGGCGACCTAGACCTAAGCTTCGATATCATTGATAACGATGGTGGTGAGGTTCAAGTTGGTCTCGATATCACTGTCAATCCACTGAACGACTTGCCACAAGCGCAAGACCAACAGTTCACCATTGAAGAAGATGGCACATTACTGTTTACGGACGAGGACTTACTTGCTGGCGCATCGGATGTTGATGGTGATGAACTGTCGATTGAAAATGTACTTTACACAGGTGCGGATGGCGTTCTTAGCGATAATGGCGACGGCACATATAGCTTTGCACCAAACGAGAACTTCAATGGTGATGTTCAATTCTCATTCGATGTTTCTGATGGTACCGGATCGACGGCTGCTGTTATTGATGTGAGCGTGACACCTGAGAATGATCCACCTGTCGCGGGCTCGACGGCTTACACCGTTCAAGAAGATGGTCAAATCACCATCAGTGCAGAACAGCTACTGGCGAATTCGTCAGATGTCGAAGGCGATGTTTCACTATCAAGTGTGAGTTATGGCGGTGATGATGGCACATTCGTTGATAACGGTAATGGCACATTTACCTTTACGCCAAACGAAAACTTCGACGGTGATATCTCACTTGATGTTGTTGTCGTTGACGAAGATGGTGCTACTGCCACAACCACTGCGGGTATCGATGTTATTGCTGTGAATGACGGTCCTGAAACATCCGGCATTCAAGCTGAAGTCGATGAAGACAACGCAATCACTATTACTCAAGAGCAGTTGCTAGCGAACGCAACGGACGTTGAAGGTGATGATTTAACGGCGTCTAACCTGCAAACCAATGACCCTGACGCGACTATCGTTGCAAATGACGATGGTTCTTTCACTATTACGCACACCGAGAACTTCAATGGCGAGCTAGATTTCACATACAGCATCAGCGATGGTGAAAATGAAGTCCTAACCACACTGGATTTAACCGTTAACCCAGTCAATGACGCACCAGAAGCGGGTGAAGAAATCTTCATCCAAGCACAAGAAGACCAAACAGTTGGTGTAACGCTTCGTGAAGAGCCTGCATTACGTCTAGATCAAGCACCAGAAAACGGCATTATTGAAGCTAATCTTGATAATGAGTGGGTAGTACTGGAAGTTGGTCAAGAAGTACCGGCTGACACGGAAGTTCGTTTCGTGCCAAGTGAAGATGCTCTAGCAAACGGTACTCATACAACACAAATTGGTACCTTCGATGATAATGCGAGCGTGGATGACTGGGGAACAGAAGTTGACCCATATACTCGTGAGTTCTCGGATGGTGACTTAACGGTTACGGTTCAAAGTAACGATGATCCGCTGGGTGCATGGAATGGTAATACTCATATTGGTCATGGTATCGGTGATACCGACCGCCAAGGTCTGAGTGGTGATGAGAAACTGACCATTTCTGTTGAAGGCCAAGACATCAACGAAATTAGCTTCCACCTAGATGGTTTGGGTGGTTGGTTCATGGAAGAGTCGCGTCACTTTACAGAAGTAGAAATTCGCGCCTTCAATGAAGACGGAGACACGATCGATTCGATGACTTACCACAAAGAAGATCGTGGTACGTTCGAGACCGACTACACACTAACCGTTGACCAACCTGTGTCTTACTTTGAACTGGGTACAGTGCAAGGTAATGGTACTTATGTTGTTCAAAACATGACAGTGTCACAAACTTGTAATGATGAAGCTGTGTTTACATCGATTGGTGTAGACGGCTCTGAAATCACTGAAACGGTTGAGTTGAACATCCATGCGGGTGACAACGAAATCGAGCTAACGGCTGATCTTCCTAATATCACTATCGATACTGAAGGTTCAGCTCAGTTTGCTTCTGTTGTAATAACCGAAGAACAGTTACTCGCTCAAGCATCGGATATCGATGGTGATGACCTTGATATTCAGAACTTAGAGCTGGTGGGTGAAAACTCAGAGCACGCAACGCTGACTGATAATGGCGATGGTACTTGGACGGTAACACCGGATGAAAACTTCTATGGTGAAATCGAGCTGGGTTATCAAGTCAGTGATGGTGAGTTAACCGACGACAATATCATCAACATCAACTTCGAATCTGTGAATGATGCGCCAATTGTGTCTGGTCCAATTGTTCTATCAACAGATGAAGATGTTGGCATTACGTTCAGCGCTGATGACTTGTTGGCAAATACCACAGACGTTGAGGGCGATACGCTGTCTATTTCTGACATCACGTACGGTGGTGATGACGGTGAGCTAGTCGACAATGGTGATGGTACATTCACCTTCATGCCGAATGAAAACTTCAACGGTGAAATCGACATCGACTACAAAGTATTTGATGGCACTGACGAAGTAGCAACTCATCTAGACCTAACCGTTGTGCCTGTAAACGATGTTCCAGTTCCAGGTGAACCGCTGCATACCCAAATGCTTGAAAATGGCACGATTGTCATTGAAGCAAAAGATCTTCTATCTGGTGCAACGGACGTTGATGGCGATATCCTACATGTAGAGAACCTGTTACTGGTCGATCAAACTCAAGGTACGTTGACCGATAACGGCGACAACACCTTTACCTATGAACCTGCCGAGAACTTCTATGGTGAGGTGAACTTAACCTTCGATATTAGTGATGGCCAAGCAAGCGCGCCAAGCACAGCAAGGGTAGACGTTGAGATTGTCAATGAAGGCCCTGAAGTGAGTGGTCCAATTGAAGCGGCGGTGGATGAAGATGGTTCAATCACCATTACACAAGAAGACTTGTTAGCGAACGCGACGGATGTTGATGGTGACAATCTTGAAGCGGTTAACTTAGCAACCAACGATCCAAATGCGGTTATCGTAGAAAACTCTGAGGGCAGCTTCACTATCACACCAAGTGCAGATTTCTTTGGTGAGATTGAATTCACTTATGATGTGACTGATGCCATTGAGACAGTGGCAGCAGACCTGAACTTAACAGTAAATCCAATCAATGACGCTCCTGACGTACCGGACATGTCGTTCAGCACGGAAGATGGTGAGGCGATTACCATTACTGAAGCTGAGCTATTAGCACAAGCAACCGATGTCGAAGGCGATGAGCTGTCTGTTGTGAATGTTACAAGCACCAGCGACACAGTTGAAGTCACCGATAACGGCGACGGTACATATACATTGACGCCAGAGCAGGGCTTCTTCGGTAATGTTGATTTAGCGTTTGATGTGAGCGATGGCACGGATGTAGTTGCAGCAAACATCGACTTAAAAGTTGAATTCGTCAATGACGCGCCAGAAGCAACGCCAATGGTTGCCAATGTCGACGAAGATGGTTCAATTCTAGTGACTCAAGAGATGCTACTAGAAAATGCGACCGATCAAGATGGCGACGAGCTGTTTGCAAGTTCATTGGAAACTAACGATCCAAATGCAAGCATTGTAGATAATGGCGATGGCTCTTACACGGTGACACCTTCGGAGAACTTTAACGGTGATATCGCATTCACTTATGAGGTGAGCGATGGTGAGCTAAGTACTTCTAATGACATGACATTGACCGTGAATCCGGTGAATGACATTCCAATTGTTGCTCCAGGCATGTACCACATCGAAGAGGATGGCAGCATCCTGTTCACTCAAGAAGATCTATTGAGTGGTGCGATTGATATTGATGGCGACGACCTAAGTGTTACCAGCATCAACTACTCTGGTGATGAAGGAACGGTTACCGACAATGGTGATGGCACGTTCAGCTTTGTTCCTGAAGAGCACTTTAGCGGTGACTTACAGTTCAGCTTCACAGTGACTGATGGTACTGATGAGGTAGAGCAAGATCTGTACGTGAATATTGAAGCAGTCGCAGATGCGCCGGATCTTGTGATTACCGATGGTGATGGCGTTAACGTTGATGACCAAGCGATTCTGGTTGAGCCAGGCGGTATTGTTGAACTGAATATTGGCGCTGCGCTTGTCGACCAAGATTTATCAGAAACACTCACGGTTACGGTTGATGGTGTGCCAGAAGGCTCGGTTATTCAATACGATAACGAAGGCGTTCTGAATGACCAAGAAAACGGCATCACAAGTTACAACGACACAGAAATTACAGTAACGTTTGAAGGTGAAACAGCCGGTTTCCAAAATGCGGCCGGTTACTACAAAGTTGATGAAGACGGCAACATTACAGGCGTTGAAGTGGTGTATGAGAATGCATCACAAGTTGGCGGCGGTGGTGACCTAGTCCCTGGGCAAGATCAATTCAGCTTCCAAATTGAAGAAGGTGAAAGCTTCAACCTGTTCTTGATTCCAAATGGACATCAGACGAATAACTTTGATGCAATGCAGGACGGTCAATATGAATTCCGCGCTGCAGACGGCTCGCCAGCTACCATGGATACGGTTGATCCTCAGCTAGTATTCGTAGGTGCTGACGGCTCTGAGACAGTTGTTCAAGGTCAGAATGGAGACGCGATCTTCCACGGTGGTTCAAGCGCTCAACTAAACCAAGATGGTATCGAGCATACACGAACCACGGTTAATGAAGACGGCGAACTGGTTTATGGGTTTGAAGATCTTTATGGCGGCGGTGACGCTGACTTTACCGACTTCAACTTCACCATTGATGTCGGTGAGGTGAACAGCCAAATCTATAGCGGTGAAATTACCGTTGGTCCTGATGGCTCAGTTGATATACCAACAACAGCTATTGCACAAGAGCTGCAGATTCAACTGCCAGAAGATTTCAATGAACAAATTGAAATCAACGTAACAGCAACCGCAACCGAGCTATCAAACGGTGACTCTGAGACGGTATCTCAAACCATTCACATCAATGCGACAGGTGCACATATTGAACATGCTCCTGAAGCACTGCCTGTTGCAGCAACAGTAGAAGAAGATGGCTCAATCATCATCACTCAAGAAGACCTGTTAGCCAACGCTCGCGATTTAGATGGCGACCAGTTAACAGCGCTGAACTTAGCAACTGACGATGACAGTGTGACTATTACAGATAACGGTGATGGCACATACACATTGACACCAGATGCTGACTTCAACGGTGATGTAAGCTTTACCTTCGACGTATCTGATGGTGATGATGTTGTTTCAACTAACCTAGAACTGACTGTTTCACCAGTGAATGACGGTCCTGACGCGCAAGATCAAGCCTTCACAGTAAACGAAGATGGTGTATTAACCTTCACTGATCAAGACCTACTAACAGGTGCGACGGACATTGAAGGGGATGACCTGAGTGTTGAAGGCGTCACATACACTGGCGCAGATGGTGTATTAACTGATAACGGTGACGGTACATACAGCTTTGCGCCGAATGAGAACTTCAACGGTGATGTTAACTTTACGTTTGATGTGTCCGATGGCACAGACACGGTTACTGCTAACGTTGATGTAAGCGTAACACCTGAGAATGATCCTCCAGTTGCTGGCAGCACGTCTTACACCGTTCATGAAGATAACTCCATCACGATCAGCAACGAACAATTGCTTGCGAACTCGTCGGATATCGAAGGGGAAGTGGCGATTGATAGCGTTACGTACAGCGGCAGTGATGGTGTACTTGAAATCAATGGTGACGGTACGTACACCTTCTCTCCGAACGAGAACTTTAACGGTGAAGTCAGCCTTGATGTTGTTGTCACCGATGAAGATGGTGCCACTGAAGCAACCACAGCCGGAATTACGGTTCTAGAGGTGAACGATCCTCCGGTTGCAGGCCCAACGTCTTACACAATTGATGAAGACTCAGTACTGACATTTAGCGAATCTCAAGTGTTGTTGAACGCGTCAGATATTGAAGGCGATGTTGAGCTTGTTGAGATCAACTACGATGGTCCAGATGGCATCTTTTCAATCAATGGTGATGGCACTTGTAGCTTTGCACCGAATGAAAACTTCAACGGTCAAGTGCAGTTGGATGTAACCATTCAGGATGAAGATGGTGTTCAAGTTGATACTTACATTACGGTAGATGTATTACCTATAAATGATGTACCGGTATCGGGAGATTTGGCATACAGCGTTGAGGAAGATGGCTCTATTACTTTGAGCCAAGAGCAACTTCTTTCTCAAGCGAGTGATGTTGAAGGCGACGCGTTGACCGCATCTAACCTAGTGGTTGATGGCGATGCTACGGTTACTGCTAATGATGACGGTAGCTTCACCATTACACCGGATGCTAACTTTAACGGCGATATTGACCTAACGTTCGACATTAACGATGGTACAGACACATTAGTCGCTACGGCTGACTTAACGGTTAACCCTGTTAATGACCTGCCACAGCCACAAGATCAAACCTTCAGCATTGGCGAAGACGGCACCTTGGACTTCACTGATGAAGACCTGCTAACAGGTGCTACCGATATCGATGGGGATGACCTATCAGTCGAAGGTGTAAACTACACGGGCGCTGACGGTGTGCTTACCGATAATGGTGACGGCACATACAGCTTCGCGCCAAACGAGAACTTCAATGGTGACGTAAACTTCAGCTTTGATGTGTCAGACGGCACAGATACAGTTCAGGCCAACATTGATGTAAGCGTGACACCGGAGAACGATCCGCCAGTTGCAGGCAGCACGTCTTACACCGTTCATGAAGACAACTCAATCACCATCAGTAACGAGCAGTTGCTTGCAAACTCTTCAGATATTGAAGGGGAAGTGGCGATTGATAGCGTGACTTACAGTGGTGCTGACGGCGTATTTGAAGACAACGGTGATGGCACTTACACCTTCTCGCCAAATGAGAACTTCAACGGCGAAGTTAACCTTGATGTTGTGGTGACAGACGAAGATGGTGCAACCGAGGCGACTACCGCTGGAATTACGGTTCTTGAAGTTAATGATCCGCCAATCGCTGGCTCTACTAGCTACTCAGTGAATGAAGATGAAGTCATCACCATCAGTTCTGAACAACTGCTGGCTAATGCTTCAGATATCGAGGGTGAAGTGGCGATTGATAGCGTTAACTACACAGGTTCAGACGGTATCTTTACCGACAATGGTGACGGAACATTCAGCTTCGCACCTAACGCTAACTTCGATGGCGATGTAAGCCTTGATGTTGTCGTTACCGATGAAGACGGTGCAACTGTAGCGACCAACGCAAGCATTGATGTTCTGCCTGTTAACGATGCTCCGGTATCGGGCGACTTGGCGTACAGCGTGGATGAAGATGGTTCAATTACCTTGAGCCAAGAGCAATTACTTGCTCAAGCGAGTGATGTTGACGGCGATGACTTAACAGCGGCTAACCTAACCGTTGGTGGTGATGCGACAGTTACAGCAAACGATGATGGTAGTTTCACTATCACGCCAGATGCTAACTTCAATGGCGACATTGATTTGAACTTCGACATTACCGATGGTGATGCGACGCTTCAAGCAACGGCTGACCTAACTGTTAACCCAGTTAATGACTTACCAACAGTCGGTGAGCCACAATTTGTGACTCAAGAAGACACCAGCTTTACCTTCACTGAAGAACAACTGCTGCAAAATGCGGGCGACATTGATGGCGATAACATATCGGTTGAAAATGTGGCTTCAGATAGCGGTACTTTGGTTGATAACGGTGACGGCACCTACACATTTGCACCGAATGAAAACTTCGATGGCAATGTGAATGTGACGTTTGATGTTAATGACGGTACGGCAACGGTACCTGCAGAAGCGACGATTGATGTTCAATCTGTGGTTGATATGCCAGAGCTGTCGATTGCGTCTGACTTGGTGATTGCTTCCGATAATTTCGAGTCTGGCTCGAATGGTTGGAACACAGGCACAGAAAGCTCACAAGGCTTCGAATCGGGTGACATGTTGGGTCGTATCGGTGGCACAGGCGGCGATGAAGCCGTCAGCAAAACCTACGACATTCCAAGTGATGTGAGCGAAGTTAATATCTCGTTTAGCTTCTACGAAATCGACTCTTGGGATGGTGAGTCGTTCCAAATCTTTGTTGGTGGCGAAGAGCTAACTACATTAGATAATTCTGCGTTCCGTACGCAAGATGGCACAACAACGCTTTACGACTCAGAAGGTAACGAAGTCGGCGAAGTGGTTCATGGCGTGTCGCAAGGTGAGGGCTTCAGTGGATGGAATGACCAAGCTCACCAAATCAACCTAACGGTGCCGGTTGAAGACGGCCAACTTGAACTTGGCTTTGGTTCAACCTTGAATCAAAGCGTCAATGACGAGTCGTTTGGTATCGACGACATCGAAATATCAGTGTCTGACGCGGATTACCAAATCATTGGTACCGAAGACACACCAGTTCCACTGGATATTGATGCTGCATTAACGGATACCGATGGTTCAGAAAATCTCGCTATCTTGATTGAAGATGTACCAGAGGGAAGTTCGCTTTCTGCAGGTACTGACAACGGTGATGGCACATGGTCTCTACAGCCAGAAGAGCTTGCAGGACTAGAGTTTATCCCTTCAGATGATTTCAATGGCGATGTAGTACTGACAGTCAATGCGACATCAACGGATGTTGATACTGGTACAACCGCAACGGCAACACAAGATGTGACGATTCACATCTCGCCAGCAAACGATGCGCCAGAGGTAGAAGGTGATATCAGTGCAGTCACTGCCGAAGACAACAGCATCACATTAACGCAAGAGCAGTTGTTAGAACACGCTGTCGATATTGATGGTGATGATCTATCTGCAATCAACCTAACCACCAATGATGAAAATGCGACCGTTGAAATGAACGACGATGGCAGTTTCACCATTACACCAAGTGAAAACTTCAACGGTAATATCGAATTTAGTTACGATGTCACCGATGGAGAAGACATGGTTGCAGCAGGCTTAGACTTGACGGTAACACCAGTCAATGACGCGCCAGAGCCACAAGACCAAACATTCACCATTGGTGAGGATGGTGTTCTTAACTTTACAGATGAAGACCTACTAACGGGTGCTACGGATGTTGAAGGTGACACACTAGCGGTTGAAAGCGTGACATACACAGGCGCTGACGGTGTGCTTACTGATAATGGTGATGGCAGCTACAGCTTTGCACCTAACGAGAACTTCAATGGTGATGTGAACTTTAGTTTTGATGTGTCAGATGGCACAGATACGGTTCAAGCCAACATTGATGTGAGCGTGACTCCTGAGAACGACCCACCGGTGGCAGGCAGCACGTCTTACACGGTCCATGAAGACAACTCAATCACCATCAGCAACGAGCAGCTGTTAGCTAACTCTTCTGATGTTGAAGGTGAAGTGGCGATTGATAGCGTGTCTTACACTGGCAGTGATGGTGTGTTCGAAGACAACGGTGACGGCACCTACACCTTCTCGCCAAATGAGAACTTCAATGGCGAAGTGAGCTTAGCTGTTGTTGTTACTGATGAAGAAGGTGCAACTGAAGCGACTACCGCCGGAATTACGGTTCTTGAGGTTAACGATCCACCAATTGCTGGCTCTACGAGCTACTCAGTGAATGAAGACGAAGTTATCACCATTAGTTCAGAGCAGCTGTTGGCAAACTCTTCAGACGTTGAAGGCGAAGTCGCGATTGACAGCGTGAATTACACAGGCGCTGACGGCATCTTTACGGACAATGGCGATGGAACATTCAGCTTCGCGCCAAACGCAAACTTCGATGGCGATGTTAACCTTGATGTAGTGGTGACCGACGAGGATGGCGCAACCACGGCCACAACGGCAAGTATTGATGTTCTACCAATTAATGATCCACCAGTATCGGGCGACTTGGCGTACAGCATTGATGAAGATGGTTCAATTACTCTGACTCAAGAGCAGTTGCTGTCTCAAGCATCGGATGTCGATGGTGATGATCTAACAGCCAGCAACCTCAGTGCAGGGGATAACGCGACCGTTGTTGATAATGGCGATGGTACCTTCACGGTCACGCCAGATGCTGATTTCAACGGCGACATTGACCTAAGCTTCGATGTATCAGACGGCTTAGAAACGGTACAAGCTGGTGTTGACCTAACCGTTAACCCAGTGAACGATTTACCAACCAGTGACGATGTGTACGCTAACGTTGATGAAGATAACACCATCACGATCACTCAAGAGCAGTTACTTGCGAATGCCGCGGATCTTGAGGGTGATGAGCTTGTTGCTTCTAGCCTAACCTTGGTGGGAGACGATGCAACAATTGTTGATAATGGCGATGGCACATTCTCTATCACTCCAAGCGAAAACTTCAATGGTTACATTGATGTCGCGTACAGCATCAGTGATGGTGACACACCGATTGCGGCTAACTTAGGTCTAACGGTTGACCCAGTTAACGATGCACCGATTGTCTCTGCTGATGTGGCGATAACCATCGAAGAAGACGGTTCGTATACCATCACTCAAGAAGAGTTGCTGCAATTCGCGACTGACATCGAAGACGATGACATGACAGCGATTATTGGTGCTGCAGGTGATGAAACTACGGTCACGGGTACAGTTTTAGACGCTGAAACCAGTAACCCAGTCTCTGGCGCTGAAGTGACGTTAACCGACAGTGCAGGGCACAGCTACACCACAGTTACTGATGACTCAGGAAACTACTCGGTGACTGGCGCTGTCGTCGACCAAGGTACCGTAACCATTGAGCAAGAGGGATCTATCACCAGCAGCTTCATTGTCCCTGCGGGCGAGGATGTGAACGGTGGCGTAACTGCAATATCTGAAGTACTTGAAGAAACAGATATGCGTATCGTGGTCACATGGGGTGAAAGCCCACGTGATATGGACAACCATCTATGGCTCTACGATACAGAAAATGGCAATGAGCTAGACCATATCTACTACCGCGACATGAGCCACGATTTGGGCGAAGGTAATGTCGTTCAGCAAGATGTGGATGACACGAATGGCGGTGGTCCTGAAACCATCACTATTCCAAATTATCAAGATGCAGACATGCACTATTCAGTACACAACTACACCAGCAGAAGTTGGGATGTGGATGGTGTTGAAGATGTACAGGTTCAGGTGTTTGTTGGCGATACATTAGTTGAAACCTTTAGCCCTGACTTATCTGAAAACCCATCGGGTGATCACTGGCATGTATTCGATATCGTGAACGGAGTTATTGTTCCAAGCCAAGATGTAGGCACTCAAAATGCATTCGACTTGCCAACGGCAGAAGAAGCACTCGCGAATGAAAACAGTATTGATATCTCTGAATTGCTAACCGGCGACGAAGATGGCGACTCTGTTGATACCGATGGTAACGAACCAAGTGTTGGTGGTATTTCCATCGACAACGCGCTAATCACTGACAATGGTGACGGCACTTACACCATTACACCGGAGGAGAACTTCAACGGTGAATTCTCCATTAGCTACAACGTGGACGATGGCAACGGAGGGGTTACGCCTGCGGAACTTGACGTTACCGTAACAGCCGTTAACAACCTTTCGGTTATTTACGACCATGACTACACCATTAATGAAGATGGTTCGTTAACCTTCACTGATGAGCAATTACTCGCTGGTGCAACGGATATCGATGGCGACGACCTTTCTGTTGAATCTGTTAATTACGAAGGCACAGACGGTGTGTTCACGGATAATGGCGATGGTACTTATACCTTCGCTCCAAACGAGAACTTCAACGGCAACGTCGAGCTAACTTACGATGTAAGTGATGGTACTGATGTTGTTTCAGCAAACATTGATGTTCAAGTTGTTCCAATCAATGACGTACCAGTTGCGGGTACAACCTCTTACAGTGTTGCAGAAGATGGCAGCATTACCCTCAGCGACACACAACTACTGGCGAACAGCTCAGATGTAGAAGGGGAAGTGTTTGTTAGTGACGTAAGTTACAGCGGTACTGATGGTGTATTTACGGATAATGGTGACGGCACTTACACCTTCGCGCCAAATGAAAACTTTAACGGCGATATCAGCCTTGATGTATCCGTTATGGATGAAGATGGTGCAACTGCAGAGACCACGGCTGGTATTGAGGTTATTGAAGTTAATGACCTACCAGTCGCTGGTTCAACGACCTACAGCGTTGATGAAGATAACGTGATCACGATTTCTGACGCTCAGCTTCTTGCGAATAGCTCAGATATCGAGGGAGATGTGTCTGTTAGTGATGTGTCTTACTCAGGCACAGACGGTATCTTTACTGACAATGGTGACGGTACTTACAGCTTTGCACCAAACGAAAACTTCAACGGCAATGTCAGCTTAGATGTCACTGTGGCTGATGAAGATGGCGCAACGGCTGAAACCACTGCTGGCATTGAAGTTATTGCTGTGAACGATGCTCCGGTTCAAGGTGAGCAGGCTTACACGGTGAACGAAGATGGCTCGATTACTATCAGCCAAGAGCAACTTCTTGCGGGTTCAAGTGATGTTGAAGGGGATGACCTAACTGCTTCGAACCTGACTGTGGATGGTAATGCAACGGTTGAAGCGAATGAAGATGGTTCATTTACCATCACGCCAGATGCGAACTTCAACGGCGATATCGACATGCAGTTTGATATCACCGATGGTACCGACACCATTCAAGCAACCGGTGACTTAACGGTTAACCCTGTTAACGACCTACCGACTGCCGACGATGTGAGTTACACCATTGAAGAAGACGGTTCACTAACCTTCACTGATGCAGATCTACTTGCTGGCGCTGCGGACATTGATGGTGATGACCTATCTATCGCTGATGTGTCTTACACAGGTGCAGAGGGTGTGTTCACCGATAACGGCGACGGCACTTATAGCTTTGCTCCGAATGAGAACTTCAATGGCGATGTAAACCTTGGTTTCACAGTGTCTGACGGTACTGATACGGTTGACGCCAACATCGATGTGACAGTCACGGATGTGAATGATGTACCAGTGGCAGGTTCAACGTCTTACCAAATGAACGAAGATGGCACGATAACCATTAGCCCAGAGCAATTGATTGCGAACAGCTCAGACGTTGATGGCGAAGTGTCGCTAGAGAGTGTGACTTACTCGGGCTCTGATGGCACCTTAGTTCAAAACGATAATGGCTCAGTGACATTCACACCAAGTGAGAACTTTAACGGTGATATTAGCTTAGATGTTGTTGTAACCGACGATGACGGTGCGACAGCAACAACAACGGCAGGTATCGAAGTTCTGGCTGTGAACGATGGACCTGAATCAGAGGATGTGAATCTAACCACAGCCGAAGACAGCACCATTCTTATCACACAAGACATGTTGTTAGCTCAAGCTACAGATATCGATAACACTGTTGACGAGCTGTCTGCTTCAGGTCTACAGATTGCCCCTAGTTTGGGTGAGTTGCTAGATAACGAAGATGGTACTTGGTCATTCACACCAAACGAAAACTTCAATGGCGATGTGCCAATGACGTTTAACGTTAGCGATGGCCAAGAGACAATATCAGTCGACGGCAACATCGATGTCACGCCAGTGAATGATGCACCTGATGCACCAACCATTCAGATGCAAGGCGAAGAAGATGTGGTCATGGTGATTGACCCGGCTTACATCGCGGATCAAGTGACGGATCTTGATGGTGACGAGATCAGCATCGAAAGCATTACGGTTCGTGCTCCAGCCAATGCGACCTTAACTCAGCAGCCAGATGGCATGTATCACTTAGTGACTACTCAAGACTTCAATGGCTTGGTAGAGCTAGGTTATCAAGCAACAGATGGCGAAGAAGTGGTTGATGGTTCGCTGAATGTGGATGTGATTCCAGTTAACGACGCTCCATTCAATGTCGGTAACGCCATGATGACCACAGACGAAGATGGCGCGTTCACCTTCGACGCTGGCGACTTGATGAACTTGTTCGGTGACATTGATACCGCTGACCTTGTAGTTTCACGCATTATCACCGCAGACGGTGAAGATGGCGGAGAAGTAACAGACAACGGCGATGGTACTTGGACCTTCACACCAACGGGCGACTTTGCAGGTGTTTCAGACCTACAAGTTGTCGTGAGTGACGGTGAGTTTGAAACGGTGCTCGATGTTCCTGTGTACGTTCGTCCTGTTGCGGATGGCGCGGTGATTACAACCGACCATGACGGTCCACTTGTCTTCGGTGAAGATGAAACGGGTCACCTAGGATTGAACGTTGGCTTAGTCGATGATTCAGAAACACTAAGTAATCTAGTGATGACTGGTTTCCCTGTTGGCTTCGAAGTGACTGATGGTGTGAACACCGTAATGATCACTGAACCTGGTCAATACATTGACTTGTTCGACTGGGATATCTCAAACATTCAAATGACGCCTCCTGAAGACTTCCACGGCGAGTTCTTCGTGACCGTAAGTGCAACAACCGTTGACTACGGTGATGAGCCAGAAGCGTTTGAAGATGGTATTGATTCAGGTGATTTTGAAACTGTTGCGGGTGACTCGATTATCCTAACAGCAGATGACCTAATCGGACTTGCTGAAAACGTGAACGCAGATGGTGATGATGAAGTGAAACTGGTTCACCTAGCGGACCGTAGCCAAGGTGAGATTGTCGATAATGGCGATGGCACGTGGACGTTTACACCAGCTCCTGGCTTTACTGGTGAAGCAGACATTGCGTACGTGATTGACAAGGATGGTGTACTTCATGATGAGCAAACTGGCGTAGTCGTTAAAGAGGGCGACTCACAAGAGAATGCGGCACCAGAAGTTAACAGCATCACAACCACTGAAATTGCGGCAGATGCTACCTTGTCGTTCACTGATCAAGATATGTTAGCGAACCTGAGCGATGCTGAGGGCGATAGCTTGAGCATTGAATCAGTGAGCTTGATGGAAGGTCAGGGCGTAATAGAGAGCGATAACCAAGGTAACTACCAATTCACACCAGCCGAAGATTACACCGGCGATGTTCAAGTTGGATTTATTGCTACCGATGGCGAAAACCGCATCGAAAGCTTCTTCAATGTGGATATCCAAGGTGGCGATGAAGCGACTGCGAGTGACGGTTATGCATTAGCCGACGATGGTTCATTAACTATCACAGAATCGCAGTTGGTGGATGAACTTGGCGTGAGCGAAACGGCAGAAGTTGTCGATGTTGCAGACGCGAACGATGCAGGTTTCTTCGCTGAATCTGGTGAAGGAGAATGGACATACTGGCCAAACGAAGACTTCGACGGCAACTTAGCGATGAATGTCGACGTTAGCGATGGTGGTGAAGTATCGAGCCATAGCTTGAGCATTCAAGTAGCCGATGATTCAGCACAGAGTGATGAACCACAAGCAGAAACTGTTCAAGCAACAGAAGAGCAGCAAGTGGAAGTCGCACAACAAGCTGATGAGCAAGTTCAAGACAGTGACACCGATGCTGAAGATAGCGTCGCTGATGTGACAGCGGCTCCGGGCGATACCATTTCTATCTCGATCCCTGATGAGGTCAGTGGCAATGAATCCGTGGATTACGCGGAAATGTCTGGTTTACCTGAAGGTTCTAGCGTGAGTAATGCGTTGGATAACGGTGATGGTAGCTTCACTATCAGTGGTAACCTTGAGCAGCCGGTATCGGTTGAGCTTCCTGAAGGTTACGAAGGCACTAGCGAGATCCAATTCCAAGGTTACGACGAATTGGGTAGCTCAATAGACGGTGCAAGCGGCTCGGTTGAAGTTGAGGTCGATGATCAATACACCATGCAAGGTTCTACTCAAGAGCAGCAACCAGACATGGCCGGTATGGAATCAGGTGGCAGTGACTGGACTAGTGCTGGTGGTCAAGACCAAGGTGTTGACTTCACAGACGACTCTGGAAGCTTCGACTCAGATTCGCAGTCTGGAAACGATCAAGGCAACGACTTCGACCAAAGCTCGATATAATCGAGAGGGCTTAGTTTTAGTCTAAACCGACAAGTAGATAGGGCAGCGTAAAGTTGCCCTGAGCAAAGCCATGTAGAGTGACCTTTGCATGGCTTTCTTATTTGTCGCTGAGATTCATTCTTTGGCTTCAAAAAGGTTGAGAATCCACAAGAATGTTCTTAGTTACTATAGAGAGAGTTAAAAAGGAGTGAGGGCATGTATCGTTATGTCAGTTCACCGCAAGCATCTAAATACATTGTGCCACCCCCACAACATCGAGAGCTATCAAATGTGGACGTGCCTGAGTGTGAATTAGAAATGCGTGAAATTCTAAATAACTGGTTTGCAGACGGATTGGCTCCAATTATTGAAAACGACCAGAGCTACATATCCGAGAGTGAACAAGCCAGGTTTGAGAAATTAAGTAACACGGTTGGTATGCTATTGAGAAACAAAGATTACTATTTTGCGGCGAAGCGAATTCTATCGTTGTGGGAGCAGAACCGCTTTGAGACCACTTATGTCAATTATCTAATCCTACGTAGTGAACGTACTACGCTTTATAGGTGACGTAGTATTGGTAACGCTATTGAGTTTTTTAGAAGGCAGCCACAAAAAAGGGCAAGCTTCTAAGCTCACCCTCCCAAAATCCAACTATATAGGCTTTGATTTATACCCATCCATCAAATTGCAGCCGCTTTTGAACCCTTTCAACCGCTTCTTTTTGCATCTGTCTTACTCGTTCATTGGAAACACTCACATCTAACATGCCTGCCACTTCAGATAGTGTCTTAACGTTATTATCAAACAGTCCAAAACGGTGAATTAAGACTTTCTGTAATTTAGACGGCAAAGTACCGATAATTTGCTCCAAAGCCTGCGTGAACGATTGAGCTTCCAAATCTTGCTGGGGATCGGGGATATCAAGACTTTCAAATTGCTCCAAAACTAATGGTGCATGGTTGATATCTACCGTGGTGGTCACATCGATAAAACCGCTCAGTGCGACAAGTTGATCAACGCGTTGAGGTTTAACTCCGGAATTGTCAGATAACTCTGTTATGGAAACCGATTTACGCATTTTTTTGCTTACATCGAGCTTCTTAGATGCAAGGCTATTTATCTCTTTGCAAACATGAGCGGGCAAACGAACCGTACGCCCCTTATTCATCAGGGCAGCTTCAATGTTTTCACGAATCCACCAAACGGCATAAGTCGAAAAACGATAGCCCGGTTCTGGGTCATACTTATCGATCGCTTTAATTAAACCAATGTTACCTTCTTCGATAAGATCGAGCAGTGTGAAGTTATTCCCTTTGCGCTTGAGAAAACTCTTTGCGATCTTAACAACAAGACGTAAATTCGACTCGATCATCACATCGCGAGCATTTTTGTCACCCTGACGATTTAAACGTGCGTAGTAAAGTTCATCTTCGCGAGATAGTAGGTCAATACCCACAATGTCCTTCAAGTATTGTGCATAAGGTTCTGCGTTGGCAGAAAATGATTCTGTAATGGGGGTGCCATCCGTGAGCCCCAGAACCGCAGCAATGTTCTCGTTGTTCATTTCCATGTCCTTATCTAACCGACTGAACGTTTTTTATTTTATTATTATGCCACTAAGCGATTAACGCGTGGTTTCATTAGAGTGTAGATAAGAGTTCTATCTTTACCAATAAATAAAATGCAACTTGGTATGTGAATGTCACAAATAACTCAACAAATAATTAACTAGGTTACATTCTACTGATAGGTGGAATTTCAGAATAAAAACAAAAAGATAAGCCTTTTATAAAGGGGTGTTATGTGTATGGGTTCTAGATAAGTTACGTGAATTTATAGTCGGTGAGAAGGGCATAAATTATTCACGAAAATGACAAGTGTAGAGGTTCTGTGATTCTACAAAACCTCAACACTGATCGTTATTTGGTGGTGGGACAAAATGGAGTCAGCGGGACGACTTCTTTGATTAATAGGGACGACATCCAGATTAATAGGTGCTGAGCACTTCATCGATTTGTTGATTAATAATTTTCATCTCACTGTAGATGAGTAAAAGGTCATCAGCTTCAGGAGCAACTTTGTTAAACGTGTTTTGTTCAACTCTTTCGAGGGCAACTGTTGCTGTCTCTTCCCCGAAGCTGGCTAAAATGCCTTTTAAGGTATGCACCGTGAAATGAAGCTTGCCCCAATCTTGCTGTTGCACCAGTTCTTCGATCTCTTGTAATGAATTACCATGGTCTTCTTGGTAGGTTGATAACACGGCAAAAATGACATCTCTGTCATTGTCGAGGTAGGCATTTAAAGCATCAAAATCTAGCATATAGACTCCTGTCGGCTGCATGTTGAAAATGGGCTGGGCGGCTTAGTGGAATAACCATATTTTGATGAGTCACTAATCCATTGATTCCATCTAGGAGGAAGGTCTAGCTGAATAAGATCTTCCACGTATTCGTCGCTAAGGTTTGTTTCAACGCATGCGTTATTGACAGCGTAAAGATAGTCTAGCTTAGCGGCGACTGAGTAGGGGTAATTGGTAATAAAGTCGCGTAGCTCTTGGAGCGAACCTGAGTCTTCGATGTTGATACAGTTCGAAGGATCGTCTTTGCGAGATTCCAGTTTATCGTTTATTGTCTCACCGCGTGATTTCAAACACTCCTCAACGATGTGATACAAAGAGTATTCACCAAAGTGGCAGAGCAAAGGCAGAAGTTGCGATAGCAGTGAAGTCGGTTGATTGTAAAACTGATTAGCTAACAATGTAGTTGCTCGTATCACTTTTTTGTGTGCAACGAACGGGCTGCCTTCAATCAACAATATATTGCTATGAAAGAGGGCGAGGCTTGCTAACACTTGTTGTTGAAGCGTGGCGGGAAGCTTCAAATTGACCAGCTCGGTAAATTGGTTGGCATGCTCAAGCAAAAGACGCTTATTCTGTACTTGAGTTTCTCTTTGGTACGTCGCTTTAAGAGAATCGAAGTGAGTTCTAATAGAATGTATTACGTCGATATCGGCGGGTGAAATATGACTTGCGTACATCTCACCAAGCTTAATAAGCATGTGTGTATTGTCAGCGTTCTCAGCCAAATCGATCGCTCTGATTGCGCGATGGCTAATACTTGGCGTCATCTCAAATGCGCGAATAGCCAACTTTAACGCGGGCAGTAGCATGTTGTGTTTTTCATAAATGCAGCTGAGGCAATCAATCACGTTTAACGATAGTGGTTGCACGATAAGGTAGTTGTGCAGTTTCTCTATTGCCAAGTTCGGCTTTCCCAAGCTGTCTAGAATTAAGGCTTCTGCGACCAATTTGGTTGGGTGCATGTTAGTTTTAGAGTGAGTGATGAGACTAGAGAGCAGTTGCCACTTCTTCCCAGCGATCAAGTGCTCAATCAGTGTTGCTTCGAATTGAACGTTGGATTTCTCGCTGGTTATTTCTAATGCCTGTTTGAGTAATTCCGGTGTGGTAATGGGATATAGATGATTGAGTTGGTCTATTTGTCTTGACTCGAATACGGCACTTTTGATCTTTTTACCTAATGCCTGAGTGTTAATTGGCTTAGAGATAAAATGGTGAGCCTCCCCTGATAGGGCGGTAAGCACGGTTTCTTGACGCATATCTCCAGAGAGTAAAATCGTCGCAACCGTGTGGTCGATAAGTCGATTACGATACAGAATACCTAGTAGCTCAAAGCCGGTAAAAGATTGCTCTAAGTGGTAATCAATGAGAAGTACATGAAACGCATGCGTTTCGACAGCCTTAATGGCTTGTCGATAATCCGTCGCAATGAAAATACACTCGTGGGCAATACCTAAACTAGCTAGCTGTTGTTTGATCAGAATCGTCGCGCTTTTAGAGTCGTCGACAATTAAAACCCTTAGGTCTCCTGGTAAGGTCAAATCCATTTTCCTTTATACCAAATGATATTTTTAATTTAGGTGTCAGGTTGCACATTGTCAAGGTGCTCAGCTCACATCTATATAGTCAATAAGCTATTGGTAACTAAAGAATATTCACAAACCATTGACAGTGTTTCTTTGCGGCTACTGTTTTTCCATAAATTTTGTGAGGTTAACACTTGTTTGATCAAAAGAGGCAAGCGGTTAGGCTTGCCTCTTTGTTTAATTGGAACGGTATTTATCTACGATTCAAACGGTATTTGTAAGCCTTAAAACTTAATCACGCATACTAAGAATTAACACTGCAGCTAATGCCAAGAATGCGGTCATCATGAGAAACACATCATTGTAGGCCATGATAGCTGCGTCACGTTGCATGGTTCCTAACAGGCTTGCCTGTGCTTGTTGCATCGCTGTCGCGGCATCACTGCCAGATTGGATAAAGAACGCTTGTTGATCTTTGAGTGTTTGCCAACCTAACTGACTTACTGAAGGTAGTGACTCTTTAATATGTGCTAGATGCTCACGTGTCTTGTTGTCCAAAAGGGTAGCGATGATCGCAATACTGAACGCCCCGCCTAGGTTACGCATAACGTTAGTTAGTGTAGAGGCGTCAGGCGTATCCATTTTGCTGATGTTCTTCATCGCCACTAAAGAGAGCGGAACCATGATGAACGGGCTACCAATTGCACGCAATACCATAGATAAGATCAACTGTTGCCCACCAAAATCAATGGTCATGTGGGTATTTACGTAACAACTGAAACCAAACATCGCGAAGCCAAAGGTCACTAAGTATTTCGGCTTAATGATTTGAGTCAGCTTAGGTACGATTGGAAATATCAACAGTTGAGGAAAACCCATCCACATGAGTACTTCGCCGATCTCCATCGCGTTGTATTGCTGAATCTGTGTCAGATACATTGGCAACACGTAGATAGACCCAAGCAACGCCATCCCTAGAATGAGGTAAGCGATACAAGACATCGCAAACTGCCCATTTCGTAATAGCCGTAAGTTGACCAATGGTTTTTTGTGTTGAAGCTCATTTATGACGAAGTAGACTAAGCTCACTGCAGAGATAATGCTCAACGTAATGATAAAGCTTGAACTGAACCATTCTTCACGGTTGCCTTCTTCTAGCACCACTTCTAAACAACCAAGTCCAAGTGCCATGGTAGCGATACCGAACCAATCGGCTTTCTTCAGCGTACCCAGGTCGAGCTTTTCATCATCCAAGCCGTATCGGATCATGGTGATCACGAGCAGGGCTGGTGGGATGTTGATGTAGAAAATGTAATGCCACGAGAAGTTCTCGGTTAACCAGCCACCAAACGTTGGGCCAATAGATGGAGCAAACGTCGCAGTAACACCAAACAGAGCCATGCCGACAGCACGCTTGTTAATGGGCAGTAGTTGAATGACCAGTGAGAAGGCGAGTGGTATTAAAGCACCACCACTAAAACCTTGCATTGCACGGAACACGATCATCGAGGTCATGTTCCACGAGAACGAACACAGCAACGATGAAATAGTGAAGATAGCCGTGGTCCATGTTAGGTAACGACGTTTACCTAATGCTTTTGAAAGCCAACCACTGAGAGGAATAGCGATCATTTCTGCGACTAGATAAGAGGTCGAGATCCATGAACTTTCATCCAGGGTAGCAGATAGCGCACCTTGAATATCTTTAAGAGACGAGTTGGTGATCTGGATATCCAAGATAGCCATAAACGCACCGATCAAGCCGCCAAATAGGGCGATCCAATGGCGAGTTGATACTTTGTCCTCATCATGAGTTGAGTTGATAACACCAGCGCTGCTCATGGTCTAGCCTCGTTTATCGATGGTCGCAACCACAGACAAACCAGGAAGCAATCGACCTTTTAACCCTTGCTGGTCTGGAATCGTAATTTTTACGGGTACACGTTGAACGATCTTCGTGAAGTTACCTGTTGCGTTCTCTGGTGGAAGTAGTGCGAACTTAGCACCAGTTGCAGGTGAGAAGCTATCGACAACACCTTCAAGCGGTTGTCCTGGGAAAGCGTCGAGTTCGACTTCAACCGTTTGGCCTTTGTGAATGCCACTAAGTTGCGTCTCTTTGAAGTTCGCCTCAATCCACACTTGGTTGTTTGGCACTAAGCTCATAAGTGGAGCACCAGCTTGAATCAACAAGCCTTCACGTACGCTTCGTTTACCAATTACACCGTCTGTTGGTGCGTAAACTTTGGTGTAATCAAGGTTTAGCTGAGCCTGTTCTTGTTGTGCTTGGGCTTCAGTGACCGAAGCTTTGGCTTGTTCTATCTCGCTGGCAATTACGGTTAATTGATCATTGCTAGCCACAAGGTTTGCTTTTGCTTCCTCTAAGTCCGCAAGAGTCACTTTTTGTTGAGCGACCATGCTATCGACTTCATCTTGAGAAGCATAATTACGTTTTAACAGGCTACGCGAGCGCTGCACTTGTTGAATCGCACGTTCGTATTCTGCTTCTGCTGAATCGACGCCACTTTCTGCTTGACTAATTTTGCTACGTTGTAACGTCTGTTGGGCGATAAGGTTCTTTACGTCAGACTGAACGACGGCTAGGTGAGCATTAGCCTGAGCAAGCGTTGCTTGGTAGTCACGATCATCGATTTGAACCAATAGATCGCCTTCCTTAACAGATTGGTTGTCCGTTACATAGGACTTAACGATATAGCCAGATACCTTAGGGCTGATATTGGTAATGTCGCCTTGTAGGTAGGCATTATCGGTCGACTCAAAGTACTGACCGTAACCGTACCAATATCCAGCGCCAGCTAAACCCAATGACAGCATGATCGCAGTGGCAATAAGCGGGGCTTTTTTACGTTTTTTTGTGCTTACTGGTTGCGAAGCGGTGTTGTTCTCTGCCATTTCTCTTTTCTCATTTTGTTTTTATTTGGATGTAACGAATTGTAAATGAATCTGATTGATTGATAAGATAGGAAAAAAGGGAAACACTGTTGCAAAAATCTTACTAATTATAGTTTTCGGAGGTCTTATGGACTTAAATGCTGTGACTGTTTTCACACAAGTGGTTGATTGTGGGAGTTTTACGCATGCTGCTGAAACGTTGAACATGACGAAATCAACAGTGAGTCGAAAATTAGCAGAGCTAGAACAGCATTTAGGTGTGAGGCTGATCACTCGTTCGACTCGCAGTTTGATACTCACGCCTGAAGGAGAGCGCTTCTATCAGTCGAGCCTTCAAATGCAAGAGATCATGAATCAAGCGGAGTTAGAAGTCTCTGCAAACCAAGACTTGATTCGTGGTCCATTGAATGTAGTACTACCGGTAGAGTTGGGTCATCAAGTACTTGCTAAATACATCCATAGCTTTCTGCTTGAATACCCGAATGTGACGATGAACTTGGAGCTAACCAACCGAGAAGTTGACATCATCGGCGAAGGGATCGACCTGTACGCGCAGATTGGTGAGCTGGTTGATTCAAGTTTAGTTTCTCGATACCTAACAACCTCTAAACGTGTGTTAGTGGCGAGCCCTAAATATCTAGAACAAGTTGGCCCAATACACACGCCAAAGGACCTTAAGATTCCTTTTCGCATGATAGAGGTGGTAAACAAAGCCGCACGTTTACCTAAGTGGGAATTGCAATTAGGTGATGGGGAGTCTGAATTGATTCAGCTACCAAGCCAACTCCGGGTAAACACGATTACCGCGTGTTTAACGGCCTGTGTCGATGGCCTAGGGCTAGCAGTGTTACCTGAGTTCATCTGTCGGGAGCATTTCAAGACGGGTCGACTGGTGAAGCTGCTGCCGGAATACGACATGCCACAAGTTTCGGTAAGCTTGGTGTATGCCGACAGACAATTAATGCCGAAACGCAAGAAGGTGTTTATCGATTATCTACTCACAGCGTTTCAGAGTGAGAAGCGCAAGTAGCTTGGTTAGCTTAATCTTAGCTTTATTAAGGTAAGCTAACCCCCTTGGTTTTCTGCTAACAGCTAAGGGACTAAATTAATCACTTTAGTTAAGTTCGGCTTTCCACTTTATGACTTCTCCATTGCTTAATATCGCATTGATGGAAGCCGAAGCCACATCGATGTCGCCTTTATCAAACACTTGGTCTGAGAAGTTGGCGATGATCTTACTGCCATCACTGAACATGGTTTGTTGGACGGTACCGTTGCTATTTAACCATGAGAAATTAATCAACGCTTTATTCCACAGCTGTTCATGTATCGGGTCAAACCCATCTTGATAGTGTTTTAAGGTTTTGAGCCTTGGGCTTGTACTTTTCACAGCTTCGTCTCTGGTTAAGTGCACCATCGCGGGCGTGTTATACAACATGGCTGTTAAGTCACGGTTGGTTTTCACATTGGTAAACTTGAGACTGTCTGAGTGCCAATGGTGCGTATTAATCACTTCATCATGAAATACAGTTTGGTATAGCGGGACGCGATATTGAGGCGAAAACAGTAGTGACTTGTACGGCTCTTTAACCTTTGCCGGTTTGAAGAAAAAGTCGGGCTTATGATCAGGATACCAGCGACCCAAAAAGTAGGGGGACTGGCGATTTTGTTTCATCTCTTTATCTGTCCACCCGAATCCAACCGTTTCTAAGCCGTGCGCAAATGCAATGCCTTTGGTGGTTAAGCTGTTGCCGTCTTCGGAGCCCAATACGAGAGATGATTGCTCGCTTAGCCACTGCATTCGGTTGTTAAAAGCGGAAAGCATCTGCGATTCACTGGTATTGTCACTGTAGTCTTCACGTGCCATTGCGGTCGCATCGACATCTAAAAATAAACTATTGAAGTGCCCAAAGTTCATGATGTCTTTAGCGCGCTGTTTTACGTAGTCCAAATGGCAATTAGGGTTTAAGTAGAAGCCGTTACCACGAAATCCTTTTTTCAATGCCCCATCAGCTTGTTCAATTGCGCATGTTTTTCGTATTGGATCTGGTAGCTGGGCGGTTAACCAGCTGTCATTTAATTGAGCCGGTATTGCGGTGTTATAGGAGTCGTAAGTCCCAACCAAGTAACCAGATTGTTTGGCTAACTCGACCGCGTTTGGCTGATAAAATGCAGGCATCCAGTTATCAAAGCCCAACCAAAGCTTGTTTAATCCGGCGTTGTTTAGATTATCGATCATGCCGGATGATAAGGCTTGCCCCCAAGTATCTGGTGAGTTAAGAAATGACGACGCGTGTTCAGACAACCAGTTTTTTCGATTTTGCGCCGCGATGTATTGCGCCTCAATCGTGTTATCAGCGAGTGTCGGGGATGCGACGGGGTATAAGCTTTGTAGATATTGGCTAATAGAATCCAACAGCAACTGTTTATGATATCGGCTCAAGCAGTCCTTACCTTTAGACAAAGTGGATAGCTCACGCTTAGCTTCATCGGATATGTTGAGCTTAGAGCGTTCAAAGTACCACTCTTTTAGTCCCCACCAGTCTTTCACATCTTGGATACTCAAAGGATCTTTACCAAACAGGTAGACATGACTTGCACCAACCAGCTTGCTAATATCTGGATTACGCGCTTGCTTTGAGGCTAGTGATTCTGACAACCCATTGGCGATGCGCCAGTCGCGGTATTGCTTGGCACCATCGAGCATTGAATCGCCAAGCGTGATACGTACAGCAAAAGGTTGTGACTGATTTAGCGCGGTGAACTGATGCGATGCGCTCATATCGATAAGGGACTTGTTTTTAGAGTCCGATTCAGACGTTACATCATTAAAAAACAGTTGGTTATTGGTTGGGTTGATCAATTGGTAGCTGATGAATTGATCGCTCTGTTGTGTGGTCCAAAACGGCATCTTTAGGTCTTGAGTGGTGTTACTTCCAGAGTGGTTATTGGCGAGATAATTCGCCCATCGCTTATTGTTGGTAGGCACGCGCATACCTTCACTAAAGGGCAGCAGCAGTGTTTGTGTTTCTTGTTCCGCAAGGTTGAACCACGCTAGTTCTATTGGTTGATTGCGCTTTACCTTGATATCGGAAGGTAGCGTGAATTGGAGGTCAAGTTCACCTTGATTTAACTCTGCGGTTACTGCGATACGGCTTGGCATTAACGTCCAAGCGGCACTGGTTGAATCCTTGGTTATCTCGGCCACTGTTTGAGGGATACGGTTAACGGTTAGCGAAGCACTGTTAATGCTTAGGTCATTCCAATCTATCGTGAGCGTTTCTGGTGATATCGAAACGATGTCGTTGGCGGTGTGGTCGGCAAGTATTAACTCGTTCGCTTGAGCATGTGTTGAAAAAGCACAAGCGGCGAATACGGCCAAAATGGCACAAGATGTAGTATTAAATTTGTGGTGGATACTAAGCATATCGATATTCCGTAAAGAGTAAGTACGGTTATTACATCTGAGATGCGTTAGTGTTTTGTCACCTATATGTCTCTATTTTTACACCGAACAACTATCAGTATCTTGTTGTGGTAGGACTTCAGAAGGGCACCGCAACACGCTGAACATATTGGATTTCAATCGCGCCTTGGTATTCATACTTTTCTACAGAGGCACTCAAGTGGCTAGCTTTACCTACTGATGGGCTTTCTGTAGGAACAGCGACGTGTTTTGCTTTGATCGGCACTTTGAAACCTAACATGTTGTAGTTTTCATCAAACCATTGCCAACTTACATTGGTGCTAGGGCAGTTATCGATTACCTCTGGCGGCGTGACCACAACGTGTGCATTCTCAAGCTTATTCTCCAGTGCTAACCAGCGATTGCTGTCATCTAAAGCGACTACAAGTGGGTAGTTGTTCGTCCCAACGGTTAATTGATAGACACCAGATTCAGGCTTAATGAACATCTCATTGGTTTCGATTTCTTGATAGTCGACGCCCGGGTTGAACTGTCCTTCAATCATCGTAAGACCATCAGGAGCGATGAGTGTGACTGGCTGTGCTTTTTTATTTAGATCACTGCTGCGTGGCTCGGCTGAGATTTTAATCTGATAGCCTTGTGACGAAAGACCGTAACGTTTAATAAAACTCACTTGGATGTGGTAGGTGGGTACATCGCTTTGTTTAAGTGTTCTTCCACATTGAGTTCTAGTGAGTATTTCTTGTTTTACGGGCAGCCAAAGGTGACTATCAAGCGATTCTTGATTGAGTGCGATTTGTAACTCTTGCCATGCAAGCTGCGGTTGCTCATTAAGTAGCGATTGATAAGATCGTTGTAAAGGTGTCTCTGTAAACCAAGTCGCATGACTCGCAAACGGTAACACACACAGCAAAGCGGTTAACGATGTTACTTTCATTTCGAATCCCCAACTAAACGATAACCAACACCGCGGTGAGTTTCTAAGTGGAGTGTCGGCAATTTCTGACGCAAGCGGAGTATGTGATTGTCCACGGTTCGGGTGCTTGGAAAGGCTTGATAGCCCCAAATTTTGTTGAGCAGTTCGTCTCGATGAAACACCCGCCCTTGGTTTTGAATAAACAGAACCAGTAACTGAAATTCCTTAGGTTTAAGTGCGATTGGGCTTTCATCCAGATACGCGATTCTTTCTGACAAGTTGATTTGGATGTCGGCGTAATTTAGGTGGCTCACACCCAGCGGACGCAGTTGAGTGATGACCCGCGCGAGCAGCTCTTCATTAGAAAAAGGCTTGGTCACATAATCTTTTGCTCCAGCCATTAAGCCTTCAACACGCTGTTGAACTTCTACTTTCGCGGTTAATACGATCACGGGTAGTGCTTTAAGAAGTAACCAGTTTGGCAGGTGTTGTAAGCTGTCGCCGTCCTCAAGTTGCCTATCAAGCACCACGAGGTCGGCTCGTAACCAAAGCTTATTGGCATGCGCAGCTTCTTGTGCCCAAAGGCATTGATAACCATTGGACTCAAAGAAGCTGACTAGGCCTTGTCCAAGTAGTGGATCATCTTCAATCAGCAGTAGGGTGTTCATAAGCTATTTCCAAAATACATCGGGTTGGATTACGGAGAATAATGAGGCGTCCATTCGCCTGTTTCATCAAGTGTTCGACAATGGTGAGTCCAATACCCATGTTATCGTGTCTATGCGCATCATTTGGAGTGACTCGGGACAAGGTTCGTTCTAAGAATGAAGGGAAATGTCCTTGATCTTGGACCTCAATTCTTAACTTGTCAGCAAGGGTAACGGTCACTAACACATTACCTTTGCCGTGTTGCTTAGCGTTCTTGATCAAGTTATCTAAGCAAATGGTCAGCCAGTAATAGGGCAGGTTAAGCTCTACTTCGCCGGAATCACATTGATAGCCGATGTTGTGCTTTTCGCATACATGTTCAAGCCACTCTTCGAGAGAAGCGTTTTGCTTTAATAGAGGTTCGGCGTTTTCTGTGCTCAAGTAAACCTTACTGTTTTCAGTCAGTTGAGATAGCCTCTGATAGTCAGATATTAAACGCCAAACTGCATCTTGAGTGGCATCAGGGAACTCGTCATAGCGATTTCTGAACATTTCGACGGTTAAACCAAGGCTGGTAATTGGTGTGCGAAGTTCATGAGTCAGTAGCTGCAACACAAACTGTCTCTCTTTACGCTGTTTTGTTCTTAGAAATAGCGATCTTGCTAGTATTGAAAATAGAACAATCAGTAAAGAGAAGATCATCACTTTCATGAAAAGAGTGTCGTTGTTCGTTTCACTCATGCAGAGATTACTGTATCGAAACGAACAGCTTTCTCCAGATAAGGTCATGCCTTGTTGGTTCGCAATTGGCTTCCAAACATCCTGCGAGACCACTTTCCAACCTTGCTCACCACTTAACCAAAGTACATCACCTTGTTGCCAGGCTCGGTATCCATCAAGCAGCGCTTCCCTTCCTTCTGCTGTTAAGGGTTGTAGTTTGGTGTACAGCGGGTGCAGTGGGTTGGTAATCGTTAAAAACGGGTGAATCTGTTCGCTTGTCTCTGGGTAATGCGCCACATAACGGTCCGCGAAACTTCCACCAGCAGGGTGTTTTTTAGAATGGGCGGCAAACCAGATTGAATCTAAGGTTTGTTGCTGACATAAAGCAAGCTCGAACTCGATGGCATCGTTTAACGCAGAATTAGAAGGTTCAATCGCTTGGCATGTTTGCTGAATCTCAGCCAATAAAGCAATATCTTGCCATGTGAATTTTTTGAAATTTGGGTAACGGCTGTTGTCTTGAAGCAGAGCCTTTGGGTAATGAGATAACTCTTGCTGAGAAACAAAGATCGGAGACGCCTGCCAACTCAATTGGTACAGGGACTGCCATTTATCTTGCAAGCTTTGGGCGTTGGCTAGCGTAGGGAGCCAAAAGATCAAACAAAGGGCTAATGTCAGCCTGCGCATCCAGTTATTCTCATTAAAAGTCATTAGCGCGAGTCTAAAGAATTTTGCTCGAGATTTGTAACCTGAATGTCAACAAGTGTCCCCACTTTATCAATTTGTGACCGCGAGTCGCGAAATTAGCGATACATCATCAATCGATGATTTCTTAAAATAATGGTTCTAAAGTGCAGAAAGTATCATTTATTTGAATTTGATTAGATAATTATGTACTTACTGTTACTTATTAAAGGGTGGAACTGATTATACTGGATTTAAACCTAACAAGAGGAATCATCATGAGAACAATGATCAGATCAGTATTGGCAGCGAGCATCTTGGCTGCAAGCTCAGTTCACGCATTTGAATTAACCAGTAACGATATTCAAGAAGGTCACCCAATGGCCAAGACGTTTGAATACTCTAGTTGGGGTTGTGATGGTGAGAACTTATCACCTCAACTAATGTGGAAAGACGCACCGGCAGGCACCAAAAGTTTTGCAATCACGGCTTATGACCCAGACGCACCAACCGAAAGTGGTTTTTGGCATTGGGTTGCATTTGATATTCCAGCAACCGTGAATGAATTACCTCGCGCAGCGGACATTACGAAGTTGGGTGGTAAGGAAGGGCGCATCGATTACGGAACGGTCGGTTTTGGTGGCGCTTGCCCTCCTGAGAAAGACGGCATGCATCGTTATCAATTTACGGTTTGGGCGCTACCAACTGATAAGTTAAACCTCGATGAGAATACACCATCAGCTGTCGTGGGCTTTACACTGAATAGCATGGCGCTAGACAAAGCAAGGTTAACAGCAACTTACACCCGTTAATTTGCTATAGACAAACAACAAATAAGGGGATGAGATGAATCATCAATATCAAGTGACAGTGTTTCGAGCTGAGCAGTTACAAAAGCTGCGTAATGTGAGGATTCTATCCCCTAGTATTATTCAGATCATCACGGGCAGTAAGCGTTTGTTTTGGAAAGACTCAGCAGCAGAGCTTACTCATTCTGAGTTGTTGCTGTGTGAAGCTTCGGCATCATTGAGTTTTGAGAATATGCCACATAAAGGGCGATTTCTGTCCCGCGTGTTTAGTTTTCATTTTCAACCCACTCAAGCGATGCTCGAACTGAGTGAACAATGTGCTGCCGAATTTGAATACCCCACTATAGAAACAGACCGCAGTTTACAAGATACTTTAAATGCGTTGTTTACGTTTGATCGTCAAAGTATGAGTGAAACCACACAGCAATTTTGGTTGCAAGGTTTGTATCAACAGCTTGCAGAGAAGGGTGTATTACATCGGTTGTTTACCCGTTCAAACGTCTCTTTCAGCCAAAAACTCAGTCATTACCTATCTCATTCACCAGACGAGAAACACTCTTTAGAAGACGTTGCAGAGCGTTTTGCAATGAGTCGTGCGACGTTAATCCGTAAGCTCAAACTCGAAGGAATGCAATATCGTGAGGTATTAGCAGAAGTGCGTTTGAGCCATGCTTTGTATCTTATGCAAAATGGCCAACACAATGTCACGATGCTTGCTCAATCTTGTGGTTACCAATCTGAAGGACGTTTTAGTCAGCGCTTTAAGGGTAAGTTTGGTCTGTCGCCAAGTGAATACATTAAGACGGTTGCCTCAAGGGCATAGTAAGGGAAATAGCATCTGCTGACGGCAGGCACAAGTATCGGTTATTGAATCATTTCTCGATTACGGCTCTAATAGGGTGTACACCAAGTGATTGAAATCGCCCAGAACGCTTAATACCAGAGAAGGTAGCCATGAACGAACTGAATCTAAATAACCTCACCAACGACTTTCCATTACTAAATAAGCTTATGGCGTTCGAAGAGGTGGTTTGGTTTAACCCAAATGTCACAACACTAGACCAAGGGTTACCTTATGTCGGCTTGGATGAGAAAGACATTCATGATGCGAGTTTACGCTTACAACGATTCGCCCCTTACCTTGCAAAAGCATTTCCTGAAACTCAATTATCCAATGGCATCATTGAATCGGATGTTGTTGATATTCCAACGATGAAAACAGCATTGGAGGCGTATTATCAATTGCCGATAAAAGGGCGGTTGATGATGAAGAAAGACAGTCACTTGCCTATCTCTGGGTCTATCAAAGCCCGTGGCGGCATATATGAGGTACTGACTCACGCTGAGAAACTCGCGTTTGAAGCTGGGTTACTAAGTGAAAGCGATGATTACAGCAAATTGCTAGAACCCGAGTTTCGTGAGTTCTTTAAGCAATACAGTATTGCGGTAGGTTCAACAGGGAACCTAGGCATGTCAATTGGTATCATGAGCGCGAAATTAGGCTTTACCGTATCCGTTCATATGTCTGCCGATGCGAGAGCGTGGAAGAAGAACAAACTGCGTGAGCACGGCGTAAATGTGGTTGAGTATGAGCAAGATTACGGCGTTGCGGTTGAACAAGGACGAAAAGAAGCTGAATTGGATCCTAGTTGTTTCTTCATTGACGATGAAAACTCGAAGACACTGTTCCTTGGATATTCTGTGGCCGGAGAAAGGCTAAAGCAGCAATTTGCTCAGCAGCAGATTGTCGTCGACGAAGCGCACCCGCTGTTTGTCTACCTACCATGTGGTGTAGGCGGCGGCCCCGGTGGTGTGGCATTTGGTTTGAAGATGGCATTTGGCGACCATGTTCATTGTCTGTTCGCCGAGCCTACGCATTCACCTTGTATGTTGTTAGGCGTTCACACCGGTTTGCATGACGAGATTGCAGTACAAGATCTTGGTATTGATAACCTTACTGCAGCTGATGGGTTAGCCGTGGGCCGAGCGTCAGGCTTTGTTGGCAGAGCAATGGAGCGCTTATTGGATGGTTACTACACATTAACGGATGAACGCATGTATCAATTGTTAGGTCAATTGAATCAAGCAGAAGCCATCAAACTAGAGCCCTCTGCATTAGCAGGCATGCCAGGGCCTATCCATGTAGAACACAACACTGAATATATGACGAGATTAGGTATTGATGGTTCGACGTTATCCAACAGCACGCATCTTGTTTGGGCGACGGGTGGAGGCATGGTACCTGAACAAGAAATGGCGATGTATCTTGGCAAGTCATCTATTTAATAGGTAGAGATACAAATGCGGGTGGTAGTTGAAAGCTCCTAAATCAATCCATTTATTGCACAGATCGTTATCCAAAACACAGATTTTATAAATTGTGTTTAGTCGTTGCTATCACTCTCAGTTAGGTTGAATGGCATTCAATTTGACAGGGATAGCACGATGCAAACCGATAACACCATTCGACAGCCAATCACATCACAAGAACTTACCCCAACAATGCTGCTACAACGCTTGGATTCTATTGGGCAGTGTTTAAGAGCTTCAAATAAGGCGCTTGCCTTGTTGGGGCTTGGTTCTGTTGGTATCGAAACGGAAAGACTGGACCAATACTCAGATGTCGATTTCTTTGCGATCGTACAGGCAGGACAAAAGCAGCATTTTTTAAACAATTTAAATTGGTTATCTGATGTCTATCCAATCGACTATTCCGTGCGAAACACGGTCGATGGTTATAAAGTTCTGTATGCCGATGGAATCTTTTGCGAATTTGCGGTCTTTGAACCCCATGAATTAGCCCATATTCCATTTGCTGAAGGTCGTATTGTTTGGCAGGAAGAGGCGTTCAATGCTAGGTGCTGTGTACCATCGAAAAAAAGTGCTCCACAAGCTAATACCCAAGAGTGGTTGATCGGGGAAGCACTGACCAATCTTTATGTGGGTATGTCCCGCTATAACCGTGGAGAAAAGCTCTCTGGGAGTCGATTTGTTCAGTCTTATGCATTGGATCGTTTGATTGATCTTGTCGAACAAACAGAAAATCCACAACCTGGCTATGTCGATGAGTTTATGTCTGATAGAAGGTTAGAAGCGCGGTTTCCTAAGTTTGCTCAACTGCTTCCAAGCTTCAATCAAGGTTACGAACACACCGCAGAGTCTGCTTTATCGCAGCTCAATTTCTTGAACACTTACTTTGAGATTAACCAAGCCATGCGTTCTAGAATTATAAATTTATGCAATTAATACAGCGAGTTAAATTGAATCAATAAAATGTGTTGTCGCTAGCCAATAATATTGATACGTTTTAAGAATGAAATTTAATCCCGCTTCAACTTCAGTTTTCTTCTGGTGGTGCTCTATCTAGAGCAGCACGGAATACTCACATTCTTACGCTGCTGGAAGGTAGCTAAGAATGTCATCAAGATTGTCGTCTCTTTATATCTCCAGTAGCCTTTTTAACTTGGAGATACTCAATGAAAACAAATCAAAACGATAACAAATCCGAAATTATTCTTACTGGCGACCGCGCGACAGGTCCTTTGCATTTAGGGCATTACGTGGGCTCTCTCAAACAACGTGTATCCTTACAACATGAGCATGACCAAACGATATTGGTTGCCGACATGCAGGGCTTGACTGATAACGCGCATAATCCTGCAAAGGTCTCTTCAAACATCCCCAATGTGGTCGCCGACTATCTGGCTGTTGGCATCGACCCAACTAAAACCACAATTTGCCTTCAATCTCAGCTTCCTGCATTGGCCGAGCTGACCATGTTTTACAGCAACCTTGTATCCATCGCACGTTTGGAACGTAATCCTACCGTCAAAAGTGAAATTCAAAACAAGGCGTTTGGTCGCTCTATTCCTGCTGGTTTTCTCACTTATCCTATATCTCAAGCGGCTGATATTACGGCGTTCAATGCAACGTTAGTCCCTGTGGGCGATGACCAACTGCCAATGCTAGAGCAGACAAACGAGATTGTTCGAAAGCTAAACTCGCTCGCTGGTAAGTCTATTTTGAACGAATGTAAGCCGCTTCTGAGTAACGCATCACGACTTCCGAGTACGGATGGGAAAAACAAGATGTCCAAGTCGATGGGAAACGCCATTAACCTGGGAGCGACTGAGAAAGAGATTCGAACGGCAGTAAAGTCCATGTATACCGATCCAAACCATTTAAAAATTGAAGATCCGGGTCAAGTGGAAGGGAATATTGTGTTTACATACCTTGATGCGTTTCATGGTGATGCACAATATGTCAGTGAGTTAAAGAATCATTACCGCAGAGGCGGGTTAGGGGATGGACAAACAAAGAAGGTGTTGGAGGAGTGCTTGCAGGAGATGTTAAGGCCGATAAGGTCCCGTAGAGCAGAACTGCTAGATGACAAAGCGCAGCTGATTGATATTTTACGCAAAGGTACGCAAGTATCGAGAGAAAAAACGGAAGCTGTTTTGTTCGACGTAAAGGGCGTGTTTGGTCTTAATATACTCTGATCGATATATCGCTTTATAGGTAAATCCTTCCGTTAAGGTACTGATTAAAATGATTTACATGTGGGCTGCATGTAAATAAAGTCAATTCAATTGAATGGGAATAATAATTAATTTATAAAATTGTTTTTGTATTGTACTTGTTCCTCGCTTGTTGTTTTTATTCGAATACAACTCAGAGGCTGGACAAGCCCTTGCTTTCAAATGATGGAAATAAATGAAAACGAAGCTATTACTCCCAATTTTACTTTTACTGTCAGGCTGTTCTGACGTGGTCAGTGATCAGTACGCCACTTACGAGCAGGCTCAACAAGATCGTTTGTTTGATAGAGGTTGGTTGCCCGACATATTGCCTAGCTCAACGTCGCAGATTGAAGTCAATAACGATTTAGATATCAACACTTCTGAGGGGAGTTTTGTTATCAACGAGCCTCAGCTGTCTGCGTTCATCGCTAATCTGACGCCAACTTTGTCTAAGGGTGAATATCATTTTACCGAAGGCGACAACACTTGGTCATTTAAGGTAGGGGACGATAGCATAATTACTTATACGCTCAATAAAGCCAAAGACTAAGTCTCAACCTCAGCTAATACACATTGCCAACACACCCTCATCATTATTTGCTCGTTACCTTGTTTAGTGAATGTAGGAGTTTAATTTTGTGATGGTGAGTTGGCGCCGTTATTTGAAAATTGATATCAAACCTTAATCTCGTAACCATTCGAAGCATGAAATTTCCGGATATTATCGGAAATTAGATACCCCTCCATATTTTGCGTCTATTTATTGAGTTATTCGTAAGTGTCGGAAAGTATTGATTTTTTTGACTCCCCACCTCACTTTTTATTTCGTGAGAAGTTATGTTCTGAATCGACATCACATATAAAACTAAGTGCACTTAGCTATGCGTGAAATCTATCGTTAAGATGCGCGCTCATCCATTGGGTGAATTTATAAAAAACATAATTATAAAGGTGATGTATGCGTGGTGCACATTTACTAATGCTATTTCCAATAGCGTTTACTTCTCAAGCTGCCAATGTACTCGACTACTCTGAAGTCGATTTGTCAACAATTCTTAATCAAACTAGCCAAGGCTTTAGTGCTGCAAATCAATCACTTGCTTATCATGAAGCAAGTCGAGTTGAGACCGGTACAACGACACTCCTTCGTAAACAACAGCTTCACTATGGCGTTCCGGTTTATGGCCAGTCGGTAGTCGTTGATCTTTCCCAGCAAGGTATTGCTCAAGCCGTCGATGGACAAGTATTGACGGGCATTGAAACTGATATCGGGTCAACCTTGCCAATGATCAACGCTCAACAAGCGATTGCCATTGCCAAGTCACAACATAAGGGTGTAGCAGCTGCAACCATTCGTAATCCAAATGCTGATCTTTTTATTTGGTTAGATGAACAGCAACAAGCACACCTCATCTATAAGGTTGATTTCCTACAAACAAAAGGCATGGGACCTTCACGACCAATTACGCTTGTAGACGCTAAATCTGGCGAGCTACTTGACCAGTGGGAAGGTATTGCGTTCATCGATGCTGAAGGCCCAGGTGGGAACCAGAAGAGTGGTCGCTACTACTTCGGTCCGAACACTCAGTATGGTGGATTCCAAGTTAACTCATATTGCCAGATGGACAGCCAAAACGTCGTCACTATGAACATGAATAATCGCCAAGATTATGGTCAGGTTCACCAATTTGCCTGTAATGGTAATTACGGAAGAAACGTCAATGACTATCGCGCGATTAACGGCGCGTATGCACCAATGAACGATGCACATTACTTCGGCCAGCGTGTTTTTGATATGTACAAAGAGTGGCTGAACACTCGTCCTATCCAGCAAAAACTAACGATGCGTGTGCACTACGGATCGAACTACGGTAACGCGTTCTGGGATGGTCAACAGATGACGTTTGGTGATGGCAACCAATCAATGTACCCATTAGCAACGTGGGATGTGATCGCGCACGAGGTAAGCCACGGTTTTACTGAGCAAAATTCAAACCTTGAGTACCGTGGTCAGTCAGGTGGTATGAATGAGTCATTCTCTGATGTGGCAGCTGCGGCGTTAAGTGAATATGTGCATGGCAGCTTTAACTGGAAGATGGGTGAGCACGTCATGAAGTATAGCCCAGCAATGCGCTACTTCATTCAACCTAGCGAAGATGGTATGTCTATCGACCATGTTAACCAGTACTACAATGGCATTGATGTCCACCACAGCTCGGGCATTTTTAACAAAGCGTTCTACCACCTAGCAACTAGCAACGGTTGGGACATTAAAAAGGCGTTCATGGCTTACGCTACGGCAAATCAACTTTACTGGACATCAAGATCGAACTTCCAATCAGGAGCTGAAGGAGTTTGTAAGGCGGCACAACACCTAGGTTATGAATCATCTGCTGTACGCTCTGCCTTTAGTCAGGTTGGGGTTAACGTACAATACTGTGGTTCTGGTCAGCCGAATCCAAACCCTAATCCACCAACACCAACACCAACACCAACTCCGGGCATCAACAATTTAGAATTGAACGTTCCTGCACCAGTGTTGAGTAGCGGCAACGATCAGCAGCAGTTCGTTTTGAAGAACAGCTCTGAAGGTGATGTGTGGATCCAAACTTACAATGGTTACGGTAACGTCGATCTGTATGTTGCTATCGGTCGCCCTGCATCCTTGAATGATTACGATTGCTCGTCTACCAACTTGGATAACAACGAGTACTGTGGCTTTGGCGGTATACAAGGAGATGATATCTACGTAATGGTATCTGGTGCGCAAGGGTCAACAGACGCTTATGTAGCGGTCAGCACTGTACTAGAACTGCCAAACCCTAGTCCTCAACCTGATCCTCAGGACATGTGTGTGGATGTGCCAGAGTGGAGCCCGAATACTTTCTACCCAGCTGGAGCGTCGGTTCAATACTGGGGCAACCGTTTTACGTCTACAACAGATAACTGGGGTGCTGATCCGTTTGAAAACTATTGGTACTGGACACACGAAGGTTTGTGTATGTAACTTGGTTAGAGTTTAGCTAAGACAAATAGACAAAGGGAGCACTCAGACGTGCTCCCTTTATTCGTCAACAATGGGATCTACCTACGTATAATTTACTTGTGTCACTCTTCTAAGCGCTGGATTATATCTGCGCTCATGGCGAATGGTTAAATCGGGGAGCCTGTCATTTTTGGAGAGTTTACTTTTATGGAAATAAGTCATCTAGATCACCTTGTATTAACCGTTAAAGATATAGAGATAACAGTAAATTTCTATCAAAGCGTATTAGGGATGAAACCGATTCAATTTGGTGAGGGACGTTGGGCATTGTCGTTTGGTCATCAAAAGATAAACCTCCATCAGCAAGGGAAAGAGTTCGAGCCTAAGGCTAAGCATGTTCAAGCCGGGAGTGCGGACTTATGTTTCATTACCAACACACCTATTGATGAGGTATTCGATCATATCACGGGACAAGGTGTGATCATCGAAGAAGGGCCTGTCGAGCGAACGGGTGCAGTGGACAAGATCACCTCAATTTATCTACGAGATCCTGATGGTAACCTAATCGAAGTCTCGAATTATTAGTAGGTCGATATCGGTGGATTGTGCTACCCATAAATCAGTTACTCTATTAAAGCTTGAAGCAAGACTCTGTAAAGCCAAGAATCTCTATGCAGTACGTAATTATGTACACATCTCGTTACCACAAAGTAAGTGTGTAGCTGGAACATGTGGCTTAATTTACTTACAATCGAACAATGTTTTATTAATCCAGTTCCAATCGTCATGGTCAGAAAATTATTCATAATAACTATTAGCCTGTTGCTTTTATCCGCTTGTGCGACAACAAGTGAAAATCAAACCGACGAAAATATCTCAAGCAATGAAAAAGTGATTAATAACAGTGTCGAAGAGGCTGTGGTCAAGGAGACAGCAAGCGAAGTGGTCATTGAGCCTGCCCCAAATAATGTTAATGAGAGTTCCGTTATTACCTCAGAAGACAGTGATATCAATGGTGATGATGGCTCGGCTTCTCATGAACTGAGTGAATCATCTGATGCTAATGAAAAGACCCAAGTGACAGATAAACAACCTCCTGAGGAGCATGCTAAGGCTAACGGCGAAAAAGGCTTGGGTAACCATATATTCAATAATGGGCCTACGAAGCAGGTCATAAAATCTTTGGAGGGTGTGACAGATGCTTTGAATGTCATGACTTTCGGAATATTTGCTTCAGGAACGCGACCAGCACAATAGCTCGATTTTAAAAATTACGACTAAACAAAAAAGGCGACCCAATTGGTTCGCCTTTTTTGAGCCTGAATTTGGAATTCGTCAGGATTACGTAACGTCTTGTTTCTGCTTACTAACACAATAAGAGTTGGATTTGAGTAAGGGGCAGGTCAGCGCAGCTCGGTATTTACTTGTTATGGAAGGGAGTCGCCGTATTTAACCTATTGATCTTGTTATATGCACTAAGGGTTTGAATACTCTCCCAAAGTAAGCATTGAAATCTAATCTTACAAAGACAATGTCTTATATTCACTCGTGAGCATAGTAATATGCTGTTGTGACACAGTCAGTTAGGTTTAATAAATAAGAGTCTAGGGAAGAGATATGAAAAACAAAAGTGTGTTTTTAAGCGTCGCCATGGTTATGTTATCCACGCAAGCAAGTGCGTCAGATGCCAGTCATGAGGCGGTTTCAGACAGTGTGATAGCAGAGCAAAGAGCGCAACTGTCGGAAAATACGCAAGGTAAAGGCTTTGGTCCACAAGCGCCGCGTGACTTGGGTTCATCTGAGGGTACTAACGAGCGCTTGTTCTCAAATGCACCAGACTCAACCGCGATGAACTTATGTAATATTCACTTTCATAAAAATGCAGAGCACAAAGGCGGTGAGTTTACCCAGTATGCGGGTAATGGTGACGGCAAAGGTTTCCAAAGTGGATTCAAATACACAGGTAAGCTAAGCGAGGCTGAACTAAAACCATTTGAGGGTAAGGTTTGTCCGAGCGATCATGGTTCGCTTCATTCCGGTGATACTATTGAAGTGCATTATGTGTACTCAACGGCGCAAGTGGAGCCGGGTGAAACATTAGGGGCGTGTTTCAATGATGCAATTACTAACCCTCAGCTACGTGTAGAAACCCAAGTCTACGTCTTAGTTAATGATAACAAAGCGCTCGATTTTGAAGAGCTAGCTAAGCACTCTAAAGTGAATGGTTTGCACCAAGCGACGAACATTCCACAAAATACAGGTTCTGCCATTCAATATGCAGGCTCGACTACGGGCCCAGGTTACAACGAACAAGGTTCACCGTTCCAAGTCACATGGAGTGTGAGACCACAAGTGGCGAAAGTGAACATCGCAACGGTTGGTAGCTGGTGTGAGGGGAACGACTTTAATGAAGACCACGCACACGGTGTGAGAAACTTAGTCGTAAACCCTAAGTTACTGTCGCCAATCGCGAACTAGATAAGTTTCTTTTCAACTGAAGCTGAAGTATAAAGAGCGAGCCATACGGTTCGCTTTTTTAGTATTAAAGGTTTTGAACGTTTTTAATTAGCGAGCGACTGTCATTAGGTGAATATTCTAAGCGAGTAATAAAAGCAGATTTAAACGCCTTGATACCGTAAGTAAAGGATCGGTGAATAGTTTCTTTACTCCCTTTAAGGACGCATGTTACGTTCAGCAAATATCATGTTGAGCTATGAATAAGGACAAGCCAATGTCGTTTGAAGGTGCGGTTACATTCTTTATTGCCATGTTTATATTTGGCATTACTCCAGGGCCCGGCGTATTTGCGATTTTGGCTCGTGGAATGGTCGATGGATGGCGAAAGTGCATTTCCCTTTCTTTAGGCATGATATGCAGTGATCTTATTTATCTAGCGCTTGCTTGTTTTGGTTTAGCAACCATTGCGGAGAACTGGTCATTTGCTTTCGAGATCATTCGTTATGTCGGCGCAGCTTACCTTATTTACCTCGGGTACAAAATGTTTAAGGCCTTACCTGAAGTGCAAGGTTCGGCAGAGCATGCAGCCAAAAAAAGTCAGAAATCAGAACTTGCTAGCTTCGCGCAAGGTTTTCTGATCTCAGCGTCAAACCCTAAAGTAATTCTGTTTTATATTTCGTTCTTACCAACGTTCGTTGATCTAACGGTTTTGCGTTCACAAGACATCGTCTTAGTTTCTGTATTAGCTTCTATTGCACTAATGGCTGGCTTGATGCTGATTGCGATGGGAGCGGGGCGCATGGTGACTTTGCTTAAAACCCCGCGCGCGCATAAACGGTTAAACCAAAGCGCTGGTGGCATCATGATTGCTGCAGGCTCATATCTGGCGATCAATCGATAGATATGGCTTGTTGAGCTCGATTTTCTAAGTACGACTCTTGAAACATGAAGGCGGACCAATTGGTTCGCCTTGGCGTTATCTGTATACATTCTCTATTTAGTCTTTCATGCGCTAGCTCAAATATTTGGACTAAAATCGATCCTTGTTTAGCCTCAGCTAACTCAACAGAACTACATGTAGAAAACTCGATTTAACCCTTGTGTGATAACGCTTCAAAGAATTATATCAACTTAATGTATATAAAATGATTTGAGGTTGACTGTGTTATCACGCTCTAAGTTGAGTTTTAAGTGTGTTATTCAGGATGTATAGTTAATGATAATTCATTAAGTTATCTAATGATTGAGCTATCTAATTTTAAGTTGTCGCATGATGTGGGTGTTATGAAGAAAAACGGCTTTACGTTAATGGAATTAATCGTTGTGATCGTGATAATCGGTATTATTGCTGTAACAGCAGCGCCGAGGTTTCTTAATATCCAAGAATCAGCAAGAGAAGCGGTACTTGAGGGTGTTGCGGGTGCAATGGAAGGAGTAATCACACAGGTAACGTCTAAAGCTATTATCGCTGGGCTTAACCCTGATGCATCAAACCCAGGAGATCAGAGCAACTATGTGATCGATTTTGGTATCGGCAGTGTTGAGGTTGACTGGGGCACACTTTGTCCGGAAAGCCGAGGGGAGTCGGGCGACAAATTGACGATGATCGATTTTATGACCTTATCAGATGATGACAGCTTAACTTCTGATTTTGGTAATCGACACACTGTGATCGGGTATGAATACGACTTTACCCAAGCTGAATTAGATAGCACGAACATAACGGATGCGGATCTAGAGACGCGCCAAGGTTGCTTTGTTCTTTATGACTCTTTTGGCCGAACAAATGGCAGCCAATGTCCTGATGAAGGATGTGAGTGTACAGTTCGTATTGTGAACAACAATTGTTAAACCGAATCCTGTAACTGATTTTTAGACTTCGAATAAAAAGCGCGTTATCGCCAATGGCAATAACGCGCTTTTTTGTATCAGTTTATTGGTTTCTCTTAATTTGCCGTTACCGCATCTGCTGGTGGCAAGTCACGCTTCTTAATCACGTAACGTAAGCGAAGTAGCATGAGAGCTGCTGACACACTTAAGCCCGTTAGAATACCAATCCAAAAGCCTTCTTCACCCATTGCAGGAACAATGTGATCTGTTAAGCCCAACACCATACCCAGTGGTAACGCTAAGCCCCAGTATGAAGCGATAGCTAAGATCATCGGGATCTTGGTATCTTTATAGCCACGCAGAGCACCATTTGCAGAGGTTTGCAGAGCATCACTGAATTGGTACATAGCGGTAAAGGTCAATAACACTGCCGCTGTTGCACTGATTACTGGGTCAGTGGTGTAAAGCCTAATGATTAATTCAGGGAACAGTAGGAACATCGCTACCGAAAGCAATGAGATTAATGCTGCCACCAAAATACCGACTTTACTGCGCTCAATCGCGCCAAGCTCATCTTTTTCACCCAAAGCGTGTCCAACACGAATCGTAATGCCAAACGAGATACTCATCGGGATCACATAAGTTAGGCTCGATATATTGAGAGCGATTTGCGCCGCTGCCACATTCTCGGCACCAATACGGCCGATCATCAATGCGATAACCGCAAAGATGCTGCCACATACCGCGATGTTCATTCCGATAGGCAAACCTAACCTTAGAAGGTGAAGCATCTCTTTTGCTTTTGGCTTAGCGTCTGTAAAACTAATAATCGTCTTGTAGTGGTGATGACCTTTAATGTAGGAATACAGCATGCCCGACATTAGCCAATACACCAAGCTTGTCGCCCAGCCACAACCCACAGCGCCCATTTCAGGGAAGCCAAACTTACCGTAGATAAGCACGTAGTTGACTGGAATGTTAATCAGCAAACCAATTACCGAAATGATCATCGGTACTTTGGTGTTGTTCATCCCTTCACAGAAGCCGTTCAAGGTGTAGAACAGGGCAATACCCGGTACACCAAAGGCTAGGGCAAACGCATAGTCACTGCCAATTGGGATGATCTCAGCGGCTACGCCAATCCATTCTAAGATTGGTTTAGCACTCACCAAGTAAGCGATAAGCAGTACGCTAGCAATTAATGCAAGCCATACCATTTGGAAAAACTCGACAGAGATACTCTGAAAGTCGCGAGCGCCACGGTGGTAAGCGACTACAGGCGTTAACGCCATAATCACACCACGTAACAACAGCAACACGGGAATCCAAAGGCTAGTGCCGAGTGCAATAGCGGCAAGATCAGCAGGGCTTACTTGGCCAGCCATTGTCGTATCGACAAATCCCATCGCTTGGGTAGCTATTTGAGTCAAAATGATTGGAATCGAAAGATGCATAAGCGCACCCGATTCACGAGTAAAAGGACGAAGTTTCGTTAGCATGGAAGTTCAAAACACCAATATAAATGCACCAGTGATGGCAGGATGGCCGGCGTGCATTTTAGGATGTGCCCCGTTGGGCGGGCGACAATATAAACACCTTACCGTATAGGGTCAAGCATTGGATTTACAGGGGCTAATTTGCTCTGGAAGAACGCCAGATTTGCATGGTGTTAGATACTGTTTCTATGTACATAACCTGATGATTTTAATGTGAATCATACTAGATAGAAAGTTTCTATATTTGCTTGTTGAATTTCCATGCGCACATCATAAGTCACTGTTATGGAAGAACTAAATTTAGTACAATTGATGGCATAAGAAACTAGATAGAAAAATTCTATATTTAAATGCAGAATTTTTCTGTCTAAGAACTGTTAGGTTTTAGGAGTTCAAATTGAAATACTTTAAGCGTGAAAATGCTGTTCTTATCGGGGCAGTGTTGGTAACAATTTCAACGTTAGGTGTGTTTTTCATTCAGTTTCATTCTGGACTTTCTAATGACCAAAGCGACTGGGGGAGCTTTGGTAGTTATGTTGGTGGTGTTCTTGGTCCACTATTCGCATTTTTAGCGTTTCTTGCTGGTTTAGAGAATTTAAAATTCCTCAAACGACAACAAGTAAATTCAGAGATCTTACTTACAATTCGTTCATATGAGCAAGATTTGAAAAGTTCATATGAAATGGTGGTTACTTGTGAATCTCCTTGGGTATGGGGGCATGATATTGGCGCTTTTGACGATTTAAAGGAATTACCTTTACGAACATTGCTAGAAAGTGACTCTATAGACTGGGAGCATCATTTATCTGAACTGATGGGAAGCTTAAAGTTTCGTAAGCAACCTAATGGAGTACTATTCCAAGATAGAGATATATGGTTACAGGCACACAATGCTGCAAAAGGTCTGTTTCAATATATTGAGTTGTATCGGAAGCAGGGTGGCGACCAGTCTATTGTTGCTTATTATTTGGATACATATGAAATTCCGTACAATAGGCTAATGCAAAGCTCGTGGGTACAAACCTAACAAGCAATTTAAGAGGGATTCACAACGCTTGGCATTTTTGCTTCTACTTCAAATTTAGTGTTTATGGCACAATACGTTAGGTTTGGGGGGAGGCGTTGTTCACCCCTTAATTGGGCGTTAAGTTTACAGTGTGTGAATGTATATGATATAAGTGTCTGATTTACTACAGTTTCCTCGTTAAATCATGGAGAGCATACTTTGGACGAGAACCCAAGAACACTAGAATCATATTACCCTTGGGCAGAAGAGCATCTGGAATCTAGGTTTCTAGACCCGGCAGTTGCTAATATGTATCGTGCCAATATGGCATCGATAAAAACTACTGTTGAGAAGCACGAGTTTTTTCAAAAACTCAATGATAAATCCGGGCAATGGTGTGAAGACTATAATCAAAAGACGGATAGTCAGCTTTATACTAGTGACTCTGTGCCAACCTTTTTTACAAAACCGTTTGAATCTGCTATTGATAAATCTTTTCGTTTTAATGTTCTGTGGAATGAAAACTTTCCAGAGCAACCGAAAAATGGATGGATCACGACTACTAATTTAGTTGTGAGCTTTAATGATATAATTAGAGGTTGCTTGGTTTGTAAGTACGTTGATGGCCCGAAATATGTTACAGAGAAGTTGTCTGAATTTGCTGCTTCCTTAAATTTAAAACATAGATCTTACAGCCAAGAGCGTGATGATGGGTATTATGCGTATCATTTTTACGTAAAAGTCCCGGTCCAACTGTTTAATATAGATTTTACTTCGTATGAGGCTGAAGTTGAGGTAGAAGTACAAGTTACAACGCAACTTCAAGAAGTACTTCGTAGCATAACTCATAAGTTTTATGAGAAAGAACGTTCGGTAGATACAGAGGATGTTGACAAGTGGAAGTGGAATTTTGAATCAGGCAAATTTAAAGTTGGATATTTAAGTCATACTTTACATTTATTAGAGTCAATTATTCTAGAGTCAAGAAATTCTGTTTTGGGTAAGGAGAAGCATGGTGAATAATGATATGGCACTAGAAACAATCTCACTATATAAACTATTTCTTCAAATGCAAGATGGCTTGATTCAAGTGCCAGCTTTTCAAAGAAAGTATTCATGGGAAGAAAATAATATTATAGACCTATTTGTATCAATATCTGAAGGCTTTCCAATTGGAACTATAATCTTAGCTGTTGATACTTCTGATTACCCTTTAAAAGATATAGAAGAGTCATTTTTTCCGAAACCAAATAAAACCGAGAGTAATTTTTATCATCACTATTTAGTTATTGATGGCGTACAAAGGTTATCGACTTTATATAATTGCTTTAATAGTAAAAACGAAAAGTTTAAAGTTTGGTATGACTTGAAGAATAAACAGTTTTCGATGGGGGAGAAGACGAGTGAAACATCTATACTTTTGTCTTCACTATTTAATCCAGAAGAATACTTCAAGGCAATACAGTCCATTGGGGCGGTGAATAGTGAACTCCTACATGAGCTAGATGATTTTTATTACAAGATAAAAGAGTTTTCACTTCCTCTTTATAAGATTAAACATATTGATAATAGAAAACTATCGTCATTATTTAAACGAATTAATGTGAGCGGCATTAGATTAACTAAAGAAGATTTAGAGTTGGCTAAGAAATATTCGAACAAATAAACTTAACAATCTGTTTAAGAGTGATTCGCAACGCTTGGCATTTTTGCTATGCGTTGCGTTTTGTGTTTTAGGTGGTATGCAGCGGCATCAGTATTGCGTTGCTCACACCTTAACAGGGCGTTAGGGCACAGGACGAAATGGACAGAATCGTAGAATTAATCAAACAAGATCCAGTTAGAGTTAACGCTTTGAAGTGTGTATCTCAATTGGGTTTACCTCAATGCTATATTGCAGCAGGTTTCGTCCGAAATCTTGTGTGGGATGCATTACATGGTTTTCAGGTGGCGACACCATTGAATGATGCGGATGTTATCTATTTCGCACCTGACGAGCGAGATCATAATGCATATTTATACTATGAAGCTCAGCTTAAGCAGCTAATGCCGGAAATTAACTGGCAAGTTCGAAATCAGGCAATAATGCACACTCGCAATGGTGACTTACCTTATACAAGTTCACTAGACGCTATGAGCTACTGGCCAGAGAAAGAAACGGCAATTGGTATCCGACAAGTTGTTCCTGAAAAGTACGAATGCATATCAGCTTTTGGGTATGAATCATTATTTGGTTACTGTGTCACACATAACCCGAAAAGGTCACAAGAAACGTTTAAAAGTCGTGTAAATTCAAAAGGGTGGCTAGTAAAGTGGTCATCTTTGAGAGTAGTGCCCTAACAAACAATTTAAGAGTGACTCTGTAGTTGACCCGATCTAGTGGACACCTTCAATAGTAATTGGAGGTGTTTATGCCAGCTTATAAATCAGGTAAAAAAACTCAACAATATCTTACGGAATTTAAGGTAACTGCTGTCCGACTTTCGCTTCGAGAAGGAGCTACAGTTAAAAGC